>NZ_JBIWFI010000004.1:0-342445 GCF_044762985.1 Streptomyces sp. NPDC096339 | reverse complement strand
GAGGAGCGCCCTTGACAGGCCGGCCCGACGCGGAAGGACGATGGGGCAGCCGGGAACCCCCCAAGCCCTCTCCGGTCCCGACCGGCCGAGGCACCGCCAACCCGCCTCCCCACCCCCGCCCAGCCTCCGGGCCTGGGGTGCGTGACCGCCACCCGGGAGCGGCGCCCGAAAGGGCAAAGCCCCCTCCGCAGAGGGAGCCGCCCAGAGCCGGTCACCCAGGGAGCCGCCCACGATCCGGCACGCACCCGGGCGGGTGGGCAGGCGGGTGGGCAGCCCCCGGTCCGGGGCGGTGGCCCGAGGGGGTGGAGGCCCCGCACGCGCGTAAACCCGTACCCCGCCCACCCCGCGCCCTCAGCCCAGCGCGACCACCGCGCGCGACATGCCCAGGACCTTCTGGCCCGCGCTCATCGCCGTCAGGTCCACGCGGACCCGATTGTCGTCGAGTTTCGCCGCGACCTTGGCCGTCACCTCGATCAGCCCGCCCTGGTCGTCGTTCGGGACGACGACCGGCTTCGTGAAGCGCACGCCGTACTCGACCACCGCGCCCGGGTCGCCGACCCAGTCGGTGACCACGCGGATCGCCTCGGCCATGGTGAACATGCCGTGCGCGATCACGTCCGGCAGTCCGACCTCCTTGGCGAACTTCTCGTTCCAGTGGATCGGGTTGAAGTCACCGGAGGCCCCCGCGTACCGCACCAGCGTGGCGCGCGTCACGGGGAAGGAGGCCGCCGGCAGTTCGGTGCCGACCTCGACGTCGTCGTACTGGATCTGCGCTGCCATGTCAGGCCTCCTCGGGGGCGCGGGAGACGAGCTTCGTCCATGCCGTCACCACGTGCTCACCGGTCTCGTCGTGGACCTCGCCACGGATGTCGATGATGTCGTTGCCCGCCATCGACTTCACGGCCTCGATGGTGGAGGTCACCGAGAGGCGGTCGCCGGCGCGCACCGGGCGGGAGTAGGCGAACTTCTGGTCGCCGTGCACGACGCGGCTGTAGTCCAGCCCGAGCTGCGGGTCCTCGATCACCTGGCTCGCCGCGGCGAAAGTGATGGCGAACACGAAGGTAGGCGGAGCGATCACATCGGAGTAGCCGTACGCCTTGGCGGCTTCGGGGTCCGTGCAGACGGGATTGGCGTCACCCACCGCGACCGCGAACTCGCGGATCTTCTCCCGGCCGACCTCATACGGATCGGTGGGCGGGTAGCTCCGCCCCACGAAGGACTGGTCGAGAGCCATGACTCACTACCTCCACAAAGAAACGGGTGCATCACAAGGACAAGACGGCGGACAGCCGGGGCCGGGGCGGACGCCCGGAAACGGCACGAGGCCGCCCCCTGTAAAGGGGACGACCTCATGACGTTGCCTGTATTCGAGACTTCGCTGGGGTCAGCGGGTCTCGCGGTGCGCGGTGTGCGAGTTGCAGCGCGGGCAGTGCTTCTTCATCTCAAGACGGTCCGGGTTGTTACGCCGGTTCTTCTTGGTGATGTAGTTCCGCTCCTTGCACTCCACGCAGGCCAGCGTGATCTTCGGGCGGACGTCGGTGGCAGCCACGTGAGTGCTCCTTGACGGACTATGGGACGGATGAACGCATAAAAGAGTAGCCGATCGGGAGACCGACCCCGCAATCGGCTACTGGGTGTAGCGGCGACCGGACTTGAACCGGTGACACAGCGATTATGAGCCGCTTGCTCTACCGACTGAGCTACGCCGCTTTGATGTGATCAGCTCCCCACCCGAGGGTGGGGAACCTCTCTCACCAGAGCCCCAATGCGGAATCGAACCGCAGACCTTCTCCTTACCATGGAGACGCTCTACCGACTGAGCTATTGGGGCGAGCGATGAAGACATTACACGGTTGCCCGCCCATCGCCCAAATCCTTTGCGGGAACAGGGCTCCGAGGGGGTCCGGCCGCCTTTCTTGATCGGCTTCGGGGCCTCCCCGACCCCCATTCCCACCCCGAATGTGTCCGGGGTCACCCCCGGCTCACCTCCGCGCGCCAGGGCGCGTGGGCACCACACCGGTACGACTATTGCGCTCTTCCCTGAAGCGGGGTGCGCCGCGCCCTAGGCTCTGAGCACGCTGCGTGATCTTGGGCCACGGGCCGCGGTCAAAGGCCCAGGAACCGCCCGAGCCACCGCAGGAGCGCGATGTCCGACAGCCAGCCGCAGCAGCCGTCCCACTCCCCGCGCAACGGCCGTGGCGAGGGCGGCGGTCTCGGTAACGCGGCCGCCGCCGAAGCCACCACCCTGCTGCTCGCGGGGGCCCGCCTCACCGATGGCCGGACCGTCGACGTCCGCCTCAGCGGCGGCCGCATCCAGGCCGTGGGCACCGCGGGCAGCCTGCCCTCCCCCGCGCTGTCCCGGGTGGACCTCACCGGCTATCTGCTGCTCCCCGCCCCCGCCGAGCCGCACGCCCACGGGGACACCGCCCTGACCGCCGACGGCGACGGGCCCGTCTCCTACACCCCGGACGAGGTCCAGCGGCGGGCCACCGAGGCCGCACTGCTCCAGCTCGGCCACGGCGCCACCGCCGTGCGCTCGCACGTGCGGATCGGCGACGTCCACGGCCTGGGCCCCCTGGAAGCCGTGCTCCAGGCCCGCCGCTCGCTGCGCGGGCTCACCGACCTGACCACCGTGGCCGTACCCCGGCTGCTGACCGGAGTGGCCGGCGGGGACGGGCTCGCCATGCTGCGGGACGCGGTCAAGATGGGCGCCTCGGTGATCGGCGGCTGCCCGGACCTGGACCCGGACCCGACCGGCTTCCTCGAAGCCGTCCTGGATCTCGCCGGCGAGCACGGCTGCCCCGTGGACCTGCACACGGACGGTGACGACCCGGCCCGCCTCTCCCGGCTCGCGGCGATGGCAGGCGGACTGCGCCCCGGGGTGACCATCGGCCCCTGCGGCGGCCTGTCCCGGCTCCCCCTCGACGCGGCGACCCGCGCCGCCGACCAGCTGGCCGCGGCCGGCGTACGGGTGACCTGCCTCCCGCAGGGCGACTGCGCGGCCCTGGAGCGCCGCGGGCTGCGCACCGCGCCCGTGCGGCTGCTGCGGACCGCCGGGGTGCGCGTCTCGGCCGGCAGCGGGGCGCTGCGGGACGCCGGGAACCCGGTCGGCCGCGGCGACCCGCTGGAGGCCGCTTACCTGCTGGCCTCCCAGGGCGGCCTGCGGGCCGCGGAGGCGTACGAGTCGGTCAGCGCCTGCGCCCGCGAGGCCATGGGCCTGCCGGAGGTGCGGGTGGAGGCCGGGTTCCCGGCGGAGCTGCTCGCCGTGCGCGGGGACCGGATCGCGGGCGTGCTGTCCCTCGCGTACAGCCGCATCGTGATCCACCGCGGGCGCGTCGTAGCCCGTACGAGTGCCGTACGGGAGTACTGCGACTCCGCCGTCGCGGTGGCCCTGGACCTGCCCCGGCAGGGCCGTACGGAGCCCGGACCCTGAGCTTTCCCGCGCCGTCGCGGGCGGGGGCGCCCGGCTCGTCGTACGGTCGGGACATGCGCATCGTCATCGCTGGTGGACACGGTCAGATCGCGCTGCGGCTGGAGCGCCTGCTCGCCGCGGGCGGGTACGAGGTGGCGGGCATCATCCGCGACCCGGCGCAGGGCAACGACCTCAGGGAGGCGGGCGCCGAACCGGTGCTGTGCGATCTGGAGTCGGCGTCGGTCGAGCACGTGGCCGGGATCCTGCACGGAGCGGACGCCGTGGTGTTCGCGGCCGGTGCCGGTCCCGGCAGCGGCATCGCACGCAAGGACACCGTGGACCGGGCCGCGGCGGTGCTCTTCGCCGACGCGGCCGAACGGGCGGGCGTGCGCCGCTTCCTGATGGTTTCTTCGATGGGCGCCGACGCGTGGCACGAGGGCGACGACGTCTTCGACGTCTACCTGCGGGCCAAGGGCGAGGCCGACGACCACGTCCGTACCCGGCTGGGTCTGGAGTGGACGGTGCTGCGCCCCGGCTCGCTGGTCGACGACGCCGGTACGGGCCTGGTCCGCCTGGAGGCGCACACGGGCCGCGGGACCGTCCCGCGGGACGATGTGGCGGCGGTGCTGGCCGAGCTGATCGAGACTCCGGCGACCGCGGGCCTGACGCTGGAACTGACCACGGGCTCCACGCCTGTGGCGGTGGCCGTCAAGGACGTGGCGGGCAACTGAGCCCACGCCGCCCGTTCGATCCGGCGGCTCAGAACTCGGCGCTCACCTTGTCGTCCGACCGCCCGACCGAATCCTGCTGGAACTGGTCCTCGTAGGCCTGCCGGATCCGCTCGACGCGCGTGTTCCGCTCCTTGGCCTCCTTCTCGGGGTAGAGCAGCACCACCTCGTAGGAGGTCTCGCGCACGGCCTTGCCGTCGCCGCCCCGCCATTGGCCGTACCCGTCGTGGACGGTCAGCCCCTCGGGGAAGGCGGGGGTGATCTCCCGGTCCAGGAACCGCATGAACTCCTGCTCCTCGACCGGGCCCTGTCCGCCGGGGCGCGCGGTGCCGAAGTAGAGCCTGGTCTCCTGGTAGGGCTTCCCCACGTGGGTGTCGAGCGCCGCCCCCACCAGTGTCGGAAGGCTGGCTCCCAGCAGGGCGATGAGCACCCCGCCGCCGACCTTCCCCCGCGTGTCAGATGTCCATTTCACCCTTGGTGAACGACCGGGCCGGCGCGACGATGCGGTCGGCGGGCGGCGGCCCGCACGAAATACGAAGAAGACCCCCGTTACGAGTAACGGGGGTCTCTCTCGCGTGGCGGCGCCAGGGTTCGAACCTGGGTAGGCTGAGCCGGCAGATTTACAGTCTGCTCCCTTTGGCCACTCGGGCACACCGCCAAGAGTTGCTGCCATTTCTTCCGCCTTCCGGCGGCGCTCCCTGGCAACGACGTAAACGATACCTGATGACCGGGGGTGCTTCGCCACCGGATTGATCAGCACCTGCGGTGAGTGCGGTGGCTAGGCTTTGCCGAGCGGGCCGGGGACGTCCGGCCGCGCCCTCCGGGGCCGCCACAACCGACTTCAAGGAGCCACAGCACATGGCCGACTCCAGTTTCGACATCGTCTCGAAGGTCGAGCGGCAGGAGGTCGACAACGCCCTCAACCAGGCCGCCAAGGAACTCTCCCAGCGTTACGACTTCAAGGGCACCGGCGCCACGATCGCCTGGTCCGGCGAGAAGATCCTGATGGAGGCGAACTCCGAGGAGCGCGTGAAGGCCGTCCTGGACGTCTTCGAGACCAAGCTGGTCAAGCGCGGCATCTCGCTGAAGGCGCTCGACGCCGGCGAGCCCCAGCTGTCGGGCAAGGAGTACAAGATCTTCGCCTCGATCGAGGAGGGCATCTCCCAGGAGAACGCCAAGAAGGTCGCGAAGATCATCCGGGACGAGGGTCCCAAGGGCGTCAAGGCCCAGGTCCAGGGCGACGAGCTGCGCGTCAGCTCCAAGAGCCGTGACGACCTGCAGGCCGTCCAGGCGCTCCTCAAGGGCAAGGACCTGGACTTCGCGATCCAGTTCGTGAACTACCGCTGACGCAGCTCGGCGGCCTGCCTCCACGCGGCCCGGTGGTCCTGACGGACCGCCGGGCCGCGGCGTTGTGGGGGCCCTCGGGAGTGTGTGCGGGGCGTGTGCGGCGCACGCGCCACCGAGGGCTTCCGTGGCCACTTGGGCGACGGTGAGTGCGCCCACCACGCTGGGTGACGTCCATCACCGCGTGGCAGGGGGTTCTCACATGCCTGGGGCCGGCACGTTTCGCGAAGACTTCGGGGCGTCCGTGGTCGTCGCACTGGTCGCCCTCCCGCTGTGCGTGGGGGTGGCCGTCGCATCCGGGGTGCCGGCCGAGCTGGGGATCGTCACCGGAGTGGTCGGGGGGCTGGTCACCGGCTGGTTCCGCGGGAGCTCCCTGCAGGTGAGCGGGCCCGCGGCGGGACTCACCGTGCTGGTCTACGAGGCGGTGCGGTCCTACGGGCTGCCCGCGCTCGGGGTGCTGGTGCTGGCCGCCGGGGTGGTGCAACTGGGCATGGGGGTACTGCGGCTCGGGCGGTGGTTCCGGGCGATCTCGGTCGCCGTCGTGCACGGGATGCTGGCCGGGATCGGGCTCGTACTGATCTCGGGGCAGCTGTACGCGCTGGGCGGGGTGGAGGCTCCGGGGCACACCCTGGCGAAGCTGGCCGGGGTGCACGACCTCGGGGCGCGGGCCGACTGGGCGGCCGTGGCTCTCGGGGCGGGGACGATCGCCGTGATGGCCGCCTGGCGCCGGATGCCCGCCCGGTGGCGGCTCGTGCCCGGGGCGCTCGTCGGGGTGGCCGCCGCCACCGCCGCGGCCGCGCTGCTGCGGCTGCCCGTCGAGCGCGTACGGGTCACGGGGGTACTGGACGCGGTGGCCCTGCCGGACGCGGGCGACTTCGGGGTGCTGGCCTCGGCCGGAGCGCTCGGGACCGTGGCAGCGCTCGCGCTGATCGCCTCCGCCGAGACCCTGTTCAGCGCGGCCGCCGTCGACCGGATGCACGACGGGCCCAGGACGGACTACGACCGGGAGCTGGTCGCCCAGGGCTTCGGGAACGCCGTGTGCGGGCTGCTCGGGTCCCTGCCGATGACCGCGGTGATCGTGCGCAGTTCCGCGAACGTGGAAGCCGGCGCCCGCACCCGGGCGGCCAGGGTGCTCCACGGCGCCTGGCTGCTGCTCTTCGCCGTCGCGTTCCCGCAGGTGCTGGAGGTGGTGCCGCTCGCCGCGCTGGCCGGGGTGCTGCTGCACGCGGGCTGGAAGCTGCTGCCCGCCCGGGCGGTGTACGCGCTGTGGCGGACACACCGGGGTGAGGCCGTGGTGCTGCTGGCCACGGCCACCGCGATCGTGGTCACCAACCTCTTCGAGGGGGTGCTGTTCGGGCTGGGGCTCGCCGTCGCCAAGGCGGCCTGGGAAACCTCCCACGTGCACATCGAGCAGGTGCGGGAGGAGACCGGGCTGTGCGTCCGGGTGGTGGGCAACGCCAGCTTCCTGCGGCTGCCCAAACTGCTCGACGCGCTGGACGCGCTGCCGCCCGGCGAGCCGGTGCGGCTCGACCTGAGCGGGCTGCGCCACCTCGACCACGCCTGTCTGACGGCCCTCGAAGGGTGGGAGCGGGAGCGGACTCCACTCCCCGGACGTGAGGACCTCATCTGGCCCGGTTAGCCTCCGCCCGTGACAAACGAGCTGAAGCGCACCCTGGGAGTCTCCGACGCCGTCGTCGTCGGACTCGGCGCGATGGTCGGCGCCGGCATCTTCGCCGCCCTCTCCCCTGCGGCCCGGGCGGCGGGCGGCGCGCTCCTCGCCGCCCTCGCGGTGGCGGCGGTCGTCGCCTACTGCAACGCGCATTCCTCGGCGCGGCTCGCCGCCCGGTACCCGGCTTCCGGCGGCACGTACGTCTACGGGCGCGAGCGTCTCGGGCCCTTCTGGGGGTACCTGGCCGGCTGGGGCTTCGTGATCGGCAAGACGGCCTCGTGCGCGGCGATGGCGCTGACGGTCGGCGCGTACGTCTGGCCGGGGCAGCAGCACGCCGTGGCCGTCGCGGCGGTGGTGGCGCTGACCGCCGCGAGCTACGGCGGTGTGCAGAAGTCCGCCCGCCTGGCCCGGCTGATCGTGGCGGCGGTGCTGGCGGTGCTGGCCGCGGTGGTGGTCGCGTGCCTGACCTCGGACGCCGCCGAGGCGGGACGGCTGGGCGGTGCGGACTGGGACGCCGTGGGGTTGTTGCAGGGCGCCGGGCTGCTGTTCTTCGCCTTCGCGGGCTACGCCCGGATCACCACCCTGGGCGAGGAGGTGCGCGACCCGGAGCGGACGATCCCGCGGGCGGTGCCGCTCGCGCTGGGGATCGCGCTGCTGGTGTACGCGGCCGTGGCGGTGGCCGCGCTGTCGGTGCTCGGCGCCGACGGGCTGGCGCGCTCGGCGGCCCCGCTCGCCGACGCGGTCCGGGCGGCCGGCGTGCCCGGACTGGTCCCGGTCGTCCGGGTGGGTGCGGCCCTGGCGGCGCTGGGCTCTCTGCTGGCGCTCGTACTGGGGGTTTCGCGGACCACGCTGGCGATGGCCCGGGACGGCCATCTCCCGCGCACGCTGGCCGCCGTGCATCCCCGGCACCAGGTCCCGCACCACGCGGAGCTGGCAGTGGGTGCGGTCGTGGCGGTACTCGCGGCCACCGCCGATCTGCGGGGGGCGATCGGTTTCTCCTCCTTCGGAGTACTGGCCTATTACGCGATCGCGAACGCTTCTGCTTGGACTCTCGATTCAGGTTTCAAGGGTCGGGCCGTGGCAGTCGTCGGGCTGTCCGGCTGTGTGGTGCTGGCCTGCGCGCTGCCCCTCGCTGCGGCGGTTTCGGGGGCGGCGGTGCTGGCCGTCGGAGCGCTGGCCTACGGTGTGCGCCGGCGGTTCAGATCCGGGACCTGAACTCGGCCCAGGGGACCGGCTCCAGGTCGAACTCCTCCCCCAGTCCCGACTCGTCGCAGAACCAGGCGCTGCCGTCGAGCCAGCCGCGGAGCCAGTCGGCCAGGCCGGGACTGTCGACGTACCAGGCGAGGTCCGGTTCCCCGGGATTGGGGTCGAACAGCAGGACTTGGGCGGTCTCGGAGCGGCAGTCGACGCAGGCGTCCATGCCGCAGCCGAAGTCGGCCATCGGCAGTACGCCCTCGGGCCACCGCCAGCCGGAGGCTCTCCGGGCCTCATGGCGCTCGATGACCTGACGGAGCGGCAGCAACCCGTACTCGGGTCCGAATCCGCCGTCTCCGACACGCGTGTAGAGCTTGGCGAGCAGCGGCGGCAGGGCGAAGCCGAGTATGCCTTCGGCCCGGGCGATCTCTCCGTCGGCGAGCGGCTTCGGCAGGGGTGTTCCACGCCCCTGCGCGGAGTTGCGCACGCGGTCTGCGACTTGCTCCAGCAACTGCTCGGTCTCGTTCATGCGTTCATGGTGACGCACGCCACTGACAGCCGCCCGGGCCTGTGGACAACCCCGGTGGCGACGGACGGCTGGGGCTCCATGTGGACGGTCGGGTCGTAGTGGCCCGGCCCGCGCGCGGAGGGCCGCCAGTCCACGACGTCCGGGCGCCCTGCGCGGGCGAGGGGCTTCCCGGCGGCGTCCAGCGCGTCGAGGCGCCGGTAGCCGAGGCGCCGCTTCTTCCGGCGCTCCAGCACCTGCGGCAGCGGCCCCTGCACCGCGCACCCGAGGAGGCGTACGGAGTGCGGTGGCGGCTCTTCGGCGGGCAGGACCTCTGCGAGGTCCCGTCAGTGCCCCAGGGGCCTGTCCTGGGCGTCCTCCAGGTACCACTTCCCCCGGGCCTCGCCGTACCGCGTGCGTACGGGCGCCGGCGGGTCGGCGAAGAGGTTCTCCGCGGACTCGCACGGCGCCCACAGCCACTCGTCCTCGTGGTCCTCGTCCTCGCCCCGCAGGGCGAATCCGAAGTCCTGGGTCACCGAGAGGCGAACGGCGCGTCCGTCGGGACGATTTCCCGGCCCAGCGGGAGCAGGGAGAGCGGGACCATCTTGAAGTTGGCGATGCCGAACGGGATGCCGATGATCGTGACGCACAGGGCGAGGCCGGTGACGATGTGGCCGATGGCCAGCCACCATCCCGCCAGGACCAGCCACAGGACGTTCCCGATGCAGGACGCGGCGCCCGCGTCGCGGCGCTCGACCGTGGTGTAGCCGAAGGGCCAGAGGGCGTACACCGCGATGCGGAAGGCGGCGATGCCGAACGGGATGCCGATGATGGTGATGCAGAGGATCACGCCGGCGAGGCAGTAGCCGAGGAACAGCCAGACGCCGCTGAGGACGAGCCAGATGATGTTCAGGATTGTCTTCACTGCGAACGGCCTGCCATCTGTTCGAGCCGGGCGATGCGCTCGGCCATCGGAGGATGTGTCGAGAACATCTTGGTCAATCCCTGACCCGGGCGGAAGGGATTGGCGATCATCATGTGGCTCGCCGTTTCCAGCCGGGGTTCGGGGGGCAGCGGAAGCTGCTTGGTGCCGGCGTCGAGCTTGCGCAGCGCGGCGGCCAGGGCGAGCGGATCGCCCGTGAGCTGAGCGCCGGAGGCGTCGGCCTCGTACTCGCGCGAGCGGCTGATGGCCAGCTGGATCACGGAGGCGGCCAGCGGGCCGAGGATCATGACGAGCAGCATGCCCAAGAGGCCCGGCCCCTCGTCGTCGTTCGAGCGGCCCACGGGTATCAGCCAGGCGAAATTCACCAGGAACATGATCACGGAGGCGAGCGCTCCGGCGACCGACGCGATCAGGATGTCGCGGTTGTAGACGTGGCTGAGCTCGTGGCCGATGACTCCGCGCAGCTCGCGCTCGTCGAGGATGCGCAGGATGCCCTCGGTGCAGCAGACCGCGGCGTTGCGCGGGTTGCGGCCGGTGGCGAAGGCGTTGGGGGCCTCGGTGGGCGAGATGTAGAGGCGTGGCATGGGCTGGCGCGCGGACGTGGAGAGCTCGCGCACCATGCGGTAGAGCTCGGGGGCCTCGAACTCGCTGACGGGGCGGGCCCGCATCGCGCGCAGGGCCAGCTTGTCGCTGTTCCAGTACGCGTACGCGTTCGTCCCGAGGGCGACGAGGACGGCGATGATCAGGCCGCCCCGTCCGAAGAAGCTGCCGATGACGATGATGAGTGCGGACAGCCCGCCGAGGAGTACGGCGGTCTTCAGCCCGTTGTGCCGGCGGTGCACGGTACGCCCTCCTAGTGGTGCGGCAGGGAGCCCCCGTCCTGGACTGAGGGTCTACGGTCCAGTGGACCCTCCCTTCCTGGTCAACGCGAGGTGGGCGCGGCTGGTTCCCGGGGCATGACGGAGCGGCCGCCGCCCCGGTGCCCCGGGGTGGGGGCGGTGGGGCGGCGGCCGCGCGTGTTGCTCCGTACGGGTGACGGCTGTGTGGGGGCTATTGCGGGAAGAGGCTGCTCGACGCGAAGCGCAGGACGAGCTGCGGGGCGCCCGAGAGGACGAGGGCCGTGACCGCGGTGACGACGATGGCCGCCGTGACCGGCCAGGGGGCCTTCGTCCGGGCGGTGGCGGTCCGGGCGCCCTCGGCGGCCTCGGCGCCTTCGGGCGCGCGGAAGAGGGTCGCGGTCCACCGCAGGTAGTAGTAGAGGGCGACGACGACGTTGACCGCCATGATCACGGCGAGCCAGCCGAGGCCCGCCTCGACGGCGGACTGGAAGACGACGACCTTGGCGAAGAGGCCGATGATGCCCGGCGGCAGACCGGCCAGGCAGAGCAGGAAGAAGGCCATCGACAGGGCGACCAGCGGGCGCTCGGCGTACAGGCCGCGGTAGTCGCTGATCCGGTGGAGCGGCTTCGTACGGGCGACGAGCGCGGCCACGGCGAAGGCTCCGAGGTTCACGACGGCGTACATGAGGGCGTACGCGACGGTGGAGCCGATCTCGTCGCGGTCGGAGTACGCGGCGGCGGCGATCGGGACCAGGAGGTAGCCGGCCTGGCCCACGGAGGACCAGGCGAGCAGTCGCACGGCGCTGTTCGGGCGGTCCGCGGACTGGCGCAGGGCGGCGGCGTTGCCCACGGTCATGGTGAGCGCGGCGAGGACGGCGAGGGCCGGTCCCCAGATGTCGGAGTACGCCGGGAAGGCGATCACCGTCACGAGGATGAGGCCGGTGAAGCCGACGGCCTTGCCGATCACCGAGAGGTACCCGGCGATGGGCAGGGGGGCGCCGACGTAGGTGTCGGGGACCCAGAAGTGGAAGGGGACGGCCGCGGTCTTGAAAGCGAAGCCGACGAGGGTGAGCGCGACGCCGACCATGGCGACGGTGTCTAGCTGTCCGGGGACGCTTTCGAGGCGGTCGGCGACCTGGGTCAGGTGCAGGGTGCCGGTGGCGGCGTAGACGAAGCTGACGCCCATCAGCGACACCGCGGTGGCGGTGACGGAGGAGAGGAAGAACTTGAGGGCGGCCTCGGAGGAGAGCCGGTCGCCGCGGCGCATGCCGACGAGGGCGAAGGCGGGCAGCGAGGCGACTTCGAGGGCGACGATCAGGGTGGCGAGGTCGCGGGAGGCGGGCAGGAGCGCGGCGCCGGCGGCGGAGGAGAGCAGCAGGAACCAGTACTCGCCGGCCGGCATGCGCGTGTCGCGGACCGCGGTGACCGACAGCAGGGCGGTGACCAGGGCGCCGGCCAGTACGAGGAACTGGATGACGAGCGTGAAGTGGTCGGCCGTGTAGCTGCAGGCTGCCGGGTCGCCGCCGAGGCAGAAGGTGGACCGGTCGCCCGCGCGCAGCGGCAGCAGGGTGGCGGTCGCGGCGGCCAGGCCGGCCACGGAGAGCCATCCGAGGAGCGGCTTTCGGCGCTCGGGTACGAAGAGGTCCGCGATCAGGACGACCAGGGCGACGGCGGCGGGGATGACCACCGGTGCGATGGCGAGCCAGTCGACGGTCTGGACGAGGCTGGGGGCCTGCGCCGACGGGGCGGCGGCGAGGACCGCGAGGGCCGTCATGAGTTGCCTCCTGCGAGGAGCTTCTGGACGGCCGGGTCGGTGAGGCCGAGCAGTACCGCGGGCCACAGGCCGGCGAGGACGGTGAGGGCGGCGAGCGGGGTCCAGGCGGCGAATTCGTAGCGCTGGACGTCCGCGAGGACGATCTCGGGGCCGGACTTCGGGTCGCCCATGCAGACGCGCCGTACGACGATCAGCAGGTAGGCGGCGGTGAGCAGGGTGCCGAACGCGCCGAAGGCCATGTACGTGAGGAACGCCGGCCGGGACAGGCCCTCGGCGGGGTCGAACGCGCCGAAGAGGGCCAGCATCTCGCCCCAGAACCCGGCGAGGCCGGGCAGGCCGAGGGAGGCGACGGCGGCGAAGGCGAGGAACGCGCCGAAGCGGGGGGCGCGGCCGTAGAGGGCGGCGCCGGTGACTCCGGAGAGGGTGTCGAGGTCGGCGGTTCCGTAGCGGTCCTTGAGGGCGCCGACCAGGAAGAAGAGGAGGCCGGTGATCAGGCCGTGGGCGATGTTGGCGAACAGCGCGCCGTTGACTCCGGTGGGGGTCATGGAGGCGATGCCGAGCAGGACGAAGCCCATGTGGCCGACGGAGGAGTACGCGATGAGCCGCTTGAGGTCGCCCTTGTTGCCCTTGCGCGCGAGCGAGAGGCAGGCGAGCGACCCGTAGACGATGCCGATGGCGGCGAAGGCACCCAGGTAGGGGGCGAAGGTTGCCATGCCCTCGGGGGTGGCGGGCAGCAGGATGCGGACGAACCCGTACGTGCCCATCTTGAGCAGGACGCCGGCCAGCAGGACGGAGCCGACGGTCGGAGCGGCGGTGTGGGCGTCGGGCAGCCAGCTGTGCAGGGGCCACATCGGGGTCTTCACGGCGAGGCCGAGGCCGATGGTGAGGACGGCCAGGAGCTGGGTGGTGTGGGACAGTTCGCGGCCGTTGTCAGTGGCGAGCGTCACCATGTCGAATGTGCCGCTGTTCAGTCCGATCAGCAGCAGCCCGAGCAGCATGACCACGGAGCCGAGGAGCGTGTAGAGGATGAACTTCCAGGCGGCGGCCTGCCGCTGAGCACCGCCCCAGCGGGCGATGAGGAAGTACATCGGGATGAGGACCATCTCGAAGGCGAGGAAGAAGAGCAGCAGGTCGAGGACGGCGAAGGTCGCGAGGGTGCCGGACTCCAGGACCAGGAGCAGCGCGACGAAGGCCTTCGGGGAAGGGCCTGCGGGGAGCTTGAAGTAGCTGTAGAGCGCGCAGAGGAAGAACAGCAGCGCGGTCATCAGGAGGAGGGGGAGCGAGATGCCGTCGATGCCGAGGTGGATCCGGACGTTCAGCGCCGGGATCCAGCTGATGTCCGTCGTCGCCTGGAAGCGGGACGGGGTGTCGTGGTCGAAGCCCAGGGTGAGGGCGATCGCCGCGGCGAGGATCACGCCGGTCACGGTCACGCCGTGGCGGAGTACGGCCTGCTCGGGGCTCTTGCCCTTGAGGCCGGGCGGGGCCGGCAGGAGGGCCGCGACCGCGCCGAGGAGCGGTGCGGCCACGACGAACGCCAGAAGGAACTGCATCACGGACGGGCTGATATCGATCACGGCTGACTCTCGGCTCACGATCCGGCGTTGATGTTGGCGAGGACGGCGGTGGCGATCGCCAGGACCACGGCACCGGCGAACAGGGCGCTCAGGTAGCTCTGCACGTTGCCGGTCTGGGCGCGGCGGACGAGGCTGCCGAACAGCTTGGGGGCGGTGCCCGCGCCTCGGACGTACGTGTCCACGACCTCGCGGTCGAGGAAGCGGACCAGGCTCGCGGCCGCCCGGACGGGGCGGACGAAGAGCCGGTCGTAGACGGCGTCGAGGTGGAAGCCGACTGCCGCGTGCCGGTGCAGGGGGCCGAGGAGCACCTTGCCCGGGTCGGCGGCGGGGCCGGCCGGGGCGGCGGGGTGGTCGTGGGTCACCTCGGACACCTCGGGGGCTTCCGCGGCGGATTCCGCGACGGTGGCGGCGACCGCGGCGGCGGCCGCGACTCCGTTGGCGGCCGAGGCGGTGGCGGCCGCGGCCGCGGCCTTGGCCGTGGCGCGCTGCCAGAGGGCGTAGGTGAGCATCACGCCGACGACCGCTGCGCCCGTGCCGAGGACCGAGGTCACCAGGGTCGGGCTGAGCTCCCTGCCGTCGAACCAGTCGGCGAGGGAGTCCGCGGCCAGGCCGAGGCCGATGGTGGGGATCGCGAGCAGCCACAGCACGCCGGTCATGGCGAGGGGCTCCTTGCCGTGGTCGGGGGCGGCGGCGCCCCGGCCGCGGAAGGCCATCAGCCACAGCCGGGTGGCGTAGGCGGCGGTGAGCAGGGCGGTCAGCACGCCGGAGACGAGCACCACCCAGCCGGCGCTGCTGGGGGCGAAGTCCGAGTGGCCGGTCGCGGTCTGCTCGGCGGCGACGAGGACGGCTTCCTTGGAGAAGAAGCCGGCGAACGGCGGGATCGCGGCGAGTGCGAGCAGCGCGATCGTCATCGTCCAGAAGGCGTCGGGGATGCGCTTGGCCAGGCCGTCCATACGGGACATGGCGGCCAGGGAGTTCGTACCGGCGGCGTGGATGATCACGCCCGCGCCGAGGAAGAGGAGCGCCTTGAAGGCGCCGTGGGACAGGAGGTGGAAGACGGCGGCGCCTCGGTCGCCGACGGCCAGCGCGCCGGTCATGTAGCCGAGCTGGCCGATCGTGGAGTAGGCGAGGACGCGCTTGATGTCGTCCTGGGCGAGGGCCGCGAGGCCGGAGCCGACCATCGTGACGGCCGCCATGACGGCCATGACCACCAGCGCGGCGCTGGAGGCCGCGAAGACGGGGAGGAGACGGGCGATGAAGTAGACACCGGCGGCGACCATCGTCGCGGCGTGGATCAGCGCGGAGACCGGGGTGGGGCCCGCCATGGCGTCCGGAAGCCAGGTGTGCAGCGGGAACTGCGCGGACTTGCCCGCGACTCCGGCGAGCAGGAGCAGCGCGATCAGCGTCGGGTGGTCGAGTCCGCCGGCGGCGACGGTGCCCAGGACCTTCGTGATCTCGAAGGAGCCGGCGTCGGTGGCGAGCGCGAACAGGCCGATGAGGAAGGGGACGTCACCGAGCTTGGTGACGAGGAAGGCCTTCAGGGAGGCGGAGCGGGCCGCCTCGGTCTCCCAGTAGTGCCCGACCAGGAAGTACGAGCAGATGCCCATGATCTCCCAGCCGACCAGCAGCACCATCAGGTCGCCGGTGTAGACGACGAGCAGCATGGCGGAGGTGAACAGTGAGACCAGACCGGCGTACGACGGGTAGCGCGGGTCCTCGCGGAGGTATGCCGTCGAGTAGAGCTGTACGCACGTGGCGACGACTCCGACGAGGACGGCGACCAGGGCGGCGAAGCCGTCCACGTGGATCGAGAGTTCGATCGGCACCGAGCCGGTCGGGGTCAGCAGGGTCGACGCGTCGATGGCCTTGCCGCCGCCCTGGCGGACGGCGACGAGCACCGCCAGCACGGCGGTGGCGAGCGTCGGCAGGATCGCGAGCGGCCGGACGAAGCCGGGTGCGGTGCGGCCGAGAAGGAGTCCCGCGACCCCGCCCAGGAAGGGGAGGAGGGGGACGAGGACGGCGAGGGTCGTCGTGCTCACGCGGTGACCTCGCTCTGAGTGTTCTGAGTGTTGGGGGCGTGAGGGGCGGGCTCGTGGCCTTCGGCGGTGTCGCGCAGGCGGTCGACGTCGGAGGTGCCCCGGTTGCGGTACACCATCAGCACGATCGCGAGGCCGATGCCGATCTCGGCGGCGGCGATCGCGATGGTGAAGAGGGTGAGGGCCTGGCCGGCGTGCAGGGTGTCGCGCAGCCAGACGTCGAAGGCCACCAGGTTCAGGTTGACGGCGTTGAGCATCAGCTCGACGGACATCAGGACCAGGATGGCGTTGCGGCGGGCGAGTACTCCGTACAGGCCCGTGCAGAAGAGGAGCGCCGCGAGCACGGCGGGGTAGGCGAGGTGCATCAGCGCTGCCCCTTCTTGGCGCCCTCGGCGGGGTCGTTGGGGTCGGACTTGCGGGAGAGCACGATGGCGCCGATCAGGGCCGCGAGGAGGAGGACGGAGAGGGCCTCGAACGGCAGCACCCAGTGCTGGAAGAGGATCTCGCCGGAGACCTTCGTCGAGCCCTGGACCGGGCCGTCGAGGTCGATCCAGGTCGTCCGGAAGGCGTCGACGACGACCCAGACGAGGGCGACGGCCGCGATGCCCGCGACGCCGAGCGCGATCAGGCGGTTGCCCGAGTCGGCGTCGGGTGAGCGGCCGATGGGCGCCTTGGTGAGCATCAGCCCGAAGAGGAGGAGGACGACCACGGAACCGAGGTAGATCAGCACCTGGACCCAGGCGATGAACTCCGCGGTCAGCAGCAGGTACTCGACGGCGATTCCGCCGAGCGCGACGACCAGCCAGAGGGCGGCGTGCACGAGCTGCCGGGTGGTGACCGTGACGAGTGCCGCGCCGAGGGTGGCGAGGCCTACGAGGACGAAGGCGATCTCGACGCCGGTCGGCGAGAGGAACCCGGGGCCGTTGCCTTGGGCGGCGGCGGCGAGGTGGGCGGTCAGCATCAGGCGGTGCCTCCCGCCGAGTCGGTGCCGGCTCCCGTGCCGGGGGCATCACCGGGACTGGGTTCGGAGCCCGGACCCGCGGGGGTGCCGGAGCCCGTGCCGGGGGTGGCCGGGGTCTCTGGGGTGCCGGAGCCCGTGCCGGGGGTGCTGGGCGCATCGGGGGTGGCTTCCGCTTCGGCGGCGGCCGCGGCGGCTTCGGCCTTCTCGACCGCCTTGCGGGCCGCGGCGATCTCCTTGGGTTCCTCGGCGGCCGGGTCCAGCGCGGGCGGGGCGGGGACGGTCCACATCCACTCGCGGAGCTTGTCGCGCTCGTGGGTCAGTTCGTGGATGTCGGTCTCCGCGTACTCGAACTCGGGCGACCAGAAGAGGGCGTCGAAGGGGCACACCTCGATGCAGATACCGCAGTACATGCAGAGGGAGAAGTCGATGGCGAAACGGTCGAGGACGTTACGGCTGCGCTCGCGGCCGCCGGGGGTGGCGGCCGGGACCGTCTCCTTGTGGGAGTCGATGTAGATGCACCAGTCGGGGCACTCGCGTGCGCAGAGCATGCAGACCGTGCAGTTCTCCTCGAACAGGCCGATGACCCCGCGGGAGCGGGGCGGGAGGTGCGGCTGGACCTCGGGGTACTGGGCGGTGTGCGAGCGCTTCGTCATCGTGCGCAGCGTGACGGCCAGGCCCTTGGCGAGGCCGGATCCGGGGATGGGCATTACTGGATCGCCACCTTCACGATGCCGGTGAGCGCGATCTGGGCGAGCGCGAGCGGGATGAGTACGGTCCAGGCGAGCTTCTGGAGCTGGTCCTCGCGCAGGCGCGGGTAGCTCACGCGGAGCCAGATCACGATGAAGGCGAGGACCGCCGTCTTGAGGAGGGTCCAGACCCAGCCGAGGTCGCCGGAGCCGAAGGGGCCGTGCCAGCCGCCGAGGAAGAGGACGGTGGTGAGGGCGCACAGGACGACGATGCCGGCGTACTCGGCGAGCAGGAACAGCGCGAAGCGCAGGCCGGTGTACTCGGTGTACGCGCCGAAGATGATCTCGGAGTCGGCGACGGGCATGTCGAAGGGGGGCCGCTGGAGCTCGGCGAGGCCGGCGGTGAAGAAGACCAGCGCGCCGACGATCTGCCAGGGCAGCCACCACCACTGGAAGCTCTCGACGATGCCGGGGATGGAGACCGTACCGGCCGCCATGGCCACGGAGGCGGCGGCGAGCAGCATCGGGAGCTCGTAGGCGAGCAGCTGCGCGGCGGTGCGCAGGCCCCCGAGCAGGGAGAACTTGTTCGCGGAGGCCCAGCCGGCCATGAGGGAGCCGAGGACTCCGACGCCCATGACCGCGAGCACGAAGAACAGGCCCGCGTCGATGACCTGGCCGACGGCGCCCTCGCCGGGGCCGATCGGGATGGCGACGAGGACGAGGAGGTAGGGGAGCAGGGCGACGGCAGGGGCGAGCTGGAAGATCCGCCGGTCGGCGTTGGCCGGAACGATGTCTTCCTTCTGCGCGAACTTCACGCCGTCGGCCACGAGCTGGGCCCAGCCGTGGAAGCCGCCGGCGTACATGGGGCCGAGGCGGCCCTGCATGTGGGCCATCACCTTGTGCTCGGTCTGCCCGACGACGAGCGGGAGCACGAGGAAGACGGCGAAGACGACGATCAGCCGCAGGGCGACGTCGAGGACGTCGTTCACGCGTCGCCTCCGTTGTCGGGGGTGGGGTCGGTCTCGGTCTTGTTCTTGGCCTCGGTGGCCGGTTCGGCCGGTGTGGCCGGTTCGGCCGGTGTGGCCGGTGTGGCCGGTGCCTCCGGCCGGGTCGGCCGGGGTGCGGGGGCCTCGCCGGCCGACGGTTCGGCCTGCGGCCCGGCCGGAGCCGGCTCCGCCGCGGGCTCGTCGAAGGCCGGCTTCGGGTTGTGCCAGGGCGCGTCCGCGCTGCGGGGGGCTGCGCGGCGGGGTGCCTCGGCCGTGCCGGTCTCCTGGCTCGCGGAGCCTTCGCCGGCGGAGCGGGTACGGCGGGGCGGGCGCGCGCCCTCCGCCGCCTCGGCGGCGGGGGTCTCCGGGGTTTCCGGGGTTTCCGGGGTCGCCTCGCCGGCCTGGCTCGCCGAGCCGTCCGCCACCGAGCGGGCGCGGCGCGCCGGGCGGGCCGCGGCCGGGGTGTCCGCGGTCTGGGTGGCCGAGCCGTCGGCCACCGAGCGGGCGCGGCGGGCCGGGGCGCCCTCGCGGGCGGCCGCTCCCGCTGCGCGCGGGGTCCGGGCCGGGCGGGCGGGGGCCGGCGGGAGCTGGCCCTTCAGCGGGCCCCAGTCGTTGGGGTCCGGGACGCCCGGCGGGAGCATCTGGCGGCGCTTCGGCGCGTCCGGGTCGTGTGCCTCGCCCGGCTCCTTGGCTCCGGGCCAGGCCTTGGCGACGCGCGCGGCCAGGACGAAGTCCTTGCGCAGCGGGTGGCCCTCGAACTCCTCCGGGAGGAGCAGGTGGACCAGGTGCGGGTGGTCGGTGAAGGTGATCCCGAACATCTCGAACGTCTCGCGCTCGTGCCATTCCGCGCCCGCGTACACCGCGATCGCGGAGGGCAGGGAGGGCGCCGAGTGCGGGACCGTCGTACGCAGGAGCAGCCGGCGTACGCGACGGTTCTCCAGCGCGACGACGTGGGCGCAGACACGGAATCCGGTGCCCGGTTCGTCGACCGCGCTCAGCCAGTCGAAGTACGTGCAGCCCAGCTTGTCCCGGGCGATCTCCAGGGAGGAGATCCAGGATCCGACCGGGACGTCGACCGTGAGGAGGTCGTACGCCGACGAGCCGACGGCCTCCTCTCCGAAGACCGTCGCAGCCGCGTCGGGCAGGGAGTCGTAGAGGTTCATGCACCGGCTCCCGGGGTGGGCGGGGCCGTGACCAGGCCGCTCGTGAGCTGCGCGACGGACGGGCCGGCCGCGTAGCGCTCGGCCAGCGACTCGCGGGCGATCTTCTCCTGGAGCTTGAGGATGCCCTGGAGCAGCGCCTCCGGGCGCGGCGGGCAGCCGGGCACGTAGACGTCGACCGGGATGATCTGGTCGACGCCCTTCGTGACCGAGTACGAGTCCCAGTACGGCCCGCCGCAGTTGGAGCAGGCGCCGAAGGAGATGACGTACTTCGGCTCCGGCATCTGCTCGTAGAGCCGCTTGACGGCCGGGGCCATCTTGTCCGTGACCGTGCCCGAGACGATCATCAGGTCGGCCTGACGGGGGCCGGGCGCGAAGGGGATCACGCCGAGGCGGATGAAGTCGTGCCGGGCCATGGAGGCGGCGATGAACTCGATCGCGCAGCAGGCCAGACCGAAGTTGAAGACCCACAGGCTGTAGCGGCGGCCCCAGTTCAGGACCACCTTCATGGGTTCCGGGGCGAGGCGCGAGAGGACTCCGAGGCGCTTCGGCTCCGGGAGCAGCACGCCCTCCGTCTGCGTCACGGTCGGCGTCACGGCCGGTGTCACGTCCATTCGAGGACGCCCTTCTTGTACGCGTAGAGCAGGCCGACGGCCAGGAAGCCCAGGAAGATGAACATCTCGACCAGGGTCGTGGCGCCGTAACCGGCGGCGCCGAACACCGTCGCCCACGGGAAGAGGAAGATCGAGTCGACGGCGAAGATGACGTAGAGGAACGCGTAGACGTAGTAGCGGACCTGGGTGTGCGCCCAGCCCTCGCCCACCGGGTCCACACCGCATTCGTACGTCAGCAGCTTCTCGTCGGTCGGGACGACGGGGCGCAGCAGGCGGCCGGCGCCGAAGGCGACGGCCACGAAGAGCACACCGAGCGCGGCCAGGAGGCCGACGACCGAATAACTCCGGAAGTAGTCCGCCGCGAGCACGGTTACGGTCGATACCGTCGGTTCAGGCACGTCCGTTCCTCGCTCCTCGGCCACTGTCGACGATCTGTTACGGACGGGAGTCTAGGGCCTGGGCCACACAGGGTGGGGTTACCCCCCGTTCACAGCATCCCGGACACCCCATGGCATCAGCGGGGTCCGCTTGGCAGGGTGTGGCCCATGACCACGAGCCCTGACACCCCCGACAACGATCGGCCTCCCCCGGTACGCGCCGCCTTCAGCGCCGTGACGTGGAAGGAGATCGCCCATCTGGTGACGAATCTGCCGGTGGCGATCGTCGGATTCGTTTACACGGTTGTCATGGTCTCCGGCACGGGGGCCCTGTCCGTGACGGCGATCGGAATTCCGCTGCTCGCGGTCGGCCTCTTTTTGTCTCGGCAATTGGGACGGCTGGACCGGGCCCGCGCCCGCGCGCTGCTCGGCGTACGGGTGGACGAGCCGACCCCGATCCCCGGACCGAAGCGGTCCGGCGGATTCTTCCCCTGGCTGTGGACGAGCATCAAGGACCCGGTCGGCTGGCGGACGGTGCTGTACCAGCTGATCCGGCTGCCCTGGGGGGTGCTCACCTTCACGGTAGCGCTGACCGGGCTCTTCGTGCTGTGGCCGGTGCTGCCGTACCTGGTGCGGTGGCTGTCGAACGTGGACCGGGCGATGGTGCGGGGGCTGCTGTCGCCCTCCGACGAGCTGGAGCGGCGGATCGCGGAGCTGGAGTCCGACCGGGGGGTCGTCGTCGACACGGCCGCGGCGGACCTGCGGCGCATCGAGCGGGACCTGCACGACGGGGCCCAGGCCCGGCTGGTCGCGCTGGCGATGGGGCTGGGCCTGGCGAAGGAGAAGCTGCTGGAGGACCCGGAGGGCGCGGCGGCGATGGTCGACGAGGCGCACGGCGAGGTGAAGCTGGCCCTCCAGGAGCTGCGGGACCTCGCACGCGGGATCCACCCGGCGGTGCTGACGGACCGGGGGCTGGACGCGGCGCTGTCGTCGGTGGCGACGCGTTGCGTGGTGCCGGTGAAGGTGCTGGTGGAGCTGCCGGTGGAGGAGCGGCCGGCGGAGGCGATCGAGGGGATCGCGTACTTCGTGGTGTCGGAGCTGCTGCAGAACGTGAGCAAGCACGCGGGGGCGGAGGCGCGGGGGGCGAGCGTGGAGGTGTGGCGGGCGGACAAGCGGCTGATGATCCGGGTCTCCGACGACGGGTGCGGCGGGGCGGATGTCTCCCGGGGGTCGGGGCTGGCGGGGCTCGCGGAGCGGCTGGGGGCGGTGGACGGGGTGCTGGTGGTGGACTCCCCTGCCGGGGAGGGCACGGTCGTCACGGCTGAGCTGCCGTGGCGCGGGCGCGGCCGGTAGTAGGTGCCGCGGTTCTGTTCGGGACTCCCGTCCGAGTGGACGGGGGTCCCGTTTCCCGTTTTTTTGGGGGGGGGCGGCAGGGGGCGTGCGGCGGGTGCGGCGCCGCTTCCCAGGGCTCCGCCACGGACCCCGCTCCTCAAACGCCGGAGGGGCTGGATTTCGCCCCCGGGCCGCCCCCAGGCCTCGGATGCCAGCGCCGATTTCACGCGGACACGGCGCATGCCAGAAGGCCGAATACCGCCCCGGAACGCATCGAACACCGAGGGGCTGGATTTCGCCCCCGGGCCTCGGATGTCGAGGGCGGATTTCGCGTGGGTGCCTCGGGTGGCGAGGGGTTCGGGGTGGGGTTAACCCCCGGGCGGGGACGCCTACCCACCGGATGGTTCGGGTGGGCTCCGGGCGACAGGGTGGTGGGGTAATGGCGGACGGGAAGGGCGGGGCTGGATCATGGGCAACGGGACGGGCATCGGGGCGGTGTTGCGGGCCCCCGTCGAGGGGCGGACCTGGCGGGAGTTCGGGTACCTGCTGATCGGGCTGCCGCTGAGCACGGTGTACTTCTCGCTCGCGATCACGGGTGTGAGCCTCGGCGCCGGGCTGCTCGTCACCTTCCTCGGCATCCCGGTCCTGGCCGGCTTGCTCGCCACGTGCCGCGGGTTCGGGCACCTGGAGCGCGCCCGGGTGCGGCACCTGCTGCGGGTCGACATCGCCGCTCCCGCGCGCATCCGCGCCGGGAAGAGCGGGCCGCTCGCGGCCATGGGGGCACTGCTCAAGAGCGGGAGCGCATGGCGGCACGTGCTGTACTCCGTGATCCACTTCCCGTGGGCGGTGTTCGGCTTCTGCATGGCACTGACGTTCTGGGCGTACGGATGGGGCTTCCTGCTGTACCCGCTGTGGTTCTGGGTCTTCCCGGCCTACACCGGCCAGGCCGGGCTGATCGTCTTCCAGAACGACGACTACTCCTTCGTGCTCGACTCGCCCCTCGCGATCGCCCTCACCTCGGTCGCCGGGCTGGCCATCACGCTCGCCACGCCGTGGGTGATCCGGGCCCTGGCCACCGTGGACCGGGTGCTGGTGGTCGGGCTGCTCGGGGCCTCCCGCCTGGACCACCGCGTGAGCGAGCTGGAGTCCGACCGGGGGGTCGTCGTCGACACCGCCGCGGCGGACCTGCGGCGCATCGAGCGGGACCTGCACGACGGGGCCCAGGCCCGGCTGGCGGCGCTGGCGATGGATCTGGGCCTGGCGAAGCAGAAGCTCGCGGAGGACCCGCAGGGCGCGGCGGCGATGGTCGACGAGGCGCACGGCGAGGTGAAGCTGGCCCTCCAGGAGCTGCGGGACCTCGCACGCGGGATCCACCCGGCGGTGCTGACGGACCGGGGGCTGGACGCGGCGCTGTCCGCGGTGGCGGCACGGTGCGCGGTGCCGGTGCGGGTGGCAGTGGACCTCCCCGCCAGGCCGACGGAGGCGATCGAGGGGATCGCGTACTTCGTGGTGTCGGAGCTGCTGCGGAACGTGAGCAAGCACGCGGGGACGGAGGCGCGGGGGGCGAGCGTGGACGTGTGGAAGTCCGGGGAGCGGTTGCTGATCCAGGTCTGCGACGACGGGCGGGGCGGGGCCGGGCTCTCCGAGGGTTCGGGGCTGGCGGGGCTCGCGGAACGGTTGGACGCGGTGGACGGGGTGCTGGTGGTGGACTCCCCCGCGGGTGGGGGGACGGTGGTCACGGCGGAGCTGCCGTGGCGCGGGCGCGGCTAGGGGGTTGACCTGTGGTTCGGGACTCCCGTCCGAGTGGACGGGGGTCCCGTTTCCCGTTTTCGGGTGCGGCGCCGCTGCGCGAGCGGCCCCGGGCTGCGCCCGGGCTTCCGGGGCTCCGCCCCGGACCCCGCTCCTCAAACGCCGGAGGGGCTGGATTTTGCCCGGCCGCCTCAGACGCCGGACGGGCTGGATGCTGCCCGGCTACCTCAGACCCCGGACGGGCTGGATTTTGCCCGGCCGCCTCAGACGCCGGACGGGCTGGATGCTGCCCGGCCGCCTCAGACGCGGGAGGGGCTGGATGCCGCCCCGGCGCCCCAAACGCCGGAGGGGCTGGAATTCGCCTCCCCAGGGGAGGCTCTGGCCAAAACTCCCCCTCGGGGCCCACTCGTTGGCCGGGCTCTGCCTGGATTCGGGGCTGATGCTGGGATGCTTGGCCGAGTCAGGGAGTTGTGGGAACGAGTGGACGCGGGGGCAGCTGAATCGTGGACGACAGGGTGCGGGTGGTCATCGCCGAGGATTCCGTGCTGCTGCGCGAGGGTCTGACCCGGCTGCTGACCGACCGGGGGCATGACGTCGTGGCCGGCGTCGGGGACGCGGAAGCCCTGATCAAGACGGTGGCGGACCTGGACGCGGAGGGTGCGCTGCCGGACGTGGTGGTGGCCGATGTGCGGATGCCTCCGACGCACACCGACGAGGGCGTACGGGCCGCCGTGCGGCTGCGGCGCGACTACCCCGGCATCGGCGTGCTCGTGCTGTCGCAGTACGTGGAGGAGCAGTACGCCACCGAACTGCTGGCCGGTTCCACCACCGGGGTGGGCTACCTGCTCAAGGACCGGGTGGCGGAGGTTCGGGAGTTCCTCGACGCGGTGGTGCGGGTGGCCCGGGGCGGTACCGCCCTGGACCCGGAGGTCGTCGCGCAGCTGCTCGGGCGCAGCCGGAAGCAGGACGTGCTGGCGGGGCTGACCCCGCGCGAGCGCGAGGTGCTCGGGCTGATGGCCGAGGGGCGTACCAATTCGGCCGTGGCGAAGCAGCTGGTGGTGAGCGACGGCGCGGTCGAGAAGCACGTCAGCAACATCTTCATGAAGCTGGGCCTGTCGCCGAGTGACGGGGATCACCGGCGTGTTCTGGCCGTTCTCACCTACCTCAGATCATGATCGACTGACACTCTGTCAGGTACGGCAGTTACGGCACACAACGGCATACCGGCCGGGCCGTCTCAAGGGGCGGCCCGACGGTCCAGAATGTGGTCGCTCCCTTGGAAGCCCTCCCCGCGGACGTAGGGTGGGTTCCGTGGGGGAGCCCACGCCTCGAAGGAGGTCCAGTTCAGTGACCAGCCAGGTCAGCAGCCCAGCCGAGCAGGCCGACGGGGCTGGGGGTGCGGTTGTCGGTGGACAGCGCACCCCGCCGAGCCCGGGCGGCAAGGAAGTACGCCGTCTCGATCGCGTGATCATCCGCTTCGCGGGCGACTCGGGTGACGGTATGCAGCTCACCGGTGACCGGTTCACCTCGGAGACGGCGTCGTTCGGCAACGACCTCTCCACGCTGCCGAACTTCCCCGCCGAGATCCGGGCACCTGCCGGAACCCTGCCCGGTGTGTCGTCGTTCCAGCTGCACTTCGCGGACCACGACATCCTCACGCCCGGCGACGCCCCGAACGTGCTGGTCGCGATGAACCCCGCCGCCCTCAAGGCGAACATCGCCGACGTGCCGCGCGGCGCCGAGATCATCATCAACACCGACGAGTTCACCAAGCGCCCGATGGCGAAGGTCGGGTACGAGACCTCCCCGCTGGAAGACGGATCGCTCTCCGCCTACAACATCCACCCCGTCCCGCTGACGACGCTGACGGTGGAGGCCCTGAAGGACTTCGGGCTGTCCCGCAAGGAGGCGGAGCGCAGCAAGAACATGTTCGCGCTGGGTCTGCTGTCGTGGATGTACCACCGGCCGACCGAGGGCACGGAGAGCTTCCTGCGGCAGAAGTTCGCGAAGAAGCCGGACATCGCCGAGGCGAACGTCGCCGCCTTCCGGGCGGGCTGGAACTTCGGGGAGACCACCGAGGACTTCGCGGTCTCCTACGAGGTCGCGCCCGCGACCCGGGCCTTCCCGACGGGTACGTATCGCAACATCTCCGGGAACCTGGCGCTGTCGTACGGGCTGATCGCGGCCTCCCAGCAGGCGGACCTGCCGCTCTACCTGGGCTCGTACCCGATCACCCCGGCCTCGGACATCCTGCACGAGCTGTCCAAGCACAAGAACTTCGGCGTGCGCACCTTCCAGGCCGAGGACGAGATCGCCGGCATCGGCGCCGCGCTCGGAGCCGCCTTCGGCGGAGCCCTGGGCGTGACCACCACCTCCGGCCCCGGCGTCGCGCTGAAGTCCGAGACCATCGGGCTCGCGGTGTCGCTGGAGCTGCCGCTGCTGATCGTGGACATCCAGCGCGGTGGCCCGTCGACGGGTCTGCCGACCAAGACCGAGCAGGCCGACCTGCTCCAGGCGATGTACGGGCGCAACGGCGAGGCACCGGTGCCGATCGTGGCGCCGAGGACCCCGGCGGACTGCTTCGACGCGGCCCTGGACGCGGCGCGGATCGCGCTGACGTACCGGACTCCGGTGTTCCTGCTCTCCGACGGCTACCTCGCCAACGGCTCCGAGCCCTGGCGGATCCCCGAGGTCGCGGACCTGCCCGACCTCAAGGTCCAGTTCGCCACCGGCCCGAACCACGAGCTGGCCGACGGCACCGAGGTGTTCTGGCCGTACAAGCGGGACCCGGAGACCCTGGCCCGGCCGTGGGCCGTCCCGGGCACCCCCGGACTCGAACACCGCATCGGCGGCATCGAGAAGCAGGACGGCACGGGCAACATCTCCTACGACCCGGCCAACCACGACCTCATGGTCCGCACCCGCCAGGCCAAGATCGACGGGATCGCGGTCCCGGACCTGGAGGTCGACGACCCGGACGGCGCCCGCACCCTCGTCCTCGGCTGGGGGTCCACCTACGGCCCCATCACCGCCGCCGTCCGCCGCCTGCGGCTCGCCGGCATCCCCATCGCCCAGGCCCACCTGCGCCACCTCAACCCCTTCCCCAGGAATCTCGGGGAGGTGCTGGGGCGTTACCAGAAGGTAGTGGTGCCGGAGATGAACCTCGGGCAGCTCGCAAGCCTGATCCGCGCGAAATACCTGGTCGACGCCCAGTCGTACAACCAGGTCAACGGAATGCCGTTCAAGGCCGAGCAGCTCGCGACGGTTCTCAAGGAGGCCATCAATGACTGAGGTGACCGACGTTCCCAAGCTGCTCTCCCTGGTCCCGAAGGCGGAGGCCAGGCAGTCCGCGAAGGACTTCAAGTCGGATCAGGAAGTCCGCTGGTGCCCCGGCTGCGGCGACTACGCCGTCCTCGCCGCCGTCCAGGGCTTCATGCCCGAGCTGGGACTGGCGAAGGAGAACATCGTCTTCGTCTCCGGCATCGGCTGCTCCTCCCGTTTCCCGTACTACATGAACACCTACGGGATGCACTCCATCCACGGCCGCGCCCCCGCCATCGCCACCGGCCTGGCCACCTCCCGCCGCGACCTCTCCGTCTGGGTCGTCACGGGCGACGGCGACGCGCTCTCCATCGGCGGCAACCACCTCATCCACGCGCTGCGCCGCAACGTCAACCTCAAGATCCTGCTGTTCAACAACCGGATCTACGGGCTGACCAAGGGCCAGTACTCCCCCACCTCCGAAATCGGCAAGATCACCAAGTCCACGCCGATGGGTTCGCTGGACGCGCCCTTCAACCCGGTGTCGCTGGCGATCGGCGCGGAGGCCTCCTTCGTGGCGCGGACGGTGGACTCCGACCGCAAGCACCTCACCGAGGTCCTGCGGCAGGCCGCCGACCACCAGGGCACCGCGCTCGTGGAGATCTACCAGAACTGCAACATCTTCAACGACGGCGCCTTCGAGGTCCTCAAGGACAACGAGCAGGCGGCGGAGGCCGTGATCCGCCTGGAGCACGGGCAGCCGATCCGCTTCGGCGTCGACGGCCACAAGGGCGTCGTCCGCGACCAGGCCACCGGCGACCTGCGCGTCGTCGAGGTCACCCCGGAGAACGAGTCGCAGGTCCTGGTCCACGACGCACACGCCGCCGGCCCGACCACCGCCTTCGCGCTCTCCCGGCTCGCCGACCCCGACACCCTGCACCAGACACCCATCGGCGTCTTCCGCAGCGTCGAACGGCCCGTCTACGACACCCTCATGGCCGACCAGCTCGACGCGGCCATCGACCAGAAGGGCAAGGGCGACCTCGGCGCCCTGCTGACCGGCAACGACACCTGGACCGTCGTCGGCTGACCGGCCCCGCGCACACCAGGACGAAGCCCGGATCTCCCGCCCAGGAGCTCCGGGCTTCTTCGTACCGTCATCGCAATGTCATGAGTATCTCCCCCTTACGGGCATGACATCCGGGCCGTGCGGCGCTACCTTCGTGAGATTGGCCGAAAAGTCGTACAGGAGGGCCCGTGGAGGCACAGAACGAGCAGCGCACGGGTCTGCTCTACGGATTCGGCGCGTACGGAATATGGGGGCTCGTCCCCCTCTTCTGGCCGCTCCTCAAGCCTTCCGGGGCGGTCGAGATCCTGGCCCACCGCATGGTGTGGTCGCTGGCCGTGGTCGGAGTGGCGCTGCTGGCGCTGCGCCGCTGGGGCTGGATGCGGGAGCTGGTGCGCCAACCGCGCAAGCTCGGCCTGACCGCGCTCGCCGCCTCGATCATCTCCGTGAACTGGGGCCTGTACATCTGGGCCGTCAACAACGGCGCGGTCGTCGAGGCGAGCCTCGGCTACTTCATCAACCCCCTGGTCAGCATCGCGATGGGGGTGCTGGTGCTCGGCGAGCGGCTGCGCCGCGCGCAGTGGGTGGCGGTCGGCATCAGCTTCGCCGCGGTCCTCGTGCTCGCCGTCGGGTACGGGCGACCGCCGTGGATCTCGCTGATCCTGGCCTGCTCCTTCGCCACGTACGGGCTGATCAAGAAGAAGCTCAACATGGGCGGCCTGGAGTCGCTGACCGCCGAGACCGCCGTGCTGTTCCTGCCCGCCCTCGGTTACCTGGTGTGGCTGAGCGTCCAGGGGCAGTCCACCTTCGCCACGCAGGGGGCGGCGCATTCCGCTCTGCTCGCCGCGACGGGTCTGGTCACCGCGGTCCCGCTGGTGTTCTTCGGGGCGGCCGCCATCCGCGTCCCGCTGTCCACCCTCGGGCTGCTCCAGTACATGGCGCCGGTGTTCCAGTTCGGGCTCGGCGTCCTCTACTTCCACGAGGCCATGCCGCCCGAGCGCTGGGTGGGCTTCTCCCTGGTCTGGGCCGCGCTCGCCCTCCTGACCTGGGACGCGCTGCGTACGGCACGGCGCTCGCGGGCCGTGCTCGAAGCCGCGCCCGTCGCCGTCACCGCTCCGGCGCGCGAACCGGCTTAGCGTTCCGCATCACGAGCAACCCCGATCTCACGGTCCCCGGTACGAAACCCTCGTACCGGGGACCGTCCGTTTTCCGAACTGCCCTGACCGAATTGTGGTCTTGACGGACAGTCATACTCTCGCTGAACATCAGGCTCGCACTGACGCACTAACGCTCACCCGCTCTATCCCCAACGTTCCGTTTCATCCCCGCGGAATTCCGGAGCCCCCACATGAGCCTGTCCGTCTCCCGGCGCCTTGCCGCCGTGACCGCCGTCGCGGTCGCGGGCCTGTTCGCCGCCACCGCCCCCGCCGCGCTCGCCGCCCCCACCGCGGTGACCGCCGCGCCCACTCCGCCCGACATCCCGCTGGCCAACGTCAAGGCCCACCTGTCGCAGCTCTCGACCATCGCCGCCAACAACGGCGGGAACCGGGCCCACGGCCGGACCGGTTACAAGGCGTCGATCGACTACGTGAAGGGCAAGCTCGACGCGGCCGGTTTCACCACCACGCTGCAGACCTTCACCTCCAGCGGCGCGACCGGCTACAACCTGATCGCCGACTGGCCGGGCGGCGACCCCAACTCGGTCCTGATGTCCGGGTCGCACCTGGACTCGGTGACCGCCGGAGCCGGCATCAACGACAACGGCTCCGGCTCCGCCGCCGTGCTGGAGGCCGCGCTCGCCGTGTCCCGGGCGCAGCTCCAGCCGACGAAGCACCTGCGTTTCGGCTGGTGGGGCGCGGAGGAGCTGGGCCTGGTCGGCTCGAAGTACTACGTCAACAACCTGCCGGCCGCCGAGAAGGCGAAGATCTCCGGCTACCTGAACTTCGACATGATCGGCTCGCCGAACCCGGGCTACTTCGTCTACGACGACGACCCGACCATCGAGCAGACCTTCAAGAACTACTACGCGGGCCTCGGCATCCCGACCGAGATCGAGACCGAGGGCGACGGGCGTTCCGACCACGCCCCGTTCAAGAGCGCGGGCATACCGGTCGGCGGCCTGTTCTCCGGCGCCGACTACACCAAGACGGCGGCGCAGGCGCAGAAGTGGGGCGGCACCTCCGGTCAGGCCTTCGACCGCTGCTACCACTCCTCGTGCGACTCGCTGTCGAACATCAACGACACGGCCCTGGACCGCAATTCCGACGCCATCGCCTACGCGATCTGGAACCTCGGGGCGGCCACTCCGGTCCCGCCGGGCCCGTCCTTCGAGAACACGGCGGACGTGTCCATCCCGGACTCCCCCGGCGCCGCGGTGACCTCGCCGATCACGGTCTCCGGCGTCACGGGCAACGCGCCCGCCACCACCAAGGTCGACGTGAACATCGTCCACACCTACATCGGTGACCTGGTGGTCGACCTGGTCGCCCCCGACGGCACGGTCTACAACCTGCACAACCGCAGCGGCGGCAGCGCCGACAACCTCGTCAAGACGTACACCGTCAACGCCTCAAGCGAGGTCGCGAACGGGGTCTGGAAGCTCCAGGCCAAGGACCTGGCCGGGCAGGACGTCGGCTACATCAACAGCTGGAAGATCACCTTCTAGCCCGCGCCGACGGACCGGCGGCCCCGGCGTGATCCCCTCGGATCGCGCCGGGGCCCCGCGCGTTCGCGGCTACGCGTCCTCCGCGGCCGCCCGCAGCGAGGCCGACAGCGGCTCCTCGATACGGGCGCGCAACTCCTGGGCCACCGCCGCGACGTCGGCGCGGCCCAGCTTCGCCGCCTCCACCAGGTCGCCGAGCTCCTCCGGCGAGGGCAGCTGCTTGGCCCCGGCGACGCGCAGGTACGAGCGGGTCGCGGCGGCCGCGTAGAACTCGTTCATCGGGGATTCCAGCGCCGGGCACACGGCGAGGGTGTGCAGAAACGCGGCGGCCCGCCACGCGGTGTCCGGGGCGGGCTGTTCGGGCACCAGGACGAGATCGCATCGGTGCCGGGCGACGGCGGCGGCCACCCCGGAGGGGTCCCATACCGCGGGGTCGGAGGGCAGGTGGTGGGCCAGAGCGGTCCAGGCCCACTCCATGGTGATCTTCAATTGCCGAACCGCTCCTGGAAGTAGCCCCAGTGGTCCGCGAACTCCTCTATGCCGGAGAGGAAGTTCTTCCGGTCCTCGTCGAGTTCGCGTTCCGTGACCTCGGTGATCAGCGCGGTGACCGTGGTCCCCAGCGCCGCCGCACGCGCCTTCAGACGTTCGTGGAACTCTTCGTCCAGGCGGATGGTCACGTGTCTCGACATCCGACCACCGTACAGCGGGGCCGCTGTACGCGGCAGGGTCACGGCGGAAGGGTGGGCCGGGACACAGTCCCGGCCCACCCTTCGAACACCGCCGCTGCGGGCGGCTACTTGGCCGCTACCGAGCGGCTACTTGTTGGCGTCGGCCGCCTTCACCAGGGCGTCCTTGGTGACCGCGCCGACGTAGACCTTGCCGTCGTCCGTGATCAGGGCGTTGACCAGACGGGTCGACAGGACGCGGCCCTCACCGAACTTGCCGCTGACCTTGTCGCCGAGGGAGTTCAGGAAGTCCTTGGCCTGCTTCGGCGCGTTCTTGTCGTTCTCCAGCTCCTTCAGGCCCTTGCCCGCCCCCGAGTCGATGCGAGCGATGGTCGCCCAGCCCTCGCCGAGCACCTTCACGTCGCCGTGCTTGCCGCCCTTGCCGTCGGGGCCGCCCAGCAGGTCACCGAAGCCGGGGAAGGCGTCGAGTCCCTTGAACTCCTTGCCGTGCTCCCTGCCCGCTCCTTCGGCCCCGCCCTCGGTCACCTTGGCGCCCTTCGGCGCGGTGAAGGCGAAGGTGTCGGCGGACGGCTTGGCGAAGTCGACCTTGGTGAAGCCCGCGTCCACGATCGGCTTGCCACCCTGGCTGGAGAGCAGCTGCACGCGCAGCGGGACGCCGTTCTTCGCGTCGACCGCGATCTGGACCGAGCCGACCGTGGAGCCGCTCTGCTTGGGCTTGAGCACCAGCTGGTAGGCGTCCCGGCCGGCCACCTGCACGGTGTCGCCCACACCGACGTCGGTGGTCGGGCCGGCGGCCTTCAGTACGTCCTGGGCCAGCTGCTGCGGAGAGGCGGGGAGCCCCTCGCCCTTCTTGTGCTCCGCGCCCTTGCCGGCTTCGCCGTTCTTCTCGTGGAAGACCTCGTTGGACTTGGAGTCGTAGCCCCACACGTCGGCGCCGTTGTGGATGAGGCTGTACTCGTCCTTGCCGTCGAGGAAGGTCAGCTTCTGGCGGTCCGGTCCGTCGGCCGCGACGCGGAAGGTGTGCGTGCCGTTCGCCAGCTGCGCGACCTTGTCCTCCGGGTTGGCGGAGCCACCGGCGACGCCGCCGCCACCACCGAGCAGGCCCGTCGCGATCTTCGGCAGACCCAGGTCGGTGCTGATCTTGGCGGTGCCGGACAGCTGCTCCACGTCCGAGGCGGCGATCTTCTCGATCAGCTGCTGCGCCGTCACCTTCGGCAGATCGGGTCCCCCGGCGTTGGCGAAGGCCGGGACCATCGCCACGGTCGCCGCGGCCACACCCGCCACCGCCACCGGTACGGCGTACCGGGCGATCTTGCGAGAAGTGTTCGTGTTCGCTGCCATGTCAGTGCCCTGCCCTCTGTGTCCAAGGCGGCGACCCCCGTGTCGCCGCGCTCACCCGATCTGGTGGGGTTGATGACTCCATCTGACCAAAACGGCGGCGCCGGGGCGTCACCCCCCGGACGCAACTGCGCGTACGACCGTGGGATGACACGAGAAGGGCCCCTCCACCCCGACCCGTAGGGGTCGATGGGGCGGAAGGGCCCGTTCCACTGTTCGCGGGGACTAGCCGGCGCGGTGCACCACCGCGTCGCAGAGCTCCTCCAGCGCCGTCTTCGCGAAGTTCTCGGGCAGCGGCGCGAGCATGGCCCGCGCGTCCTCCGCGTACTGGATGGTGTCGCGGCGGGCCTGCTCCAGGGCGGGGTGCGCCCGCAGTCGGGTCAGCACCTCGGCGTGGCGGGCGTCGTCGGTGAGGTCGCCGTCCAGGAGGGCGACGAGTTCCAGGTCGTCCGGGTTACCACCCTTGGCCGCCATCTCCCGCAGCCGCAGCACGGGCAGGGTGGGAATGCCCTCGCGCAGGTCGGTGCCCGGGGTCTTGCCCGACTCGTGCGCGTCGGAGGCGATGTCGAGGACGTCGTCGGCGAGCTGGAAGGCGGTGCCGAGCCGTTCGCCGTACTGGGTGAGGATGTCGACGACGGACTCGTCGGCGCCGGACATCAGCGCGCCGAAGCGGCCGGAGACGGCGATGAGCGAGCCGGTCTTGCCGGCGATGACGTCGAGGTAGTGCGCGACGGGGTCGCGGCCGTCGCGCGGGCCGGCCGTCTCCAGGATCTGGCCCGTCACCAGCCGCTCGAAGGCCTCCGCCTGGATGCGTACGGCCTCGGGGCCGAGGTCGGCCAGGATGTGCGAGGCACGGGCGAACAGGAAGTCACCCGTCAGGACGGCCACCGAGTTGCCCCAGCGGGTGTTCGCGCTGGCCACACCGCGGCGCACGTCCGCCTCGTCCATGACGTCGTCGTGGTACAGCGTGGCGAGGTGCGTGAGTTCCACGACGACGGCGGAGGGCACGATCCCGGGCGCGTACGGATCGCCGAACCGGGACGCGAGCATCACGAGCAGCGGCCGGAAGCGCTTGCCTCCGGCCCGCACGAGGTGCTGCGCGGCTTCGGTGATGAAGGGGACTTCGCTCTTGGTGGCCTCCAGCAGACCCGCCTCGACGGCGGCCAGTCCGGCCTGGACATCGGTCTCAAGAGCCTGGTCCCGCACGCTCAGTCCGAACGGCCCGACGACGGTCACGAGGGGTACTCCTGTCTGCTGACGATCACGCTGACGACCACCTGGATTGTCGACGTGTCGCTGCCATCACTCAACCCAGCGTATCGGGTCTGTTTTCGATCACGGAGAGGGCCCGTCCGGCGTCACCCGCGCACCGCCCGAACCGCACCGGTATGTTCTTGAGGAGCCGAAACAACCGGAGAATGCGTTTTGTCCAGAACTGCGACCGATATAGACGAACCCGCGGATCCGGCGGCCGACCAACCGCCGCCCGGCGACGACCGCGCCTTCCTCGGCCACCCCCGGGGGCTCGCCACGCTCTCCGGACTGGAGGTCTGGGAGCGCTTCTCGTTCCTGGGCATGCAGGCCATCCTCGTCCTCTACTTCGCGGACACCGTGGCGGACGGCGGCCTGGGCATGAACCCGGGCACCGCGGCCTCCGTCTCGGCGGCCTACGGGACCATGGTCTACCTCGTCTCCGTCGCCGGCGGTTGGCTCGCCGACCGGATCCTCGGTTCCTACCGCGCCGTGCTGTGGGGCGGCGTCCTGATCGCCTGCGGCCACTACGCGATGGCCGTGCCGACCGCCGCCATGACCTGGGTGGGCCTCGGCCTGATCAGCGCGGGCACCGGCCTGCTCAAGCCGAACGTGGCCGGCATGGTCGGCAAGCTGTACCGGACGGCCGACGAGCGGCGCGACGCGGGCTTCGCCCTCTACTACATGGGCATCAACATCGGCGCCTTCGCCGGACCCCTGATCACCGGCTGGCTCGGCGAGCACAAGGGCTGGCACTGGGGCTTCTCCGCCGCCGCCGTCGGCATGACCGCGGGCCTGGTCCAGTACGTGCTGGGCCGCCGCCACCTGGCCGGGCGCAAGCACTCGGCGGAGTACGCCCTGGCGCCCGACGCGATGCGCTCCGCCGTGACGAAGATCATCGCCGGCTGCCTCGGCTTCGCCGTGCTCGCCACCCTCCTGACGGTGGCCGGGTGGCTGACCATGGACCGCTTCGTCGACCTGCTCACCCTCGCCTCGGTGATCGCTCCGGCCGTCTACTTCGCGGTCATGTTCCGCAGCCCCCGGGTGACGGCCGAGGAGCGCGGGCGACTGCGCCCGTACGTCGTCCTCTTCCTGGCCTCGGTCGCCTTCAACTTCATCCTCTTCCAGGCCTACTCGACGATGATGCTGCTGGCGTCGACCAACGCCCGCACCACGATCCTCGGCTTCGACTTCCCGGCGAGCTGGTACGCCTCCGCGCTCGGCGCCTTCGAGGTGCTGCTCGCCCCGGTCGTCGCCGCGCTGTGGGCCCGGATGGGCAGCCGCCAGCCGCACGCCTCGAACAAGATCGCCATCGGGGTGATCCTGGGCGGCCTGTCCTTCCTGCTGATGGTGATCCCGACCTCGGGGCACGGCGGGGACGGCGGGGACGCCTACAAGATGGCCGCCTGGTGGATCGTCGGCTCGTACCTGCTGCTCGGCCTCGGCGACGTCCTGCTGGAGACCTCGGGCATGTCGGCCACCACCAAGCTCGCGCCGAAGGCGTACGGCAATCAGACGATGGCCCTGTGGTTCCTCTCGCTGGCGCTGGCCAACGGCATCCAGGCGCAGGTCGTCAAGGTCTACGGCACGGTCTCCGACCCCGTGTACTTCGGCGTCAACGGCGCCGTCGCGGTCGCCGCGGGCCTGGCCGTCATCGCGCTCGCGCCGTGGCTGCGGCGCACGATGCACCCCGTCCACTGAGGTCCGCCGACGTCCACTGAGGTGGTTGCCGCATGATCATCCGTACCGAGTTCCCGTACGAGACCACCCACGAGGATGTCCGGATCCCGCTCCCCGACGGCGTCGAGCTGTACGCCCGGATCTGGCGCCCGGTCACGGACGAGCCGGTTCCGGCACTGCTGGAGTACCTCCCGTACCGGCTCACCGACTGGACCTCGCCCCGCGACTGGCAGCGCCACCCCTGGTACGCGGGCCACGGCTACGCATCCGTACGGGTGGACGTGCGCGGCCACGGGTGCAGCGGGGGCCGTCCGGGTGACGAGTACGACGCCCGCGAACTGGCCGACGGGGTCGCGGTGGTGGAGTGGCTGGCGGCGCAGCCCTGGTGCACGGGCTCGGTGGGCATGTTCGGGATCTCCTGGGGCGGTTTCAACTCCCTCCAGATCGCGGCGCTGGCCCCCGAACCGCTGAAGGCGATCGTCACCGTCTGCTCGACCGACGACCGCTACGACAACGACGTGCACTACATGGGCGGCTCGGTGCTCGCCGTCGACATGCACGCGTGGGCGGCCACCATGCTGGCCTTCGCCTCCCGGCCGCCGGACCCCCGCTACGTCGGCGACGGCTGGCGCCAGCTTTGGCTGGACCGGCTGGAATCGGTCGAACCCCTGGTCCACACCTGGCTCTCGCACCAGACCCGGGACGCGTACTGGCGCCACGGCAGCGTCTGCGAGGACTACTCGGCGATCCGTGCGGCGGTCCTCGCGGTGGGCGGCTGGCACGACCCCTACCGGGACACCGTGCTGCGGCTGGTCACCCACCTGCCGTCCTCCCGCGTCCGGGGCCTGATCGGGCCCTGGTCGCACCAGTACCCGGACCGGGGGCTTCCGCCGGGCCCGGCGATCGGTTTCCTCCAGGAGACCCTGCGCTGGTGGGACCACTGGCTGAAGGGCACGTACAACGGCGTCATGTCCGAGCCGCTGCTGCGTTCCTGGATCAGCGACTCGCACCCGCCGGCCACGGTGTACGAGGAGCTCCCGGGGCGCTGGGTCGGCGACCGGAGCTGGCCCCCGTCCTCCGTCGTCCCCGTGCCGTACGGACTCCAGGGCGCGCCGGTGGTGGTCGCGTCCCCGCAGCACACCGGGCTGGACGCGGGCCGGTTCTTCCCCTTCGGCAACGACGCGGACCTGCCGCCGGACCAGCGGGAGGAGGACGCGAAGTCGGCGTGCTTCGAGTTCCCGGTGGGGCCGGACGAACCGGTCGAGATCCTGGGCCGTCCCTCCGTCACGCTGCGGCTGCGGCTGGACGTGCCGTACGGGCAGGTCGTGGCCCGGCTGTGCGACGTCGCGCCCGACGGCTCCTCGACGCTGGTCACCCGGGGCGCGCTGAACCTCTCGGCGCGGCAGGGCCGGGACCGGGCGGTGCCGTGGCCCGTCGGCTCGTACGAGGACGTCGCCTTCGAGCTGAACGGCATCGGGCACTCCTTCCCGCCGGGGCACCGCATCCGCCTCGCCCTCTCGTCCGCGTACTGGCCGTGGATCTGGCCGCGGGCGGGCTCGGAGGCGGGCTGGACCCTGGATCCGGCGGGCAGCCTCCTGACCCTCCCGGTCCGCTCCTCCTCCCCCGCCGAGGTGGGGATCGTCTTCGAGGCGCCGGAACAGTCGGAGCCGCTGGGCGTGGCCTACCCGGCCACTCTGGACGAACCGCGCCCGGAGCGGCTGGTCGTACGGGACGTCGCGCGCGGGCTGTGGCGGCTGGAGGTCGACCCGCGGTACGGGGGCACGCGGGTGTACCCGGACGGGCTGGAGTACGACGAGGACGCGGTGGAGGAGTACGAGATCACCGACGGGGACCCGCTCTCCGCGCGCACCCGCTCGGAGTGGCGGATCCGGCTGCACCGGCCGGAGCTGGGCTGGGACGCCCGTGTGGAGACCCGGTCGGAGATCACGTGCGATGAGAGGGGCTTCGTGACGTCGAACGAGGTGGTGTGCCGGGAGGGGGACGAGGTGGTCTTCCACCGCACGTGGGAGCGGCGGCTCCCCCGTGCGGCGGGCTAGCCGTCTGCGGCGCCGCCCCGGGGCTCCGCCCCCGGATCCCCCGCGCCCCAATCGCCTGCGGGGCTGGATTCGCGTGCGGCGCCGCTGTCGGGGGCTCCGCCCCCGAACCCCCGCTCCTCAAACGCCGGAGGGGCTGGAATTGCCGCTGCGCGGCAATCAGCCGCGTGGGCGCAGGGTTGCAGGCTGACGCCGGCCAAAGTCAGCCCTTCCGGCGTTTGAGGGGCGGGGTCCGGGGCGGAGCCCCGGGAAACGGTGAAAGGGCGGGGCGGGGAGCAGCTCCGCGCAGCGGCAACCCGCAGCGCTACGCGAACAGCCGCTCCAGGACCACCGCGATGCCGTCCTCCTCGTTGGACAGCGTGACCTCGTCCGCGACAGCCACCAGCTCGCGGTGCGCGTTCGCCATGGCCACCCCCCGGGCAGCCCACGCGAACATCGGGATGTCGTTGGGCATGTCACCGAAGGCGATCGTCGACTCCCCGCCCACCCCCAGCACGGCCGCCGCCCGCGCCAGCCCGGTCGCCTTGTCGATGCCGGGCGGCTGGAGTTCCACCGTGTGCTCCCCCGCCATCGTGACGTTCACCAGGTCCCCGACCACCGCCCGCGCCACCCGCGTCAGTTCGTCGTCGTCCAGCTCCGGGTGCTGGAGCAGCACCTTGTTGATCGGCGAGGCCCACAGGTCGCCGCGCCGCGCCACCCGCACCGTCGGCAGGTGCGGGTGCCACATGCGGTAGCCGGGCCCTATCAGCATCTCGGCGTCCACGCCCTCCTGGTTGACCGCCGCGTACACCTCGCCGATCTCCGCCTCGATCTTGCCGAGGGCCACTTCGGCCAGGTCCCGGTCCATGGAGACGGAGTGCAGCAGGCTCCCGCGCGCCGCGTCGTACACCTGCGCGCCCTGACCGCACACCGCGAGCCCCGTGTACCCAAGGTCATCCAGGACGTGCCGGACCTGCGGGACGGGGCGGCCGGTGACGATGATGTGCTGGGCGCCGGCCTCACGGGCCGTGGCGAGCGCCTCGTACGAGCGGGCGGAGACGGTGTCCCCGGCGCACAGCAGAGTCCCGTCCAGGTCAGTGGCGATCAAGGCATAGGGAAGGGCCTGAGGAAGGGCGGAAGTCACCCCGCAAAGGATACGGACCCCCTCGGACAAGTCCTACAAATGCCGCCCGAATCCGGCCTCCCACACACCCCACTAGCCACGTAACGTGTCAACCAGCTTCCGGGACACCCCCGGACCGCCGTCGAAAGCGAGGCAGCACCCCATGCCCCAGCAGAGCCCCCTCGATCTCGCCGAGGGCGACCCGTTCGGGCCGCACAACCTCCCCTACGGCGTCTTCTCGACCTCCGGGGAGGACCGCCGCCGCATCGGCGTGCGGATCGGCGGGTTCGTGCTCGACGCGGGAGCGGCCGCCGCCGCGCTCGGTTCACCGTACGCCGGGCTGCTCGGGCAGTCCTCCCTCAACCCGCTGCTGGCCGCCGGGCGCACCGCCTGGCGCGACGTGCGCCGCGCGCTGACCGCCTGGGTCACCGACCCCGGCCACCGGCCCACCGTCGAGCCGCACCTGCTGCCGCTGGACGAGGTCACGCTGCACCTGCCGTACGAGGTCGCCGACTACGTCGACTTCTACGCGAGCGAGCACCACGCCACCAACGTGGGCATGATGTTCCGCCCGGACGGGGACGCGCTGACCCCCAACTGGAAGCACCTGCCCATCGGTTACCACGGCCGCTCGGGAACGATCGTGGTGTCGGGGACGGACGTCGTACGCCCCTCCGGGCAGCGCAAGGCGCCCACCGACCCGGCGCCCGTCTTCGGTCCGTCGGTCAAGCTCGACATCGAGGCCGAGGTCGGCTTCGTCGTCGGCACCCCGTCCGAGCTGGGCTCGCCGGTGGCGCTGGGCGATTTCGAGGACCACGTCTTCGGGCTGTTCCTGCTCAACGACTGGTCGGCGCGCGACATCCAGGCCTGGGAGTACGTGCCGCTCGGCCCCTTCCTCGGCAAGTCCTTCGCGACCTCCGTCTCCGCCTGGGTGACCCCGCTGGAGGCCCTGGACCCGGCGCGTGTCGCCCCGCCCGCCCGGGACTTCCCGCTCCTTCCCTACCTCGACGACGCGGACGCCGAGCGCCCCGGCGGCTTCGACCTGCACATCACCGTCTCCGTCAACGGGCAGGAGGTGGCGCGGCCGCCGTTCGCCTCCATGTACTGGACGGCCGCGCAGCAGCTCGCGCACATGACCGTCAACGGCGCCTCCCTGCGCACCGGTGACGTGTACGGTTCCGGCACCGTCAGCGGTCCCGAGGTGGGCCAGCGCGGTTCGCTGCTGGAGCTGACCTGGAACGGCCGTGACGCCATCGAGCTCTCCGACGGCAAGCGCACCTTCCTGGAGGACGGCGACACCGTCACCCTGACCGCCTGGGCCCCGGGCGCCGACGGCACGCGCATCGGCCTCGGCGAGGTCACCGGCCGCATCGTGGCGGCCCGCTAGCCGGCGGCACGGCCCGGCCCGCCCCGTAAGCGGACGCCCCCGTTCGGAGGCGCGCCACGTGCGCGGGGCGGGGCGGGCCGGGATGGTGGACGGACGGACGGAACGGCCAACCCGTACCCCGTACCCGTACCCCACCGCGAGGAGCCGCCGCCATGCCCGTACCCAGCCCGAAGACCCTCCTCCGTGCCGCCGCCGCGGTGTCGCTCGCGCTGGCCGCCGTGGCCCCGGCCCACGCGGTGGACGGGCCCGCGCCCGACCCGAGCAACGTCCAGGCCATGCGGGACATGGCCACGGCGATCCGGGTGACGGCCAAGTACGTGGACGAACGGCAGGCACTCGCGGACGGGTACGTGCCGCACGGCATGGATTGCATGTCCAACCCGTTCGGGGTCGGCGCCATGGGCTACCACTACGTCAAGGAGGCCTACTGGGGTTCGAAGGACCCGAGTAGGCCGACCGCGCTCCTCTACAGCACCGAGAAGGACCGGCACGGCCGTCGCAAGCTGCAGGCCGTGGAGTGGATGTCGAGCGACCGGGACCAGGACCTGACCACCGCCGACGACCGCCCGAGCATGTTCGGGCTGCCCTTCGACGGGCCGATGCCCGGCCACTGGGCCGGCATGCCCAAGCACTTCGACCTCCACATGTGGGCGTACGAGAACAACCCCGCCGGCCGCTTCCACAACTGGAACCCCGCCCTCAAGTGCTCCGGGCATATGACTCACCCGTAAGAGCGGCCCTTCACGGAAGCCCGGCGATACGCTGGACGCACTCGCAAGACTGCGGCTCATGGGAGCTCTGATGAACCCGGAACACAGCTGGCCGATCCCGCCTCCGGGCGGCTGGACTGCCGATGACCTGGACACGCTTCCGAATCTGCCTCCGCACACGGAGCTGATCGACGGGAGCCTTGTTTTTGTGAGTCCGCAGATCCAATTCCACATGCGCGCGGTCAACTTCTTCACCTGGCAGCTGATGGCTCAGCAGCCTCCGGGCCTGGAGGTCTTCCGCGAGTTCACCATCGACATCGACCGCCACAACCGCCCAGAACCCGATGTCATCGTCGTGGACGAGAGTGCCGTGGGCGATCTGGAGCAGACTCGGCTCCCCGCCGGTTCCGTTCGCCTGGCCATTGAAGTCGTCTCGCCCGAGTCGTTCGGCCGTGACCGTGGCGTCAAGCCGGTCAAGTACGCAGAGGCGGGGATTCCTCATTTCTGGCGGGTGGAGAACAAGGACGGTCGGGCCGTGGTCTACGTCTACGAATGGGATCCGTCGACCAAGAGCTACGGAACCGCGGGAATCTTCCACGACCGCCTGAAGCTCTCGTCCCCCTTCCCCATCGACATGGACCTCACCGAGATCACTTCGAAGCGGCAGCCCCGACCGGAGTAGCCCCCGGACACGACTGGGCCCGGCTTCCCCAGGAAGCCGGGCCCTCGGCCGTTCTTCGTAGCGGTCAGCGGACGAACGTGCTCGCCTGCCCGGCCAGCTCCAGGAAGTACTGCGGCGCGAGGCCCAGCACCAGCGTGACGGCGACGCCCACCGCGATGGTGGTCATCGTCAGCGGCGAGGGGACGGCCACGGTCGGGCCGTCGGCCTTCGGTTCGCTGAAGAACATCAGGACGATCACCCGGATGTAGAAGAACGCGGCGATCGCGGAGGAGATGACACCGACCACGACCAGCGCTCCCGCGCCGCCCTCCGCCGCCGCCGAGAAGACGGCGAACTTGCCGGAGAAGCCCGAGGTCAGCGGGATGCCGGCGAAGGCCAGCAGGAAGACCGCGAACACCGCCGCCGTCAGCGGCGAACGGCGGCCCAGACCGGCCCACTTGGACAGGTGCGTCGCCTCGCCGCCCGCGTCGCGCACCAGCGTGACCACGGCGAAGGCGCCGATCGTCACGAAGGAGTACGCGCCCAGGTAGAAGAGGACGGACTTGACGCCGTCCTCCGAGGTCGCGATCACACCGGCCAGGATGAAGCCCGCGTGCGCGATCGAGGAGTAGGCCAGGAGGCGCTTGACGTCGGTCTGGGTCACGGCGATCACCGCGCCCGCCAGCATCGTGACGATCGCCACCGCCCACATCACCGGCCGCCAGTCCCACCGCAGACCGGGGAGGACCACGTAGAGCAGGCGCAGGAGCGCGCCGAACGCGGCCACCTTCGTCGCCGCGGCCATGAAGCCGGTGACCGGGGTCGGGGCGCCCTGGTAGACGTCCGGGGTCCACATGTGGAAGGGGACCGCGCCGACCTTGAACAGCAGGCCCATCAGCAGCAGCGCCCCGCCGATCAGCAGCAGCGCGTCGTTGCCCATGGTCGAGGCGAGCGCCGGGTCGACGCGGGAGACCGTGCCGTCGACCACGTCGGCGATCGCCGCGTACGAGACCGAGCCCGCGTACCCGTAGACCAGCGCGATGCCGAACAGGAAGAAGGCGGAGGAGAAGGCTCCCAGCAGGAAGTACTTGACCGCGGCCTCCTGCGACATCAGCCGCTGGCGGCGGGCGACGGCGCAGAGCAGGTACAGCGGGAGGGAGAAGACCTCCAGCGCGATGAACAGCGTCAGCAGGTCGTTGGCCGCCGGGAAGATCAGCATCCCGGAGATCGCGAACAGGGCGAGCGGGAACACCTCGGTGGTGGTGAAGCCCGCCTTGACCGCGGCCTTCTCGCTGTCGCTGCCCGGTACGGACGCCGCCTGCGCGGCGAAGGAGTCCACCCGGTTGCCGTGCGCCGCCGGGTCCAGGCGCCGCTCGGCGAAGGTGAAGACCGCGACGATCGAGGCCAGCAGGATGGTGCCCTGAAGGAACAGTGCCGGGCCGTCCACGGCGATCGCGCCCATCGCGGCGATGTGCGCCTTGGTGGAGCCGTACCCGCCGGCCGCGAGACCGACGACCGCCGCGAAGGCCGAGGCCAGCGCGGCGACGGCGATGAACACCTGGACGTAGTAACGGGACTTGCGCGGTACGAACGCCTCTACGAGGACTCCGAGGACCGCCGCGCCCACCACGATCAGGGTGGGTGAGAGCTGGGCGTACTCGATCTTCGGTGCCGGGATCCGGTCGGCCGGCGCCGCGGCCGCCAGTGTCCACAGGCTGTGGGCAGCAGTCATCGTGCTCACTTCGCCGCCTCCACTTCAGGAGCAGGGTCCGTCTGCTTCACGTCGGACATGGTGTACTGCACCGCCGGGTTGACGATGTCGGTGAGCACCTTCGGGTAGACGCCCAGCCCGATCAGCAGCACGATCAGCGGGGCCACCACCAGCACCTCCCGCAGGCGCAGGTCCGGCATGGTGCGGACCTCCTCCTTCACGGGGCCGGTCATCGTGCGCTGGTAGAGCACCAGCGTGTAGAGCGCGGCCAGCACGATGCCGATGGTGGCGATGATGCCGACGACCGGGTACCGGGCGAACGTGCCGACCAGGACCAGGAATTCGCTGACGAAGGGCGCGAGGCCCGGCAGCGAGAGGGTGGCGAGACCGCCGATCAGGAAGGTGCCGGCGAGGACCGGGGCCACCTTCTGGACGCCGCCGTAGTCGGCGATGAGCCGCGAGCCGCGCCGGGAGATCAGGAAGCCGGCGACCAGCATCAGCGCGGCCGTCGAGATCCCGTGGTTGACCATGTAGAGCGTCGCGCCGGACTGGCCCTGGGAGGTCATCGCGAAGATGCCCAGGATGATGAAGCCGAAGTGCGAGATCGAGGCGTAGGCGACCAGCCGCTTGATGTCCCGCTGCCCGACCGCGACCAGCGCGCCGTAGACGATGCTGATCAGGGCCAGTACGAGGATCACGGGCGTGGCCCACTTGCTGGCGTCGGGGAAGAGCCCGAGGCAGAAGCGGAGCATCGCGAAGGTGCCGACCTTGTCGACGACCGCGGTGATCAGTACGGCGACCGGTGCGGTGGACTCGCCCATCGCGTTCGGCAGCCAGGTGTGCAGCGGCCACAGCGGCGCCTTCACCGCGAAGGCGAAGAAGAAGCCGAGGAACAGCAGCCGCTCGGTGTTGGTCGCCATGTCGAGCGTGCCCGCGGCGCGCGCGGCGGTGATCTCCTGGAGCGAGAAGTTCCCGGCGACCACGTACAGCCCGATGACCGCGGCCAGCATGATCAGGCCGCCGACCAGGTTGTAGAGGAGGAACTTGACCGCCGCGTAGGAGCGCTGCGCGGCCGCGTTCTCGTCGGACCCGGCGTGCGCCCGGTCCCCGAAGCCGCCGATGAGGAAGTACATCGGGATGAGCATGGCTTCGAAGAAGATGTAGAAGAGGAAGACGTCGGTGGCCTCGAAGGAGATGATCACCATCGCCTCGACCAGCAGGATCAGGGCGAAGAAGCCCTGGGTCGGGCGCCAGCGCTTGGAGTTGGTCTCCAGCGGGTCGGCGTCGTGCCAGCCGGCCGCGATCACGAAGGGGATCAGCACCGCGGTGAGCGCGATGAGCGCCACCCCGATGCCGTCCACGCCCAGTTCGTAGCTGACCCCGAAGTCGGGGATCCAGGCGTGGGACTCGGTGAGCTGGTAGCGGTCGCCACCGGGTTCGAAGCGGACCGCGACGAGCACCGCCAGGGCCAGGGTCGCCAGCGAGAAGAGCAGCGCGAGCCACTTGGCGGCGGTCCGTTGGGCGGCCGGGACGGCCGCCGTCAGGACCGCGCCGACCGCGGGCACCGCGGCCGTCACCGTCAGCAGGGGAAAGGACATCTCACACCGCCCTCATCAGCAGGGTCGCGGCGATGAGGATCGCCGTGCCCCCGAACATCGAGACCGCGTAGCTGCGGACGTAGCCGTTCTGGAGCTTGCGCAGCCGGCCCGACAGCCCGCCGACCGAGGCGGCCGTCCCGTTGACCACCCCGTCCACCAGGCTGTGGTCCACGTACACGAGCGAGCGGGTCAGGTGCTCCCCGCCGCGTACGAGCACGACGTGGTTGAAGTCGTCCTGGTAGAGGTCCCTGCGGGCCGCCCGGGTGAGGACGGAGCCGCGCGGGGCGACCACCGGGACGGACCCCCGGCCGTACATCGCCCAGGCGATGGCGACGCCCACGAGGAGCATCACCATGGTGGACGCGGTCACCGTCGTGGCGCTGACCGGGGAGTCGCCGTGCGAGTAACCGGTGACGGGCTCCAGCCACTTCAGGAAGCGCTCGTTGATCTCGAAGAACGCTCCGGCGAAGACCGATCCGAAGGCCAGGATGACCATCGGGATGGTCATGGACTTCGGGGACTCGTGCGGGTGCGGCTCGTGGCCTTGGGCGTCCGGCTGCCAGCGCTTCTCGCCGAAGAAGGTGAGGAGCATGACGCGGGTCATGTAGAAGGCGGTGATGCCGGCGCCCAGCAGGGCGACCCCGCCCAGGATCCAGCCCTGGGTGCCGCCCTTCGCGAAGGCCGCCTCGATGATCATGTCCTTGGAGAAGAAGCCGGACAGGCCGGGGAAGCCGATGATCGCGAGGTAGCCGAGGCCGAAGGTGACGAAGGTGACCGGCATGAACTTCCGCAGCGCGCCGTACTTGCGCATGTCGACCTCGTCGTTCATCCCGTGCATCACGGAACCGGCGCCGAGGAAGAGGCCCGCCTTGAAGAAGCCGTGCGTGACCAGGTGCATGATCGCGAAGACGTAGCCGATCGGGCCGAGGCCCGCCGCGAGGATCATGTAGCCGATCTGCGACATGGTCGATCCGGCCAGGGCCTTCTTGATGTCGTCCTTCGCGCAACCGACGATCGCACCGAAGAGGAGCGTGACCGCGCCCACGATGGTGACCACCAACTGGGCGTCCGGCGCTCCGTTGAAGATCGCGCCCGAGCGGACGATCAGGTACACACCCGCGGTCACCATCGTCGCCGCGTGGATCAGGGCCGAGACCGGGGTCGGGCCCTCCATCGCGTCACCGAGCCAGGACTGCAGCGGCACCTGGGCCGACTTGCCGCAGGCGGCCAGGAGCAGCATCAGGCCGATCGCCGTCAGCCTGCCCTCGGAGGTCTCGCCGACCGCGCCGAACACCGGCCCGAAGGTGAAGGTCCCGAAGGTGGTGAACATCAGCATGATCGCGATCGACAGGCCCATGTCGCCGACGCGGTTGACCAGGAAGGCCTTCTTCGCGGCGGTGGCCGCGCTGGGCTTGTGCTGCCAGAAGCCGATCAGGAGGTACGAGGCGAGGCCCACGCCCTCCCAGCCGAAGTACAGAAGCAGGTAGTTGTCGGCGATGACGAGGAGCAGCATCGCCGCGACGAAGAGGTTGAGGTAGCCGAAGAAGCGGCGGCGGCGCTCGTCGTGCTCCATGTACCCGATCGAGTACACGTGGATGAGCGTGCCCACCCCGGAGATCAGCAGGACGAACGTCATCGACAGCTGGTCGAGCTGGAAGGCGATGTCAGCCTGGAAGCCCTCCACCGGGATCCAGGTCCACAGCTTCTGGGTCAGGGTCCGGTCGTCGGCGGCGCGCCCCAGCATGTCCGTGAACAGGGCGGCGCCGATCCCGAAGGAGACGGCCGCGAGGAAGGTGCCGATCCAGTGGCCGGACTTGTCGAGGCGCCGGCCGCCGCACAGCAGCACCGCCGCTCCGAGCAGGGGCACTGCCACCAGCAGCGCAATCAGATTCTCCACTGTGAACGCCCCTTACAGCTTCATCAGGCTGGCGTCGTCGACCGAGGCCGAGTGGCGGCTACGGAACAGCGACACGATGATCGCGAGGCCCACCACGACCTCCGCGGCGGCTACGACCATCGTGAAGAACGCGATGATCTGGCCGTCGAGGTTGCCGTGCATCCGGGAGAACGCGACGAAGGCGAGGTTGCAGGCGTTGAGCATCAGCTCGACGCACATGAACAGCACGATCGCGTTCTTGCGGATCAGCACACCGGTCGCGCCGATCGTGAACAGCAGGGCCGCCAGGTACAGGTAGTTGACCGGGTTCACTTCGAGGCCTCCTCACGCGAGTCACGGCCGAGGCGCTCCGCGGAGCTCTGCTCCAGCGCCTTGAGGTCGTCCAGCGCCTGGCTGGAGACGTCGCGGATCTGGCCGCGGGCACGCAGCGTCTTGCTGACCGTCAGCTCGGACGGGGTGCCGTCCGGCAGCAGACCGGCGACGTCCACCGCGTTGTGCCGGGCGTAGACGCCGGGTGCGGGCAGCGGCGGGAGCTGCACTCCCTCGCGTACGCGCTTCTCCGCGAGCTCGCGCTGGGTGGCGGCCCGCTCGGTGCGCTCGCGGTGGGTGAGCACCATCGCGCCGACGGCCGCGGTGATCAGCAGGGCGCCGGTGATCTCGAAGGCGAAGACGTACTTGGTGAAGATCAGCTGGGCCAGGCCCTCGACGTGTCCGGCGGAGTTGACCCGGCCGAGCCCGTTGAAGTGGGTGAGCCCCGCGTTGCCGATGCCGGCGAACAGCAGGATGCCGAAGCCGAGTCCGCACAGCAGGGCCAGCCAGCGCTGGCCCTTGATGGTCTCCTTCAGGGAGTCGGCTGCGGTGACGCCGACGAGCATGACCACGAAGAGGAAGAGCATCATGATCGCGCCGGTGTAGACGATGACCTGGACGACGCCCAGGAAGTACGCCCCGTTGGCGAGGTAGAAGACCGCCAGGATGATCATCGTCCCGGCGAGGCTCAGTGCGCTGTGCACGGCCTTCTTCATCAGGATCGTGGACAGCGCGCCGATGACGGCGACCGTGCCGAGGACCCAGAACTGGACCGCCTCGCCCGTAGAGGTCATGGTGGCGGCTGCGAGGGCGCTCATGCCCCCACCTCCTCGGCGTGCCCGTTGTTCTTCTCCGCGGCCTCGTCCTCGGGCACCTCGCCCTTGGAGACGGCCACCTGCCGGACGGTGCCGGGGGCGGCCCCCGTCACCAGCCCTCGGTAGTAGTCCTGCTCGTCGGTGCCGGGGAAGATCGAGTGCGGGGCTTCGACCATGCCCTCCGTCAGGCCCGCGAGCAGCTGCTCCTTGGTGTAGATGAGCGACTCGCGGCTGGCGTCGGCCAGTTCGAACTCGTTCGTCATCGTCAACGCCCGCGTCGGGCACGCCTCGACGCACAGCCCGCACAGGATGCAGCGGGCGTAGTTGATCTGGTAGACGCGGCCGTAGCGCTCGCCCGGGGAGTAGCGCTCCTCCTCCGTGTTGTCCGCGCCCTCCACGTAGATCGCGTCGGCGGGACAGGCCCAGGCGCACAGTTCGCACCCGATGCACTTCTCCAGACCGTCGGGGTGCCGGTTCAGCTGGTGCCGTCCGTGGAAACGCGGCGCGGTCGTCTTCTGCTGCTCCGGGTACTGCTCGGTGAGGCGCTTCTTGAACATGGCCTTGAAGGTCACGCCGAAGCCCGCAACCGGGTTCTGCCACTTCTCGCTCTCGTCAGCGTCAGACTTGTCAGACATTCTCAGCACCCTCCTCTCGGTCACTCTCGGTATTCGTCCCGCCGCTGACAATCAGCTCCCGCTCGCCGCGGGGCCGCCTGCGCGGTACGGGTGCCAGGTGCTGGCCGGGCTTGGGCGGTACGGGGAATCCGCCCGCCAGCGGGTCGAAGGGCGCGGTGTCCGCCGCGGTCGCCGCGGCCTTCTCTCGCTTCTCGCGCTTGTCGCGGAAGAGGTCCGCGACGAAGGAGAGCAGCAGGATCGCGACGACCGCGCCGCCGACGTAGAGGACGATCTGGCTGAAGTCGTAACTCTCGTTGCGCAGGGCCCGGACGGTGGCGACCAGCATCAGCCAGACCACGGAAACCGGGATCAGGACCTTCCAGCCGAGCTTCATCAGCTGGTCGTAGCGCACGCGCGGCAGCGTGCCGCGCAGCCAGATGAAGAAGAAGAGCAGCAACTGCACCTTCAACACGAACCAGAGCATCGGCCACCAGCCGTGGTTCGCGCCCTCCCAGTACGTGGAGATCGGCGCCGGGGCCCGCCAGCCGCCCAGGAACAGGGTGACCGAGACCGCGGAGACGGTGACCATGTTGACGTACTCGGCCAGCATGAACAGCGCGAACTTGATCGACGAGTACTCGGTGTTGAAGCCGCCGACCAGGTCGCCCTCGGACTCCGGCATGTCGAAGGGGGCGCGGTTCGTCTCGCCGACCATCGTGACGACGTAGATGATGAAGGAGACCGGCAGCAGGATGATGTACCAGCGGTCGGCCTGGGCCTCCACGATCGCCGAGGTCGACATCGACCCGGAGTAGAGGAAGACCGAGGCGAAGGCCGCGCCCATCGCGATCTCGTAGGAGATCATCTGCGCGCAGGAGCGCAGTCCGCCGAGCAGCGGGTACGTCGAGCCGGAGGACCAACCGGCCAGCACGATGCCGTAGATGCCGACCGAGGCCACCGCGAGGACGTACAGCATCGCGATGGGCAGGTCGGTCAGCTGCATCGTGGTGCGCTGGCCGAAGATGGAGACCTCGTCGCCGGCGGGCCCGAAGGGGATCACCGCGATGGCCATGAAGGCCGGGATCGCCGCGATGATCGGGGCCAGTACGTAGACGACCTTGTCGGCCCGCTTGACGATGACGTCTTCCTTGAGCATCAGCTTCACGCCGTCGGCGAGCGACTGGAGCATGCCCCAGGGGCCGTGCCGGTTCGGGCCGATGCGCAGCTGCATCCAGGCGACGACCTTGCGCTCCCACACGATGGAGAACAGCACGGTCACCATCAGGAAGGCGAAGCAGAAGACCGCCTTCAGCAGGACCAGCCACCACACGTCGTGGCCGAACAGGCTGAGGTCCTCGGCGGCCAGCTCTACCGCGTTCACGCGTCCACCTCCGCGGGGGTGCCATCGGCGTCGGCCGGGGTCGCCGGACCGATGCGTACGAGGGCGCCGGGGGCGGCGCCCGTGTCGGCGAGGACGCCGGAGCCGGTGGAGTTCAGCGGGAGCCAGACCACCCGGTCGGGCATCTCGGTGACCCTCAGCGGCAGTTCCACGGAGCCGGCCGGGCCGGTGACCGCGAGGACGTCGCCGTTCTTGACGCCCGTCTCGGCGGCCGTGGCGGCCGACAGCCGGGCGCTCGCCTCGTGCCGGGTGCCGGCCAGGGCGTCGTCGCCATCCTGGAGCCTGCCCAGGTCGAGCAGCAGCCGGTGGCCCGCGAGGACCGCCTCGCCGACCCCCGGGCGGGGCATCGGCAGCGGGGCGGTGGACTGCTCGGTGGCCAGCGGCCCCTCCCACGGGCCGAGCCGCTCCAGCTCCCGGCGTACGGCGTGTACGTCGGGCAGCGCGAGCGGCCGGTCGGCCGCGTCGGCCAGCATGTGCAGGACGCGGGAGTCGGCCGGGGCGAGCCGGCGGGTCATCTGGTCGGGCTTGAGCGCGGCCTCGAACGGCCGGATCCTGCCCTCCCAGTTGATGAACGAGCCGTCCTTCTCGGCGACCGCGGCCACCGGGAACACCACGTCGGCGTGGTCGGTGACCTCGCTGGGCCGCAGCTCCAGGGAGACCACGAAGGCCTCCTGGAGCGCGGTGCGGGCGCGGGCCGGGTCGGGCAGGTCCGTCACCTCGACACCCGCCACCAGCAGCGCGGACAGTTCGCGCGTGGCCGCGGCCTCGACGATCTGGCCGGTGTCGCGGCCGTAGCGGTGCGGGAGTTCGTCCAGCCGCCAGGCCGTGGCGACCTCGTCGCGGGCCCGCGGGTCGGTGGCCGGACGGCCGCCCGGCAGCAGGGACGGCAGCGCGCCCGCCTCGACGGCGGCCCGCTCCCCGGCCCGGCGCGGGATCCACACCAGCTTCGCGCCGGTCGCGGCGGCGGCCCGTACGGCGGCGGTCAGCGCGCCGGGCACACCGGCCAGGCGCTCCCCGACGACGATGACCGCGCCGGGCCTCCGCAGCCCCTCCGCGGCTTCGGCGCCGCCCGCCTCCAAGTCGGTGGCGGAGGTCAGGGCGTCCAGCCATTCGGGCTCGGTGCCGGGGGCGGCGGCCAGCAGGGTGCCGCCCGCCTTCTCCAGGCCGCGGGTGGCGAACGGGGCCAGCGCGAAGGTCCGCTGCTTGCGCTTGCGGTGGGCCTTGCGCAGCCGCAGGAAGACCCCGGGGGCCTCCTCCTCGGCCTCGATGCCGACGAGCAGCACGGCCGGGGCCGCTTCCAGCGAGGAGTACGTGACCCCGTCACCGTCGAGGTCCTTGCCGGTGCCGGCCACGGTGGCGGCCAGGAACTCGGCCTCCTCCGCACTGTGCACGCGGGCCCGGAAGTCGATGTCGTTGGTGTCGAGCACCACGCGGGCGAACTTGGAGTACGCGTACGCGTCCTCGACGGTGAGCCGGCCTCCCGTGAGCACGCCGGCCCGGCCGCGCGCGGCCGCGAGACCGTTCGCCGCGGCCTCCAGGGCCTCGGGCCAGCTCGCCGGGGCGAGCACCCCGTCGGTGCCGCGCACCAGCGGGGTCGTGAGCCGGTCCGGGCGCTGCGCGTAGCGGAACCCGAAGCGGCCCTTGTCGCACACCCATTCCTCGTTGACCTCGGGGTCCTCGGCGGCGAGGCGGCGCAGCACCTTCCCGCGCCGGTGGTCGGTACGGGTCGCGCAGCCGCCCGCGCAGTGCTCGCACACGCTCGGGGAGGAGACGAGGTCGAAGGGGCGGGAGCGGAACCGGTAGGCGGCCGAGGTCAGGGCGCCGACGGGGCAGATCTGGATGGTGTTGCCGGAGAAGTACGACTCGAAGGGGTCGCCCTCGCCGGTGCCGACCTGCTGGAGCGCGCCGCGCTCCAGCAGCTCGATCATCGGGTCGCCGGCGATCTCGTTGGAGAAGCGGGTGCAGCGCGCGCACAGCACGCACCGCTCGCGGTCCAGCAACACCTGCGTGGAGATCGGGACCGGCTTCTCGTAGGTGCGCTTCCTGCCCTCGAAACGCGATTCGGCGTTGCCGTGGGACATCGCCTGGTTCTGCAGGGGGCACTCGCCGCCCTTGTCGCAGACCGGGCAGTCCAGCGGGTGGTTGATGAGCAGCAGCTCCATCACACCGCGCTGGGCCTTGTCGGCGACCTCGGAGGTCAGCTGCGTCTTGACGACCATGCCGTCGGTGCAGGTGATGGTGCAGGAGGCCATCGGCTTGCGCTGGCCCTCGACCTCGACGATGCACTGGCGGCAGGCGCCGGCCGGGGAGAGGAGGGGGTGGTCGCAGAACCGGGGGATCTCGACGCCGATCTGCTCGGCGGCCCGGATGACGAGGGTGCCCTTGGGCACCGACAGCTCGACGCCGTCGATGGTGAGCGACACCAGGTCCTCGGGGGGAACCGCCGCCTCCCCGCCACCTGCCGGTGCGTTAGTGGTGACGGTCATGCGTTCACCTCCGTGTCGGCCCAGAGGGTCGACTTCCTGGGGTCGAAGGGGCAGCCCTTGCCCGTGATGTGCTGCTCGTACTCCTCGCGGAAGTACTTCAGCGAGGAGAAGATCGGGCTGGCGGCGCCGTCGCCCAGTGCGCAGAAGGACTTGCCGTTGATGTTGTCGGCGATGTCGTTCAGCTTGTCGAGGTCGGCCATGACGCCCTTGCCCGCCTCGATGTCGCGGAGCAGCTGGACGAGCCAGTACGTGCCTTCGCGGCAGGGCGTGCACTTGCCGCAGGACTCGTGGGCGTAGAACTCGGTCCACCGGGTGACGGCCCGCACCACGCAGGTCGTCTCGTCGAAGCACTGCAGCGCCTTGGTGCCGAGCATCGACCCGGCCGCGCCCACACCCTCGTAGTCGAGCGGGACGTCGAGGTGCTCGTCCGTGAACATCGGGGTGGAGGAGCCGCCCGGGGTCCAGAACTTCAGCCGGTGTCCCGGCCGCATCCCGCCGCTCATGTCGAGGAGCTGGCGCAGGGTGATGCCGAGCGGGGCCTCGTACTGGCCGGGGCCGGCGACGTGCCCGGAGAGCGAGTACAGCGTGAAGCCGGGGGACTTCTCGGTCCCCATCGACTTGAACCAGTCCTTGCCCTTGTTCAGGATCGCGGGAACGGACGCGATGGACTCCACGTTGTTCACCACGGTGGGGCAGGCGTAGAGCCCCTCGACGGCAGGGAAGGGGGGACGCAGCCGGGGCTGGCCGCGCCGGCCTTCGAGGGAGTCGAGCAGCGCCGTCTCCTCGCCGCAGATGTACGCGCCCGCGCCCGCGTGCACCGTGATGTCGAGGTTCAGGCCGCTGCCGAGGATGTCCTTGCCGAGGTATCCGGCCTCGTACGCCTCGCGCACCGCCTCGTGCAGGCGCCGCAGCACCGGCACGACCTCGCCGCGCAGGTAGATGAAGGCGTGCTCCGAACGGATCGCGTAGCAGGCGATGATCATTCCCTCGATGAGGGAGTGCGGGTTGGCGAAGAGGAGGGGGATGTCCTTGCAGGTTCCCGGCTCCGACTCGTCCGCGTTCACGACGAGGTAGTGCGGCTTGCCGTCGCCCTGCGGGATGAACTGCCACTTCATTCCGGTGGGGAAGCCGGCGCCGCCGCGGCCGCGCAGACCGGAGTCCTTCACGTAGGCGATGAGGTCGTCCGGGGTCATCGCGAGGGCCTTGCGCAGGCCCTCGTAGCCCTCGTGGCGCCGGTAGGTCTCCAGCGTCCACGACTCGGGCTCGTCCCAGAACGCCGAGAGCACGGGTGCGAGCAGCTTCTCCGGGCTGGTGCCGTTCTTGCTCAGTTCCGTCGACACGGACATCACTCCCCTCCCTCGGTGCCGGTCTCGCCGCGGGACTCGCTGCGCGGGTGGACGATCGGGGTGCGCGGGGACTCGCCGCGGGCGATGCGCAGACCGATCAGGGAGGCGGGTCCGGCGCCGCCGGTCGCCTCGACCGCGCCCTCGCGCTCGTCGGGGAAGCCCGCCAGGATCCGGGCGGTCTCCTTGTACGTGCACAGCGGCGCGCCCCGGGTCGGCTGCACGGGGCGGCCGGCCAGCAGGTCGTCCACCATGGCCTTGGCGGACTCGGGGGTCTGGTTGTCGAAGAACTCCCAGTTGACCATCACCACGGGGGCGAAGTCGCAGGCCGCGTTGCACTCGATGTGTTCGAGGGTGACCTTGCCGTCGGGGGTGGTCTCGTTGTTGCCGACCCCGAGGTGCTCCTTGAGCTCCTCGAAGATGGCGTCGCCGCCCATGACCGCGCACAGGGTGTTCGTACAGACGCCGACCTGGTAGTCCCCGGAGGGCCCCCGCCGATACATCGTGTAGAAGGTCGCCACCGCCGTGACCTCGGCGGTGGTCAGGCCCAGCACGTCGGCGCAGAAGCGGATGCCGGTGCGCGAGACGTGGCCCTCCTCCGACTGGCACAGGTGCAGCAGCGGGAGCAGCGCACTGCGGCTGTCGGGGTAGCGGGCGATGACCTGCTTCGCGTCCGCTTCGAGCCGCTCGCGCACGTCGGCCGGGAAGTCGGGGGCGGGAAGCTGCGGCATGCCCAATGAGATGTCGGTCATCGGTCGACGCCTCCCATCACGGGGTCGATGGAGGCGACGGCGACGATGACGTCGGCGACCTGGCCGCCCTCGCACATCGCGGCCATGGCCTGGAGGTTGGTGAAGGACGGGTCGCGGAAGTGGACCCGGTAGGGGCGGGTGCCGCCGTCGGAGACGAGGTGGACGCCGAGTTCGCCCTTGGGGGACTCGACCGCCGCGTACGCCTGCCCGGCCGGCACCCGGAAGCCCTCGGTCACCAGCTTGAAGTGGTGGATGAGGGCCTCCATGGAGGTGCCCATGATGTTCCTGATGTGGTCGAGCGAGTTGCCGAGGCCGTCGGGGCCCATGGCGAGCTGCGCGGGCCAGGCGATCTTCTTGTCGGCGACCATCACCGGGCCCGGCTCCAGGCGCTCCAGGCACTGCTCGACGATCCGCAGCGACTGGCGCATCTCCTCCAGGCGGATCAGGAAGCGCCCGTAGGAGTCGCAGGTGTCGGTGGTCGGCACGTCGAACTCGTAGTCCTCGTAGCCGCAGTACGGGTCCGACTTGCGCAGGTCGTGCGGCAGGCCTGCGGAACGCAGGATCGGGCCGGTGGCGCCGAGTGCCATGCAGCCGGTGAGGTCGAGGTAGCCGACGTCCTGCATGCGGGCCTTGAAGATGGGGTTGCCGGTGGCGAGCTTGTCGTACTCCGGCAGGTTCTTCTTCATCGTCTTGACGAACTCGCGGAGCTGGTCGACGGCGCCCGGGGGCAGGTCCTGCGCGAGGCCTCCGGGGCGGACGAACGCGTGGTTCATGCGCAGGCCGGTGATCAGCTCGAAGATGTCGAGGATCAGCTCGCGGTCGCGGAAGCCGTAGATCATGATCGTGGTCGCGCCCAGCTCCATGCCGCCGGTGGCGATGCACACCAGGTGGGAGGAGAGCCGGTTGAGCTCCATCAGCAGGACGCGGATGACGGTGGCGCGGTCCGGGATCTGGTCGGTGATGCCGAGCAGCTTCTCGACGCCGAGGCAGTACGCCGTCTCGTTGAAGAACGGCGTCAGGTAGTCCATGCGCGTGACGAAGGTGGTGCCCTGCGTCCAGTTCCGGAATTCGAGGTTCTTCTCGATGCCGGTGTGCAGGTAGCCGATGCCGCAGCGGGCCTCGGTGACCGTCTCGCCGTCGATCTCCAGGATCAGGCGGAGCACTCCGTGGGTGGAGGGGTGCTGGGGTCCCATGTTGACGACGATCCGCTCGTCGTCGGCCTTGGCCGCGGACTGGACGATCTCGTCCCAGTCGCCGCCGGTGACGGTGTAGACGAGGCCTTCGGTCGTCTCGCGGGAGGACGCGTGGTTCGAGGTGTTGGACATCAGCTGTACGACCTCCGCTGGTCGGGAGCCGGGATCTGGGCGCCCTTGTACTCGACGGCGATGCCGCCGAGCGGGTAGTCCTTGCGCTGCGGGAAGCCCTGCCAGTCGTCCGGCATCATGATCCGGGTGAGGGCCGGGTGCCCGTCGAAGATCAGGCCGAAGAAGTCGTACGTCTCGCGCTCGTGCCAGTCGTTGGTCGGGTAGACGGAGACGAGTGACGGGATGTGCGGGTCGCCGTCCGGGACGGAGACCTCCAGCCTCAGGATCCGGCCGTGGGTGAGCGAGCGCAGGTGGTAGACGGCGTGCAGCTCGCGGCCCTTGTCGCCGGGGAAGTGCACGCCGGAGACGCCGGTGCAGAGCTCGAAGCGCAGCGCCGGGTCGTCGCGCAGGGTGCGGGCGACGCGGACGAGGTGCTCGCGGGCGATGTGGAAGGTGAGCTCGCCCCGGTCGACCACCGTCTTCTCGATGGCGTTCCCGGGGACCAGGTCCTGCTCCTCCAGGGCGCCTTCGAGTTCGTCGGCCACCTCGTCGAACCAGGAGCCGTACGGGCGGTGGCTCGCGCCGGGCAGGGCCACGGTGCGGACCAGGCCGCCGTAGCCGCTGGTGTCGCCGCCGTTCGCCGCTCCGAACATGCCCTTGCGGACGCCGATGACCTCGGGGCCGCCGCCCCGCGGGGCGGGGACGTTGTTGCCGTTGTCGCCGTTCTCGGGGTTGCCGTTCTCCGGCTCTCGGGTCTCGCTCACCGGAGCAGCCCCTTCATCTCGATCATGGGGAGTGCCTTGAGGGCCGCTTCCTCCGCCTCGCGGGCCGCCTCTTCCCGGTTCACGCCGAGCTTTCCGCCCTGGATCTTCTGGTGGAGCTTGAGGATCGCGTCCATCAGCATCTCGGGGCGGGGCGGACAGCCGGGGAGGTAGATGTCCACGGGGACGATGTGGTCGACGCCCTGGACGATCGCGTAGTTGTTGAACATTCCGCCTGAAGATGCACAAACCCCCATGGAGATGACCCATTTGGGAGCGGGCATCTGGTCGTACACCTGCCGCAGCACCGGCGCCATCTTCTGACTGACCCGGCCGGCCACGATCATCAGATCGGCCTGGCGCGGGGAGCCGCGGAAGACCTCCATGCCGAAGCGGGCCAGGTCGTACCGGCCCGCTCCGGTGGTCATCATCTCGATCGCGCAGCAGGCCAGGCCGAAGGTCGCGGGGAAGACGGATGCCTTGCGCACCCAGCCCGCGGCCTGTTCGACGGTGGTCAGCAGAAAGCCGCTCGGCAGCTTCTCTTCCAGTCCCATGGAAAATTCAGCCCCTCAGTCCCATTCCAGGCCGCCGCGGCGCCACACGTAGGCGTAGGCGACGAAGACGGTGAGCACGAAGAGCAGCATCTCGACGAGCCCGAAGATCCCCAGGGAGTCGAAGGTGACGGCCCAGGGGTAGAGGAAGACAACCTCGATGTCGAAGACGATGAAGAGCATCGCCGTGAGGTAGTACTTGATGGGGAAGCGACCGCCGCCGGCCGGCGTGGGAGTGGGCTCGATGCCGCACTCGTACGCCTCTAGCTTCGCCCGGTTGTACCGTTTTGGGCCGATCAGCGTGGCCATGACCACGGAGAAGATCGCAAACCCTGCGCCGAGGGCGCCGAGCACGAGGATGGGCGCGTACGCATTCACGCTCCTCGCTCCTTCCAGTCGTCCTTGACCGTTGGACCGCTGCCGGCGCCGAGTGCCCCGCCTCGCTCGCATGTGAGGCAGTTCACAAGCCGGACTGGTGCGCATCTTATGCCCGCGCATCTGTGATCTGCGACACGGGTTACAACAACGAGTTTGTGATCTCCACCACCTGACGAACGATCATGAAGTCCGATGAGTGGTGATCTTCGTACGCGAAGCATCCACATGATCACCAAAGGTGACATCCGGGCCCGTTACCGCAGGTAGAAGGCGGGTCGCCCTATCAAACGATGGACCGTGCAGGCAAATTGGCAATGCCGACGCCGGAGTGATAAAGGGATCGGCCTCCCCCGGTCGGATGAGGCCCCGCGTACGGAGGTGGACGCGGGCCGGCCGGAACCTCCGGAGGGCCGGACCAAAGCGCGTCCGTTCACGAGCGACCGCGGCCGCCGGGTCGCGCCGCGCGCCGCCGTACACCCTCGGACCCCCCGGCTGGTTCACAGCGGGATCACGGACGGGGCACAACACCCTCACAGCGAGACTCTCCTGTGACCTGCGCCACTGTGAATCCGTCGTTCCGAAAGAGGGCTTGGCCATCAGTGCGGAGGGATGGTAGGCGGCAGATCAATTCGGACTTATTGCGGAAACCCCATGATCACAGCCTTGTGAGGGCATGTCCGTTTCGCCCGTTACGGCGTCAATAAGGTTCGCGACGCGCCCGGTTCGCGCACTTCGCGCGCAACTGTGGCGCAGACCACGTTTCTTGATGGGACCCCTACCCCCCTGATAGCGGTTGTTCTCATGTCCCACACCGCTCACATACCCAGCCACCGGAAGCCCCGCCGCAGCGCCTCGAAGCTCGCGGTCCGCGCCGGAGTTGCCGGTGGCGTCCTCAGCACCCTGGCCATGGCCGGCACCGCGAGCGCGTCCCCCTCCGAGCCCGTGGCCGAGACGACGCTCGAAATGCCGGTCCTGAACCTGGACCTGGCCGCCGAGGTCTCCTCCGCCGTCACCACGGCCGCCGAGAACACCCAGTCGGCCGCCGTCCTCGGCGAACTGAACGCCCAGGAGGAGACGGCCCGCACCGGCGCCGCCGCCGAGGCGAAGCAGGCGAAGGAAGAGGCCCAGAAGAAGGCCGACGAGGAGAAGAAGGCGAAGGACGAGGCCGCCCGCAAGGCCGAGGCCGACCGCGCCACCCGTTCCTCCTCCCGCGCCTCCCTCCAGAGCACCTCGGCCTCCGGCTCGGGCTCCGAGCTGGGCACGGGCACCGTGACCGCCCCGGCCACCGGCTCGGCCGCCGCGATCGTCAACTTCGCCCGCGCGCAGGTCGGCAAGGCGTACGTGTCGGGCGGCACCGGCCCGTCCTCGTACGACTGCTCGGGCCTCGTGCAGGCCGCCTACCGCCAGGCGAACATCTCCCTGCCGCGCGTCTCCCAGGCGCAGTCCTCCGCGGGCACATCGGTCTCCCTGAGCGCCCTGCAGCCCGGCGACATCCTGTACTGGGGCCCCCGCGGCTCCGCGTACCACGTCGCCATCTACGTCGGCGGCGGCAAGTTCGTCGGCGCGCAGAACCCCAGCACCGGCATCGTCGAGCGCAGCCTGAGCTACGACAAGCCGACGGGCGCCGTCCGCGTCCTCTGAGTCGTCCGGGCACCGCGAAGGGCCGGCACTCCCCCGCTCGGGGGTGGAGTGCCGGCCCTTCGCGCTGCTCACGCCCGGGAGGCCGCCGCGGACGGCCCGGGAGCACCGTTCCCCCACCCGCGGACTCGTCATACCCGTGGGCCGCGGCGAACCCCGAATCGGCCGGGCCGAACTCCCGGTCTTCCGGAAATTCGAATTCCGGAGCGGAACGGCTCGGCTTTCGTGAATTCCCACTCGGCGGGGATTGAACGGTCACCGCCTTCCCGGAACAAGCACTTTCACGCCTGACTTGCGGTCATCCACATTGCCTGAAAGACGGCTTGCACCGCCGGAGCACCGCTACCTAATATCTGGCGTCACCCCCCTCGCGCGGATTTCCGACTTCCACTTCTACCGCCACAAGGGACCCGACGTGCACGTACGCCATTTCATCCCCGCACTCGTCATTTGTGTTTCATTGACGGGATGCGGAGGCGGCAGCAGTGAACCCGAGGCCGGCGACAGCCCACCGCCGAGCCCGGAGGAGATCGTCTACCACGACTGCCTGAAGAAGCAGGGCGTGGAGATCGTCTACACGGACAACGGGACTCCGCGCGTGAACAAGGACAAACCGTGGAACGAAGAGGCTCACGGGACCTGCGCGCCTCTGCTGCCACCACCGGTGCGGGTGGCGATCAGCCCCGAGAGGCTCGCCGCCGCCCGGAAGGTATCGGCCTGCCTGCGGGCGGAGGGCGTCACCTGGTACCCGGATCCCGACCTGGTCACCGGCGAGGTCAACGACACCATGGGCGGTACCCAGGAGCAGTGGTCCAACTTCAAGGTCAAGCACATCGACGCCTTGATGAAATGCCGGAAGGACCGCTGAGCGGACCGGGAAACGGCCCGGGCCCGGCCGCAGGAGCCGGGCACTTCTCCAGGTAGCCGTCGTGCACCCATGCCGAGGCGGGAGTGGCCGTCCCGACCAACAGGGCGGCCGTGATGGCCGCGGGGGCGGCCGCAAGACGCAATCCACGCAGGTTCTTGTTCATTCGCACGTTCCCCATCGTAGAAATCGACAGCTCATGATTCCTGAACTGCTTCAGACCGAAGGGGAGTTGAGGCCGGGGGCGCATCGCGACACAAGTCACCTCTCAACCCATGGACTGTCAGAAAGGTTGCGCTGAAGAGGACTTGTCGCGGCGTCTGATTTCTCCTTAGGATCACGAACCGCGTTCACACCCCTTCTCATCGTGCGGACGCTCCCATTCCACAGGCCCACCCCGAGGGAAGCGCCCCAGCATGCGCAAGTACGCCACTGCCCTGTTCATCGCCGCGCCCCTCGCACTCACCGACTGTTCCGGTGACGGCGAGCCCAAGGCCGGTGACAGTCCTCCGCCCACCGAGGAGGACATCGCCTACAAGGTCTACCGGCCCGCCGGCGAAGCCGTACTCGGCGGATGAGCGAACTGCAGGACGTCGTGGTGGACGTGGCCGGCGCCGAGCAGGACGGCACCGACGACGAAGTGAAGGCCGTCCCGGAAACGGGCGGGCTCGCGCGGGGGCGCCGCGTGGTGCTCGGGGTGGTCGGTGCGGCCGCACTCATGGCCGTCGGCGGGCTGCTGGCCACCACCCTGGTGAAGTCCCCCGCGCAGGTGGCCGCCGAGACCGGGCCGCCCGCGCAGGGGCTGCTGACCGCGGAGGTCGAGCGGCGGGTGCTCGCGCAGAAGGTGGTGATGCGGGGGACCGTCGTCGCCGACCAGAGCGTCGAGGTGGCCCCGCAGCCGCGCTCCGCCGAGGGTGCGGGCACCCCGGTGGTGACGAAGCTGCCGCTCAAGGCCGGGGACCCGGTCGCGGCCGGGCAACTGCTGGCGGAGGTCTCCGGGCGGCCCGTGTTCACCCTCAGGGGGAACCTGCCCGTCTACCGGGACCTCAAGCCGGGCGCCACCGGCGACGACGTGGCGCAGTTGCAGCAGGCGCTGCGCGAACTCGGGCACGGCACCGGCGCAGACGCGAAGGGCGTGTTCGGGTCCGGTACGAAGGCCGCGCTCGCCGCGCGGTACAAGGCCATCGGGTACGACCCGCTGCCCGCGGTGCCGGACGGCGCGGAGGTGCTCAAGGCCGCGCGGGAGGCCGTACGGTCCGCCGAGTGGGGCGTCGAGGACGTCCAGGCCGGGATGGGTGCCGGCGGAGGCGGCGGAGGCGGGGGCAAGTCGACGACCCCCGACCCGTCCGCGTCCGCCTCCCCGGGCACGAAGGGCACGACGGGCTCCACGGGTTCTACGGGCGCGACGGGCTCTACGGGCGGGACGGGCACGACGGGCACGACAGGCACGACGGACGACGGAAAGGGCGGCGGCGGAAAGGCCGGCGGCGCAACGGGCGACTCCGGCCGGGCCCTGACCCGTGCCCGCCAGGCACTCGCCGACGCCCGGGCCAAACTGGCTGCGGCGGAGGCCGCCGACGGGCCGATGCTCCCCGCCTCCGAGACCGTGTTCCTCGGGGCCTTCCCCGCCCGGGTCAGCGCCGTCGCGGGCCGGATCGGCGGGCCCGTGTCCGGCGCGGTGCTCACCCTGTCCGCGGGTGAGCTCGTCGTCGAGGCCTACCTCAAGGAGGACAGGAGGCAGCTGCTGCGGGCGGGCATGCCCGTGGTGGTCTCCTCCGAGGTCGCCGGCACCGACGCCCACGGCAAGGTGGCGACGGTGGCCACCGAACGCTCCACCGGCCGGCCGACGGGCAGCGGCCAGCCGAACGGGCAGCAGGGCACGACCCAGGGCGATCCCTCCCAGGGCAAGGGCGGCGGCGGCACCGACCTCGGCTACCGCATGGTGGTCCGCGCCGACCAGCCGCTGCCCGCCGCCTTCGCCGGACAGGACGTACGGCTGACCATCGAGTCCGCCGCCACCGACGGCGAAGCCCTCGTGGTCCCCGTCACCGCGGTCTCCGCGAGCCCGGACGGCCAGACCCTCGTGACGGCCGTCTCCACCGACGGCACCCAGCGACGCATCCCCGTCCGCACCGGCACCAGCGGCGACGGCTACGTGGCCGTGACCCCCGTCAAGAACGGCGACCTCGCGGCCGGCGCCCGAGTCGTCATCGGCATCGCCCCCAGGGAACCCGCCAAGGGCCGCGGCGAAACGACGAAGCCGGGCAGGACACCGGGCAAGGGGGCCGGCGCGTGAGGTTCCCCCGCGCGCGTCGGCCCCGTCAGGACGAGGCCGCGCCGGACGGCGGCGGTGCGCCCGTCATCGAGTTCCGCGGGGTCGGGCTCACCTACCCCGGGCCGCCGCCCGTCGAGGCCCTGCACCCCTGCGAACTCGTCGTGGAAAGAGGGGAGTTCATCACCGTCGTGGGTCCCTCCGGCTCCGGGAAGTCCACCTTCCTCAACGTCGCCGGACTGCTCGACTCCCCCACCACCGGGAACTACCTCCTCGACGGCATCGACACCGCCGCCCTCCCCGACCGGGAGCGCACCGCCCTGCGCGGCCGTCGGATCGGGTTCGTCTTCCAGTCCTTCCACCTCCTGCCCCACCGGTCCGCCCTGGAGAACGTCACCCTCGCCATGCTCTACACCGGAACACCTCGCGCGCAGCGCCTCGTACGGGCCCGCGAGGCGCTCGACCAAGTCGGGCTCGGGCACCGCGCCGACGCCGTGCCCGGGCGGCTCTCCGGTGGCGAACGGCAGCGCGTGGCCATCGCCCGCGCCCTCGTCGGACGGCCCTCGCTCCTCCTGTGCGACGAACCCACCGGCAACCTCGACTCCGCCAACGCCGCCTCCGTACTGGGGCTGCTCGACGAACTCCACGCCTCCGGGATGACCGTCCTCGTCATCACCCACGACCCCGAGGTGGCCCGGCGCGGCGCCAGGACCGTCACCATCCGCGACGGGCGGCTGCGCGCGTGAGCACCGTCAGGCCGACCCGGCTGTCCCTGCGCGACGCCCTCGCCGAGGCCGTCGCCGGCATGCTGCGCCGCCCCGGCCGGGCCGTGCTCACCGCCCTCGGCACCGTCCTCGGCGTCGGCAGCTTCGTGGCCGTGCTCGGCCTCACCGCCACCATCTCCTCGCAGATCGACGGCCGGTTCAACGTGCTCACCGCCACCGAGGTGACCGTCGAGGACGTCGCCGCCCAGCGGGACGAGTTCGCCGGACCCGGCTTCCCCGCCGACGCCGAGCAGCGGCTGCGCGCCGTCGCCGGCATCGAGCACGCCGGGGTGCTGTGGACCGTACGCCTGGACTCCCGCACCCCCATCGGCTCCCTGCCGTCCGCGGGCGGCGGTACGGACTCCACCGGCAGCGGCGCGTCCGTCGTCGCCGCCTCCCCCGGAGCCGTGGCCGCCCTCGTGCCCACCCTCCAGGAGGGCCGGCTCTACGACGAGTTCGCCGAACGCAGCAAGGCCCGCGTGGTCGTCATCGGCGGCGGACTCGCCGGCCGCCTCGGCATCACCACCCTGGCGACCCGGCCCGCGCTCTACATCGGGCAGGAACCGTTCACCGTGGCCGGAATCATCTCCGACGTGGAACGCAAGCCGGAGAACCTGCTGTCGGTGCTCGTGCCCCGCGCCACCGCGGAGGAGCTGTGGGGGCAGCCCTCGCCCGGCGGCGCGAGCATGCTGATCGCCACCCAGCTCGGCGCCGCCCGCCAGGTCGCCGATCTCGCTCCGCTGGCGCTGCGCCCCGACCACCCCGAGTACCTGAAGGCCGTACCGCCGCCCGACCCGCGGATGCTGCGCTCCGGCGTCACCTCCGACCTGAGCGCGCTGTTCCTGCTGCTCGCCGGGATCTGCCTGGTCATCGGCGCCGTCGGGATCGCCAACACCACCCTCGTCGCCGTACTGGAGCGGACCGGGGAGATCGGACTGCGCCGTGCGCTCGGCGCGCGCGGCCGGCACATCTCGGCCCAGTTCCTCACCGAATCCGCGGCATTGGGCGCGCTCGGCGGGCTGGTGGGCACCTCGCTCGGCGAACTGACCGTGGTCGGCGTCTCGCTGGCCCGCGACTGGACCCCGGTCATCCACCCGGCCACCGTCGCCGCGGCCCCGGTCACCGGGCTGGTCACCGGACTGCTCGCCGGTCTCTATCCCGCCTGGCGGGCGGCCCGTATCGAACCGGCCGAGGCCCTGCGAAGATAGGGACTGGCGCGTTCTCATCGTTCGACCAGTAGGCGGTGGCCCCGTGAATCCGAAGCCGTACGAACACGACGGCGCCGGCGACCCCACCGCCCTGCCGGCCGCACTCGGCCTCGGCATGCTCGCCGTCGGCGGCTGGCTGCTGACCACCGCCCGCCCCTGGCAGAAGCCCGGCCACGCCCTCACCCTGGGCCTCGGCTGGACCGCCTCCGGGGCCCTGCTGGTGTGCGGGCTGGCGCTGCTGGCCCGGTGCGTGCGCACGGTGCACGGCAGCGCCGCCGACTCCTCGGACCGCTAGGTCCGCCCCGCCTAGGCCTTCGGGGCCACCTTCGAGAGGCCGTTGATGATGCGGTCCATCGCGTCGCCACCCGTCGGGTCGGTCAGGTTGGCCAGCATCTTCAGCGTGAACCGCATCAGCACCGGGTGGGTCAGACCGCGCTGCGCGGCGATCTTCATGACCGTCGGGTTGCCGATCAGCTTCACGAAGGCGCGGCCCAGCGTGTAGTAACCGCCGTACGTCTCCTTGAGCACCTTCGGGTAGCTGTGCAGCGCCAGCTCGCGCTGCGCCGGGGTCGCGCGGGCGTGCGCCTGCACGATCACGTCGGCGGCGATCTGCCCGGACTCCATGGCGTACGCGATGCCCTCGCCGTTGAACGGGTTGACGAGCCCGCCCGCGTCACCGACCAGCAGCAGGCCCTTGGTGTAGTGCGGCTGCCGGTTGAAGGCCATCGGCAGGGCCGCGCCGCGGATCGGCTGGGTCATGTTCTCCGGGGTGTAGCCCCAGTCCTCCGGCATGGAGGCGCACCAGGCCTTCAGGACCTCGCGCCAGTCCAGCTCCTTGAAGGCGGAGGAGGAGTTGAGGATGCCGAGGCCGACGTTGGACGTGCCGTCGCCCATGCCGAAGATCCAGCCGTAGCCGGGCAGCAGCCGGTCCTGCGGACCGCGCCGGTCCCACAGCTCCAGCCAGGACTCCAGGTAGTCGTCGTCGTGGCGGGGCGAGGTGAAGTACGTACGGACGGCCACACCCATGGGCCGGTCCTCACGCCGGTGCAGACCCATCGCGAGCGAGAGCCGGGAGGAGTTGCCGTCGGCGGCGACGACCAGCGGGGCGTGGAAGGTGACCGGGGTCTTCTCCTCGCCCAGCTTGGCGTGCACGCCCGTGATGTGGCCGGTGCGCGGGTCACGGACCGGCTCGCCCACGTTGCAGCGCTCGTACAGCCGGGCGCCGGCCTTCTGCGCCTGGCGGGCCAGGATCTCGTCGAAGTCGTCGCGCTTGCGGACGAGTCCGTAGTCCGGGAAGGAGGCGAGTTCCGGCCAGTCCAGCTGGAGCCGCTGCCCTCCGCCGATGATGCGCAGGCCCTTGTTGCGCAGCCAGCCGGCTTCCTCGGAGATGTCGATGCCCATCGCCACGAGCTGCTTGGTGGCGCGCGGGGTCAGCCCGTCACCGCAGACCTTCTCCCGGGGGAAGGCCGTCTTCTCCAGCAGCAGGACGTCCAGTCCGGCCTTGGCGAGGTAGTAGGCGGTGGTCGAGCCGGCGGGCCCGGCTCCGACGACGATGACGTCCGCGGAGTGTTCGGAGAGGGGCTCGGTCACTGCGGGGTCTCCCGAAGGCTCGATCTCGATAAAGGGTGCCGGGCGGCCCCGGACATGTGCAGTCTATGCAGCGACAGAGATCGCGATCCGAAGGGCTGCCACTTGACTTCCCCCCTCGCAGAACGAGGGGTTCCTACGGCTCGCGCCGTAGGGCTTCCTGCTTCGTCGCCGAATGCCTGCCCGGAGTTCTCCGTTGAGGTCTTACACCAGCTCCACAGACTGTCACCGCCAGTCCGGCGGCCAGAAGGTTCTCCGCCGCGTTGACGTCCCGGTCATGGGTCGTCCCGCAGTTCTCGCACGTCCACTCCCGGACGTTCAGCGGCATCCTCCCGGCAAGGGCGCCACAGTGGGAACACAGCCTGGAGGAGGGAAAGAAGCGGTCGACCGCGATGAGTTCCCGCCCGTACCAGGCTGCCTTGTACTCCAACATGGTCCGGAACTCGACCCATGCGGCATCACTGATGGCGCGGGCCAGGCTCCGGTTCTTGACCAGGTTGCGCACGGTCAGGTCCTCGATCACGAGCGTTTGGTTTTCACGCACGAGACGAGTCGAGAGTTTGTGCAGGTGATCCCGCCTGCGATCGGCGATCCGCGCGTGGATCTTGGCAACCTTGCGCCGGGCCTTTGTCCGGTTGGCACCGTCCCCCTTGGCCTTCTTCGCCAGGCGGCCTTGTGCCACCGCGAGTCGGGCACGGTCGCGCCGCTCGTGCCGGGGGTTGGTGACCCTTTCCCCTGTCGAGAGCGTCAGGAGGTGGTTCAGGCCCACGTCGATACCGACTGCGGTATCGAGAGTGGGCAGCGGCTTCACGGACGGGTCGTCGCAGAGCAACGAGACGAACCAGCGCCCCGCCGCGTCCCGCGACACGGTCACCATGGAGGGGACCGCGCCGTCAGGAAGGGGCCGGGACCACACGATGTCAAGCGGTCGGGCCATCTTCGCCAGACTGAGCTGACCGTCGCGGTACCGGAACGCGCTGGTGGTGTACTCCGCGCTCTTGCGGGACTTCTTCCGGCTCTTGAAACGCGGGTACTTCGCCCGCTTGCCGAAGAAGCTGGTGAACGCCACCTGCAAATGTCGCAGCGCCTGCTGGAGCGGAACCGAAGACACCTCATTCAGATAGGCGTGCTCCTCGGTCTTCTTCCAGGCTGTCAGCATCGCCGAGGTCTGGTTGTAGTTCACCCGCTCCTGACGCGCCCACGCCTCAGTACGGGCGTGGAGCGCCATGTTGTAAACCTTGCGCACGCATCCGAACGTGCGCGACAGCTCAGCTGCCTGCGCATCGGTCGGGTAGAAGCGGTACTTGAACGCCCGCTTCACATGAGTGGCCACGTTCACAAACTATCACCTCGGTTTGTGAAGGATCCCTGGTCGCACCGGACGCCGAATCGCTCGGCGGCGCTTCTGCTTTCCCCTGCTCGGCTCCGCAGGAGCTTCGTTTGTTCCCCCGCCTGAAGGTGGGGGATAACCCACGGAGGAATCCCAATGAACACCTCGCCGACCCGGCCGCTCCCCGTCGTACAGCTGCGCGTACCCACCGACGAGGACGCCTTCGCCTGGCACCGGGCCTTCGACGACCCCGACGTCATGGAGTTCCTCGGCGGCCCCGCCGAGGCGTCTGCCTACGAGGAGTTGGCCGCGCGCCAGCGCATGCACGACGCACAGCTCGGCTACTGCCTGTGGACCCTGCTGGACGGCGAGGGCACGGTCATCGGCTTCACCGGCGCACAGCCGTGGCCACGGGAGAAGGAGTGGGGGCCGGTCGGCGAGATCGAGATCGGCTGGCGGCTGAGCCGGTCCGCGTGGGGACAGGGGTACGCGTACGCCGCTGCCCTGGCCACCCTGGAGCGCGTACGGGAGGCAGGGGTCCCCCAGGTGGTGGCGATGATCGACGACGCCAACACCCGCTCCTCCGCGGTGGCGGAACGCCTGGGCATGACCCTGGCGAAGCGCTTCCCCCTCCCGGGCGGCACGCGCACCGGACGACGCTACGAACTCACGCTCGCGCGGGGGTAGGGGGTCGGGGGCCGGGCCGGGGTACGGGTCCAGGCCCGGCCGGGACTTTCACCCCCTCGGGTGCGGGCGGGTGCGGGTGGGCAACCGCCGCCTCGGGGCGGCGGCCCGAGGGGGTGAAGGTCCCGGCCGCGCGTGGACCCGTACCCCGCCCGCCTAGAACACCGACAAGCCCGTCAGCGTCGTGAAGCGGTCCAGGGCCGCCACGCCCGCGACCGAGTTGCCCTGGGCGTCCAGGCCCGGGCTCCAGACCGTCAGGACGCACTGGCCCGGGACGACCGCGATGATGCCGCCGCCGACGCCGCTCTTGCCCGGGAGGCCGACGCGGTAGGCGAACTCGCCCGCCGCGTCGTACGTCCCGCAGGTCAGCATCACCGCGTTGATCTGCTTGGCCTCGCTGCGCGTGAGGAGGCGGGAGCCGTCCGCGCGCAGGCCGTGTCGGGCCAGGAAGAGGCCCGCGCGGGAGAGGTCGGCGCAGGTCATCTCGATGGAGCACTGCCAGAAGTAGTGGTCCAGGAGCGCCGGCACGGGGTTGTCGATGTTGCCGTACGAGGCCATGAAGTGGGCGAGGGCCGCGTTGCGGTCGCCGTGCTCCTGCTCCGAGGCCGCCACTTCCGCGTCGAAGGCGAGGGACGGGTTGCCGCTTTCCGCCCGCAGGAAGGTGAGCAGTTCGCTGCTCGCGTCGCCCGTGAGGGTCTGGAGCCGGTCGGTGACCACGAGCGCGCCCGCGTTGATGAACGGGTTGCGCGGGATGCCGTTCTCGTACTCCAGCTGCACCAGCGAGTTGAACGGGTTGCCGGAGGGCTCCCGGCCGACCCGCTCCCACAGGCTGTCGCCGCCCTCGGCGAGGGCCAGGGCGAGGGCGAAGACCTTGGTGATCGACTGGGCGGAGAAGGGGACCTGCCAGTCCCCCACCCCGTGCACGCTGCCGTCGACGCCGGCGATCGCCATTCCGAAACGGTTCCGGTCCACCGTCGCGAGGGCCGGGATGTATTCGGCGGGCGTACCACTGCCGATCAGCGGGGCGATGTCCTTCGCGATCCGCTCCAGCAGGGCGTCGTAGTCGATCAAACCTTCGTGCCCCGGTGCAGGGCGACGATGCCGCCGCTGAGGTTGCGCCAGGCGACCTTGGACCAGCCGGCCTTCTGCAGGAGGCCGGCGAGGGCGGGCTGGTCGGGCCATTCCCGGATGGACTCGGCCAGGTACACGTACGCGTCGGGGTTGGAGGACACCGCCCGGGCCACCGGCGGCAGCGCGCGCATCAGGTACTCCATGTAGACCGTGCGGAACGGCGCCCACGTGGGCTGCGAGAACTCGCAGATGACGACCTTGCCGCCGGGCTTCGTCACCCGGTACAGCTCGCGCAGCGCGCCCTCGGTGTCCTGGACGTTGCGCAGGCCGAAGGAGATCGTCACGCTGTCGAAGACGTCGTCCTTGAACGGCAGCTTCGTCGCGTCGCCCGCGGTCAGCGGCAGCCACGGGTGCTTCTTCTTGCCCTCGCGCAGCATCCCGAGGGAGAAGTCGCAGGGGACGACGTACGCGCCGGTCGCGGCGAAGGGCAGCGAGGAGGTCGCGGTGCCGGCGGCCAGGTCGAGGACCTTGTGCCCGGGGCGCGCGGCGACCGCCTTCGCGACCTCCTTGCGCCACACCCGGTCCTGGCCGAGGGAGAGTACGTCGTTGGTGAGGTCGTAGTTCGCCGCGACGTCGTCGAACATCGAGGCGACTTCGTGCGGCTGCTTGTCCAGGGAAGCGCGGGTCACTGGCTTTGGCCCCTCGGTGTGCGTGCGGTACGGATCGGCGGATACGGAGCCATCCTCTCAGGCGGCGCCGTCCCCCGCGGCGGGGGCTCCACGAACCCGTACAACTGGCCCGAAGGACAGTTACGCCGGGCCCGTGCGGCCGCGTTGACTGGCGGGGTGCGGCCCGGTGCGAGGGTCACCCCCCGGACCAGCACCCGAATCGCGGCCGGTCCGGGCAGTGGCCGCCGGAAAACAGAGGGCTTCACGATGCCGGCAGGCCATAACACCGGTCGCTCGCGCCGCAGCACCCAGAACAGTCCGCGTGCCAGACGACGCGCCGAGCGGCGCAGGCGGCTGCGGCGCACGCTCATCTGCTCGGCGGCGGTCCTCGCCGTCGCGGTGGGCGTGACCGCGTACGCGACGACCTCGGACGACGACGCCACCGTCGCCGACGGCCGCAAGAAGACGGCCGCCCAGCCAAACGAGCTGGACGGGGAGACCTCCGGCGGCGGGGACCCCTCCGCGCAGGGCGGCCGACGCTCCCCCTCCCCGGCGCCCCCCTCCACCGCGCCCGCCTCGCCGTCCGCGAACCCGTCGTCGCCCGCCGCGACGAGCACCGCGCCCGCCCGGCCGGGGGTCTTCACCTCCTCCGCCGCCGCCGGCGGGCCGCAGGGCAAGGGGACGGTGCGCCGCTGGCGCGTGGAGGTCGAGGAGGGCAGCGGGGTGGACGCGGACGGCGCCGCGAAGGCCGTCGAGGCGATCCTCGGGCACCCGCGCGGCTGGACCAACGACCCCGCGTACGGCTTCCAGCTCGCCGGTCCCGGCCAGCCGGTGGACTTCACCGTGAAGATCGCGACGCCGACGACCACCGACCGGCTGTGCGAGGTGGTCACGCCCGAGCTGATCGGGGAGACGAACTGCCGCGCCGGCCACACCGTCGTCGTCAACCTCAAGCGCTGGCAGGAGGGTTCGCCGCAGTTCAAGGGCCCCGTGGAGGAGTACCGGGCCCTGATCGTCAACCACGAGGTGGGGCACGAGATCGGCCACGATCACGAGACCTGCCCGGGTCCGGGGAAGCCCGCGCCCGCGATGATGCAGCAGATCAAGGGTCTGCACGGCTGCAAGGCCAACGCCTGGCCGTACGACGAGCACGGAACTTATCTGTCGGGTCCGCACGTCCCATAACCGTGGAAACCTTGCGAGTCGTCAGCTTCACCGTCCCCGGCTGGTTCCCCTCGTACGGCACTCAGGTGCCCGAGGGGGCCCAGCTCACCGAGCAGGAATCGGCCGTGTTCCTCTGGCTGGCCACCGGCGCCTCCAACGCGGAGCTCGCCGATCAGCTCCAACTGTCGGTCAGCACGGTGAAGTTCCACGTCGGGAACATACGGTCCAAGCTCGGCGGGATAAGCCGGCTCCAGGCCTGTCTGCTCGCCGCCCTCGCGCGCGAAGGGGCGTCCGGCCCGTCGCTCAGCGACGGCGGTGCAGCAGACGGCCGCTGATGACCGTGGCCACGCACGTCGTCGCGCCGCGCTCCAGCAGCGCCGCCTCGTCCGCCGCCGCGAAGACCGCGAAGCGGGCCGGGGCACCCGCCGCCAGCACCCCGTGGAAGGCCTGCCCGGCCGTGTCCCGCCCGGCGAACGGGTCCAGGGAGGGCGCACCCTCCTGCGCGGTCGGCGGCAGGATCGTGAGGCCGGAACGGGACACCGCCGTGCGCACCGCCGGGACGGTGAAGCGGCCCGTGACCGCCACGACCCCGCGCGCGAGGAGCTTCTGGGTGCCGCGCCGGGCGCTGTTGCCCCAGCGGGCTTCGGTCAGCTTCAGCTCTTCCAGCGCCGCCTCCCCGTTGATGGGGTCGGCGCCGAGCTCGGTGATCTCGTACGGGTCGTCCGGGTAGTACGTGCGCTCCAGCAGCTCGTCCGCCCCGCGCACCAGCAGGCCGGGGGTGAGCAGCCCGGGCCAGCGGCGGGCGCGGGCGTGCGGGAAGCGCTCGGCGAGCTCGGCGAAGGGGCCGAGCGCCGCGATCCGGTCTCCTTCGACCAGGACCGCGCCGTCGGCCACCGGCGCGGATCCCGGCCCGGGGATGAGGAGTTCGGCGGAATGCAGCGTGCGCATCAGTTCGTCGGCGTCGGTTTCGTTGGCGTCGGTTTCGTCGGCGTCAGTTCGCCGAGATGAGCTTCAGCTCGGGGTGGGCCGTGCCGCCCTCGATGGCGATCGAGGAGATGTGCGAGGCGACGCGCTCGTCGACCGGGTCGTTCGCCGGGTCGTCGTGCACGGCGAGGTGCTCGTACGTCGTCGCGCGCTGCGCCGGGGTGCGGCCCGCCTTGCGGATCAGGTCGATGATCTCCTGGCGGTTGGAGCGGTGCTTGGCGCCGGCCGAGGAGACGACGTTCTCCTCCAGCATGATCGAGCCGAGGTCGTCCGCGCCGTAGTGCAGGGAGAGCTGGCCCGCCTCCTTGCCGACGGTCAGCCAGGAGCCCTGGATGTGCGCGACGTTGTCGAGGAAGAGGCGCGCGATCGCGATCATGCGCAGGTACTCGAAGATCGTCGCCTGGGTGCGGCCCTTGAGGTGGTTGTTCTCGGGCTGGTACGTGTACGGGATGAAGGCGCGGAAGCCGCCGGTGCGGTCCTGCGTGTCACGGATCATCGCGATGTGCTCGATGCGCTCGGCGTTGGTCTCGCCGGTGCCCATCAGCATGGTGGAGGTGGACTCCACGCCCAGCTTGTGGGCGATCTCCATGATCTCCAGCCAGCGCTCGCCGGACTCCTTGAGCGGGGCGATCGCCTTGCGCGGCCGCTCCGGCAGCAGTTCGGCGCCGGCGCCCGCGAAGGAGTCGAGGCCGGCGGCGTGGATGCGCTGGATGGCCTCCTCCACCGACACCTTGGAGATGCGGGCCATGTGCTCGACCTCGGAGGCGCCGAGGGAGTGGATGACCAGCTGCGGGTAGGCCTGCTTGATGGCGGAGAAGTGGTGCTCGTAGTACTCGACGCCGAAGTCCGGGTGGTGCCCGCCCTGGAACATGACCTGCGTGCCGCCGAGCTCCACGGTCTCCGCGCAGCGGCGCAGGATGTCGTCGAGGTCGCGCGTCCAGCCCTTCTTCGTGTCCTTGGGGGCCGCGTAGAAGGCGCAGAACTTGCACGCCGTGACGCACACGTTCGTGTAGTTGATGTTCCGCTCGATGATGTACGTCGCGATGTGCTCGGTGCCCGCGTAGCGGCGGCGGCGCACCGCGTCGGCCGCCTGGCCCAGCGCGTGCAGCGGAGCGTGGCGGTAGAGGTCGAGCGCCTCTTCCTTGGTGATCCGGCCCCCCGCGGCGGCGCGGTCGAGGACAGACTGGAGAACGGCCTGGTCGGTCACCGGTGAGTCACCCTTCGGCGGTGTGTCTGTGTCAAGGTCCGGACCGATCCAGCCTACGCCAGGGGTACTCCTCGGATTTCAGGGGCTACGGATGAGATTGCCTTCCGGGTTTCCGGCCGGGCCGTCGCCCGATTTGTAGTGCAGTGTCCCGTTGTCGTTGAGGGTGAAGCGTTCGTTGGCGGATCCGTTGGAGCAGATGCCGGGGGCCGGGTTGGGGCCGTCCGACGTGTCGAGGACGAGGGAGCGGTCGGTGGCGGAGGCCAGCCTCCAGTCGCCGCTGCAGTCCGTTCCGAGGACCGGGATGATCGACTTGTCCCGGCCGACGACCTCGCCGGTCTTGCCGGCCTTGATGGTGATCTCGAACTCGGTGGAGAGCCTGGCGTTGGTGGTGACCGTTCCCTTCCAGGTGCCGATGAGCTCCTTGGGAACGTCGGCACGACTCCCCTTCGACGGCGCGGAGCCGCCGCTCGCGGACGGGGTCGCCCCCGGGGCCGCGGAGCCGGAGGCGGCGGGCGGGGTGTTGGCGTCGGCCAGGTCCCGCTGCTTGTCCTTGCCCTGCCCGGGCAGCAGCCCCATCCCGTACAGCCCGCCGGACAGCACGGCGAGCACCGCGGCCGCGGCCAGCACGAGCGTGCAGCTGAGGCGGCGCCCGGCCGCGGTGACGCTGACCTGTCGCCGCTCCTCGTGGGACGCGGTCCGGGGCTGCGGTACGCCCCCGGCGGTCTCGGTCGGCGTGCCGTAGGGACCCGCCGGGGCGGGGTACGGGAAGCCGCCGGCCGTGCCCGGCGGGCTTCCGTACGCCGTGCCCGGCGCGCTTCCGTACGCCGTGCCCGGCGCGCCGAAACCGGGCGCGCCCGCGCCCGGGCCGCCGTACGAGGGGTCCGGTGCGCCGAAGCCGGCCACCGGCGCCTGGCTCCCGTACGAGGGGGTCGCGAAGGGGACCGGGCCCGAGGGCATGTCCTCGGCGGGGGCGGCCTCCAGGTCCAGGAGGGCCACCGCGGCCCGGCTGGCCTCCTCGACCAGGGGTGCGGGCAGCCAGCCCGGGACGCCCAGGGCGGGGGCGAGGGCCGCCGCGACGGCCTCCGGGGCCGGGCGGTCGGCGGGGGCCTTGGCCAGGCAGGCCTCGATCAGCTCGCGCAGCGCGCCGGGCGGGACCGAGTCCAGCTCGGGCGGCTCGTGGACCACCTTGTAGAGGAGGGTCGCCGAGTTGTCCCCGGTGAAGGGCGGGCGGCCGGTCGCGGCGAAGGCCATGACCGCGCCGAGGGAGAACACGTCGGCCGCCCCGGTGATCCCCTTGCCGAGGATCTGCTCGGGCGACATGTAGCCGGGTGAGCCGACGGACACCCCGGTGGAGGTGAGCGAGGCGGTGCCGTCGGTGGCCCGCGCGATCCCGAAGTCGATCAGCCGGGGTCCGTCCAGGGTCAGCATCACGTTCGACGGCTTCACGTCGCGGTGTACGAGCCCCAGCCCGTGCACGGCCACCAGGGCGCGGGCCAGTCCCGCGCCGATCGCCCGCACCGAGGCCTCCGGCAGCGACCCGTGCCCGGCGACCGCCCGGTCCAGCGAGGGCCCGGCCACGTACCCGGTCGCCACCCACGGCACGGACGCCTCCGGATCGGCGTCCAGTACGGGCGCGGTCCATTCGCCGCCCACCCTCCGGGCCGCCTCCACCTCGCGGCGGAACCGGGCGCGGAACTCCTCGTCGGCCGCGAAGTGCGGGTGCACGATCTTGACGGCCACGGTCCGGCCGCCCGTACTGCGGCCCAGGTAGACCCGACCCATGCCGCCCGCGCCGAGCCGGCCGAGCAGCCGGTACGCGCCGATGGTCCGTGGTTCGCCCGCTTCGAGCGGCTGCATCGTGTCCCCCATCCCCCGGGAAGATCCCTGGCAGCACCTTAGGGCGTTACGGTGTCCGCCGTCGTACGTCCGCTACAGGGGGGAAGGAAACATGAGCGAGGCGGTCCTGCCCGGCAGGAACCGGGCGGCCAAGGTCAGCGCGTTCTTCGCGGCGGGGAGCTTCGCCTTCATGGCGAACTTCGCCGGGCCCATCGCCTGGCTCAACCCGCCGATCTTCGTCGGCCTGGCCCTGCTGTGCGCGCTGATCGCGATCCCGGCCGGGCACGTGGGCCGCTTCCGGGCCCGGCGGCTGTCGGGGGACGGGAAGGGCATTGCCCTGGCGGGCATCCTCGGGGGCTGGGTGATGCTCCTGGTCTGCCTGACGGCAATCGCCACCGCGGTCGGGCTGATCACCGGCCTGGCCCTGCTGGTGGACGCCGCGTAGGGATTGCATTCCTTTCCGCTTTCCCGTGCCGGGCGCGCGGAAAGCGGAAAGGAATGAAAGCCACCGGAAACAGCGGGTAAATCGGTCAGGACTCCATGGCCGGTTCCCTGACCGGTTCCCTGACCGGCTCCGGTACCGCCGCTTCCAGGAGCTGCACGGATACGTCGGCCGGATAGCCCGTCGTCGGTCCCGTTCGGCGCGCGAATTCCCTTACGCCGGCGAGCTGTTCCGGTCCGAAGCGGAAGTCGAGCGTGGTGAAGTAACGCTCCAACAGGTCGGCGTCGAAGGCCTCCCAGCGGGCCGCCTGCTCGGCCACCTTGGTGACCTCTTCGAGGGATACGTCCCGGGAGGAGAGGAAGGCCTCGTGGACCTCGCGCACGACGGCCGGCTCGCGTTCGAGGTAGTCCTTGCGGGCGGCCCAGACGGCGAAGACGAACGGCAGTCCGGTCCACTCCTTCCACATGTGCCCCAGGTCGTACACGGTCAGCCCGAGCCGGGGTGCGTCGTGCAGGGAGGCGCGCAGCGCGGCGTCCCCGATCAGTACGGCCGCGTCCGCCTCCTGCATCATCAGGCTCAGGTCGGGCGGGCAGGTGTAGTAGTCGGGCCGTACCCCGTACTGCTCGGAAAGCAGCAGCTGAGCGAGGCGTACGGACGTACGAGAGGTGGATCCCAGGGCGACCCGGGCTCCGTCGAGCTGCTCCAGCGGCACCTGCGAAACGATCACGCAGGACATCACCGGACCGTCGCAGCCGACGGCGATGTCGGGGAAGGCGACGAGCTGGTCGGCGTTGCGGAGGAATTCCACGAGGGTGATCGGGGCGATGTCGAGGTCCCCCTCGACGAGCCGCTCACTGAGCTTCTCGGGGGAGTCCTTGGTCAGCTCCAGGTCCAGCAGGGTGCCGGTTCGGGCGAGCCCCCAGTAGAGGGGCAGGCAGTTCAGGAACTGAATGTGGCCGACGCGGGGCCGGCTGCGATAGACGTCCACATCGCGAGACTAGCGGCCGGGTCTGCGTCAGCCTTGAGGCGGGTCTCAAACGTCCGGGTGACGTGATCTTTCCCTCTGGTCTCGGCCGCTGGGTGCGTGCTAGGCTCGACGCAAGTTGCAGTTTGGTTTCCCTTGCAGTACGAGGCCTGCGGAGAATGTGACCCGCGGGCTTTTGTAGTTTTCAGACTTCTTAGCAGGTTCTGGAGCAGGGCGACCCTTTGGCCCATAGGAGGGCTCATGGCTACCGGAACCGTGAAGTGGTTCAACGCTGAAAAGGGCTTCGGCTTCATCGCCCAGGACGGCGGCGGCCCGGATGTCTTCGTCCACTACTCCGCGATCAACGCCTCTGGCTTCCGCTCCCTCGAGGAGAACCAGACGGTGAACTTCGACGTCACGCAGGGTCCGAAGGGCCCGCAGGCGGAGAACGTCACCCCGGCCTAGTCGCCTGGGCCAACTCTCTCGCGGGTTGGAAAGCAGTACCCAAGGAGCCCTGTCCCCTCTGCGCAAGCGGAGCGGCAGGGCTCCTGCCTTTTCCCTCCCGGGTGGGGTGGGGGTGCGTGCGAAGCCGCCCCGGCGCCGTTGACACGGCGCCGGGGCGGCTTCGGCACACCTTGGCCCTGCGGGCCGGAGCCGGGGCTCGGGCCCCCGCCCGGACCCGAGGGCCTGGGCGCCCGGGCCCGGGAGTCGGGGCCGGGAGTCGGGGTCAGGGGTCCGGGGCTTTGGGTCAGGAGGTCGGGTTCGGGGCGGGGGCGGGGGCGGCGGTGATCTTGATGTCCAGGATCAGGGTTACGCCTTCCGGGGTGGTCACACGGAGCTGGTACGTGCCGGGCTCCGTGGCCTTCTCGTCCGTGAAGAGCTCCGGGAGGACGATCTTGCCGTCCGCGCCGGTCTTGGCCAGCTCACGGGTGTGGACCCGCTTCTCTCCCTGCAGGAAGTACGGGCCGGTCGTGCTCGCCGGTTCCGCCGGGACCCACTCGCCGTCCTTCAGCCGGCCCAGGTCGACGACCGCACCGGACACCGCCACGGGCTTGCCCTTGGCGGTGGCGAGTACCGCGATCTCCTTGAGGCTGCCGCCGGCGACGACCTCCAGCGGCTTCGAGCCCTCCGGGCGGGCCAGCTTGTCCACGACCGGCTTCGCCGTGACCGTGCCGTCGAACTTCACCGTGAACTTGCCCAGGGTGTCGTAGGCCGAGGCGCGCAGGCTGAAGGCGCCCGCCTTGGGGCCCGGCTTCAGGCCCGGCGCGAACGCGATGCCGTTCGCGTCCGCCTTGGCCACCAGGGAGTCCTTCGTCCCGAAGAGCGTGCCTCCGGTGGTGTCCGTGTCGACTGCGAAGACCACTTCCTGGCCGACGGCCGGCTTGCCGTCGCTGAGGAGCACCTTGACCCGGGGCACCTCGTCGAAGGCCTCCGCGCCGGCCTCGGCCGTGAGACCGGGACCGTCGAGCACGACCAGCTCGGCCAGCCGCGGAGCCGGGGTCGGCGTGGGCGTGGGCGTCGGGGTGGGCGTCGGGGTCGGGGTCGGCGTCGGCGTCGGCGTCGGCGTCGGCTTGGGGGCCGGCGTCGGGGACGGCGTCACCGGCGGCGCCGGCGGACGCGGGGTGGGCAGGTTGCCCGGAGGCGCCGGCGGGAAGTTGCCGGCGGGCGGGTTCGGAACCTCGCTGGCGCCGCCGTTCTGGTACTGCCGCATGAAGCCGAGCACGGTGTTCACGTACTCGCGGGAGTTGTTGTAGCTGAGGATCGCCTGGTCGAGCTTGGCCGGGTTCGACAGGTCCCGGTCGCCCGCGCACAGGTAGAGCCCCGTGCCCAGGGCGGCGTCGTAGATGTTGTTCGGGTCCCGCTTGCCGTCGCCGTTCCCGTCGGCGCCCCACTTCGCCCAGGTGGACGGGATGAACTGCATCGGGCCGATGGCCCGGTCGTACACGGTGTCCGCGTCCCACTCGCCCTTGTCGGTGTCGCGGATCTCGGCGAAGCCGTTGCCGTCCAGGCGCGGGCCGCGGATCGGCTTCTCGGTGTAGCCGTCCGGCTTGAGCCCGTAGCCGGAGGCGTGCACCGACTCGACCCGGCCGATGCCGGCGACCAGTGCCCAGGACAGCTTGCAGCCCGGCAGCGCGGCGCCCACCGACAGCTCGGCGCGCTTGTACGCGTCCAGGGCGGTGGCGGGTATTCCGTTGGCGCCCCCGGCCGCGGCGGCCCCCGAACCCGTACCCGTACCCGGGGGATCGGCGACGAGGTCGGGCAGGTCGAGGCGGGCGTCGCCGCGTTCGGCGGCCTGCGGGCTGTCCGGGGTCGGCTCGGACTCGCCCGCGTCGGCGGTCGTCGGGCTGGTCACGACCGCGGCGGTGGTCAGGCTGGCCGCGAGTGCGGCCGTGCACAGGACCTTGCGCGAGGTGCTGACAAGGTGACGATGAAGCGGCTTCACGGTGCGGCGATCCCCCCAAGGAGCCGTCAGGCTTACGGCACACGACCGATCCGATCGTGAATATCCCTCTGTTTATCAGGTCTTCGGACCCGAATCGCCGTCGCCCCGGCAGATGTGACACACCATTCGTCTCGGCTTCACCGGACCCTCACGACAGAACGAACAAAGGACTTAAGTCCCCGCCCCATATACCCCAATGACCCCCGGTTTCGACCCCGTCCGCTCCGTACGCTGGTCGTCATGGCGACGAGCACGAACACGAAGAAGGACCAGCGGCGCGAGTCCCGCGACCGGCTGCGCCTGGAGCGCGAGGCGCGGGCCCGGCGCGCGCGGCTGCGCGGCCGGCTGCTGGTCGGGGGCTCGCTGGTCGCCGTACTGGGCATCGCGGCCGGCGTGGGCGTCTACGCCTCGGACTCCTCCGCTCCCGCCGGTCCGGGTGGTTCGAGCGACCCCGACGCGGCGGGAAAGCCATTCGTCCAGCCCGCCAACACCTCTGGCGAGGACGGGGTCGTGGTCCCGTACGGCAAGGCCGACGCGAAGCACACCCTGACGGTCTGGCTCGACCCCCGTTGCCCGTACTGCGCGGGCGTCGAGATCGGCCTGGGCAAGACCATCAAGGAACAGGCCGACGCGGGCGAGTACAAGGTCGAGTACCGCTTCGCGACCTTCCTCGACGGCGCCCTCGGCGGCGGCAGGGGTTCGAAGCGTGCCGTGAACGCGCTGGGCGCGGCGGTCAACGAGAGCCCCGAGAAGTTCATGGAGTACCTCCAGGTGCTCTACAAGAACCACCCGGAGAAGGAGACGGACGACAAGTTCGGCTCCACCGCCACCCTCCTGGAACTCGCCGACCAGGTCCCGGGCCTGCGCACCCCCGCCTTCAACCAGGCCGTCAAGGAACTGACGTACATGCCGTGGGTCGACAAGGTCGGCAAGACCTTCTACGACGAGGGCGTCAAGGGCACCCCGGCGGTCCTCGTCGACGGCACGCAGATCACCGTCAACACGGGCCGGGGCATCGACTCCATCACCCCGGAGGCCTTCGGGAAGCTGGTGGCGGAGAACCGGAAGCCGTAGCCCTCAGCGCTGGAAGCGCAGGCGGGCCGCCACCGGGAGGTGGTCGCTCGGGGTCGCGGGGAGGGTCCGGGCCGAGACCGGGGTGAGGTCGCGAACCAGCACCTGGTCGATGCGGGCCACCGGGAACGCCGCGGGCCAGCTGAATCCGAAGCCCGCCCCCGCCGCGTCGTGCGCGGAGCGGAACTGCGACATGAGCGGGGCCACCGCACGGTCGCCGGTGGTGCTGTTGAGGTCGCCCATCAGGAGGGTCCGCCCGCCCGGACCGCCCCGGACGGCCTCCGCGAGCCGCCGTGCGGCGGCGTTGCGGCGGGCCGTGTCGAAGCCCGAGCCGGGACGTACGCGTACGGACGGGAGGTGCGCCACGTACACCGTCAGCGGCCCCTGCGGGGTCTGCGCGGTGGTGCGCAGGGCCCGGGTCCACTCCATGATCGGTACGGGCCGGGTGTCGCCGAGGGGGTACACGGACCACAGCCCGACCGTGCCGCGCACCTCGTGGTACGGATACGCGCCCGCGAGCACCTGCGCATACCGGCCGGCCGCGGGCTCGACCAGCTCCTCCAGCGCGATGAGCTGCGCCCCGGTGGCGGCGAGGGCGCGGGCGGTGCCGGCGGGGTCGGGGTTCTCGTCGTCGACGTTGTGCGTGACGACGGTCAAATCGGTGGCTCCCGCGGTGCCGGAGCGGTCGGTGAGCGTCCCCGCGTGGAGGAAGCCCCAGACGAGCGCCGGCACCAGTACGGCCACCACCCCGGGCCTGGACCTGCGCAGAAACGCGAGCGCCGCGAGCACGAGCACGACGATCCCGCTCCACGGCAGGAAGGTCTGCACGAGGCTGCCCGGGTTCCCGAACCGGTTCGGGATCCGGCCGGCGAGGAGCATCAGCAGCGCGGTGAGCAGCGCGAGCGCGGGGATGATCCGTCCCGCCGGCCGCTCCCGGGGCGGTCGCCCGTCGCCCTTCGCGGTCACCCGCACCCCCGTCCGTCCCGCCGTCGCCGCTGCCGCTGCCGCCACGTCGCCGCTGCCTTCGCCGTCGCCGTCGCCGCCCTCAGTCGGTGGACGCCGCGCGCGTGCGCCCGGTTGCGGCCGCGGCCCGGTTCCCCGGCCTCGGCCGGGCGGGGATATCGAGGTGCGGTCCGATCCGGCCGGACATTAGGGTCGATGCCCGTGGAACCACTCAGCGAGAACCAGATCCGCTCGTCCTTCGTGAACTGCACCAAGGGTGAGGCCTCACGCCTGCGCCTCCCGCTCGACTTCGCCGAACTGCCCTGGGAGGACCTGGACTTCCTGGGCTGGGTGGATCCGGGCGCGCCCCTCAAGGCGCATCTCGTACTCCCCCGGCCGGACGGTCCGCTCGGCATCTCGCTCCGTGTGCCGTCGGTGAGCCGTACCAGCGCCGTGAAGTCCAGTCTCTGCCAGCTGTGCCTGACGGGCCACGCCTCCTCCGGCGTCACCCTGCTCGCCGCGCCCCTCGCGGGGGCCCGCGGCCGCGAGGGCAACACGGTCGGGGTCTACGTGTGCGCGGACCTCGCGTGTCCCCTCTACGTACGGGGCAAGCGGCAGCCGAAGCTGCGGACGACCCGGTACGAGGAGTCGCTGACGTTGGACGAGCGGCTGGAGCGGATGGCGCTCAACCTGGACTCCTTCGCGGCCCGCGTCACCGCCGGGTGACGCGGCAGACCGTTCAGAAGACCGCGACGCCTATTGCGACCAGGATGCCGCTCACCATGGCCAGCACGATGACGGCGACCATCCCGCCGAGCGCGGCGAAGAAGTAGCCGTCCCCGTCCCCGGGGGCGGCGCCGCGCGCGCAGGACACCAGCCAGGCCGCGACGGCGAGGAACGGCACGAGCAGCAGTCCGGTGGTGGTGCCCGTGTCGAAGACGGCCGTCCCGGACAGTTCGTAGGCACGCCCGCGCGCCGTCCGGACCTCCACCCGAGCCCCGTGCCGGTGCTCCGCGGCGGCCGATGCCAGCACGATCTCGCGCGCCGGCTCGCCGGCCTGCCTGGGGACGTACCAGCCCGTGCAGTCGGTGCCGGTCGAGTAGCCCTCGGCGTCGGTGGCCTCGTGGCACTCGTAGACGGTGACGACCCCGTCGACGGGCCCGAAGCCCAGGATGGCGGTCAGTTGCGGCCCGGGCAGCAGCCACACCAGCCACCCGGCGACCGCGAGGCAGAGCACGGCGCCCACGGCGGCCGCCCCGCGCCCCAGCTTCCGTACGACAGCACGCACGACGGCCCCCTCTCCCCTCCCTGGCCGGATACCCAGGGCGGGGCGGGAGTAACGCCGGGGCTCAGGGACCCGGCGGGCGGTCAGGTCTGCGCCCCCGGACCGCCCACGCGCGGGCGGTCAGCGCGATCGACCCGTCCGCGCGCGCCGGCACGGCCGCGCGGAGCGCCTCGCGCAGCCGGTCCCGTACGACCGGGTCGAGCCCGGAGACGAACCCGGGGGCGGGTCCCTGCCCGGCCAGGAACGGCTCCCAGAAATCCCCGAAGTCGCCGAACACGGTGGCCACCTCGATCGGGGCGACGGCCACCTCGGCCAGTCCCGCCCGCACCCACAGCGCACGCAGCGGCTCCGGCCGGCACACCGGGAACCGGCGGGTCTCGTCCGGTTCCGCGGCGGACGGGTCCACCATCACCGCGGCCCGCCAGAAATGGCGCAGGAACTCCATTCCCTCCGCGTAGTCCCATACGTACGCGGCGACCAGCCCGCCCGGCCGCACCACCCGGACCGCCTCCGCGAGCGCGGCCCCGGGCTCGGGCAGGAAGTTGAGCACGAGCCCGCTGCCCACGACGTCCCATTCCGCGTCCCGTACCGGCAGCGAGGCCGCGTCACCCACGACGAACCCGGTCCGCGCGGGGGCGTCCGCCCGGGCCGAGGCCACGAAGCCCGGGGAAGGGTCCACCCCCAGCACCGCCCGGGGCCGCCGCCGTTCGGCGATGGCCCGGCTCAACGCCCCCGTACCGCAGCCCACGTCCAGCCACCGCAGCCCGTCCGCGCAGCCGAGCCACGCCACGAACCGCTCCGCGACCGGCCGGCTCCACCGCCCCATGTACCGCTCGTAGGCGTCCCCCGCCGCCCACACCCCGAACCGCTGCTCGTCCATGGCCACCACGATGCCGGGACCGGGCGGGCACCGGCCGGGGACACGCGCGAACGGTGCGCCGCGCGCCTCAGGCGATGCCGAGGAATCCCGGATCGACCCCGTCGAGTTGGAGGCAGGAGTCCCGGCTCAGGCCCAGCAGCTCCGCCATGGGCACGGTTCGGCGGTCGGCCCCCTCCAGGTCCCCGCGCCCCTCGGCCGACCACAACGGCGGGTAGAACGACAAGCCTTCCGAGGCCTTCAGCCCGGCGACCTCCTCGCGCCATCCGGTCCACCGCACACCGTCGTAGAACCCCTTGAGGTCTCCGCCGAGCACCCATGACAGCCAGGCCGAATACCCGGCGCCGAGCGCGTCCCAGCGCAATGCCTCGGGCGCGAAGTAGACCACTTCGCCCGGCCCACCGGGCCGCCCGTCCCCGGCGGGGTCGGCGCCGTTGAGCGCGAAGACCCCGCCGAGCACGTCCTGGGCCACGACCAGTCCCGCGTCCGGCCGCCAGGCGGGGTCGAAGGCCGCGGGCATGCCGTTCACCTCGGCCAGGCCCGGCAGCCCTGCCGGGGCGGCGGCGCCCGGACTCCCGAACACCCGGAGCCAGCCGCCGTCCACGAGCAGTCCGCCGCAGTTGAGCACGATCCCACCGAGGTACGACCGGGCGGTCACCTGCAACTGCAGCAAGGCCGCCCCGCCTTGCCCGGCGTCACCGCCCACCACCTCGACCGGCACCTGCGCACCGGCGACCTCCTCCAGGAGAACGGGCCAGGCGGGATCCTCGACGTTGATCAATTCATTGAGTACACGCATCCCCGCATCGTCGCAGGGGCACTTGGGGGTCGAACGGCGGGTGTGGGTGGAGCCGTTCGGCGCCCCCGTCCCTCACTCCCCGTACAGCCCCTCGATCTCGGTCGCGTAGCGCTCCGAGATCGCCTTGCGGCGGAGTTTGAGGGTGGGGGTCAGGGTGCCCGCCTCCGGGGTGAAGTCCTCCGGGAGGATGTGGAAGGCGCGGATGCGGGCCGGGCGGGAGAGGGTGGCATTGGCCTCCGTGACCGCCTGCTCGATCAGGGCTCGGACCGACGGGTGGGTCGACGGGGAGTCGCCGAGGGCGACGGCCTCGCGGGTGGCCCAGGCGGCGACCTCCTCCGCGTCCAGGGTGACGAGTGCGACCGGGTGGGGGCGGCCGTCGCCGATCATGACGGCGCGGGAGACGTAGCGGGAGCGTTGGACGGCGAACTCGGCTTCCGTCGGGGTGAGGTTCTTGCCCGCCGAGGTGATGACCAGTTCCTTCTTGCGGCCCGTGATGCGGAGGTAGCCGTCGGGGTCGAGTTCGCCGAGGTCGCCCGTGTGGAGCCAGCCCTCCGCGTCCAGTGCCTCGGCCGTGGCCAGCTCGTTCGCGTGGTACCCCGGGAAGACCATCGGCCCGCGCGCCAGGACCTCCCCGTCCGGGGCGATCCGCACCTCGCAGCCCGCTATCGGCCGGCCCACCGTCCCGTGGCGGACCGCGTCCGGGTGGTTGAGGGAGATGACCCCGGCCGACTCCGTCATCCCGTACCCCTCGTACACGTCCATCCCGCACGCCCGCAGGAAGTCCAGGGTCGCCGGGGCGATCGGGGCGCCGCCGGTGAGCGCCCACTTCAGCCGGCCCCCGAACGCGCCCCGGACCAGGGAGTACAGGGATTCCTCGGCGGCGGCGTGCTCCTCGCGACGGGACTCCGGCAGCCGCCCCTCCGCCGCCAGCACCCCCAGGCGTACGGCCTCCTCGAAGCGCTCCCGGCCGCCCTCCTGCGACTCGGCCAGGGAGAGCACCACGGAGTGGAGCTTCTCGAACAGGCGGGGCACGGAGGGGAGATGGGTGGGGCGGGCGACGGCCAGCTCGGACAGGACGTCTTCGATCCTGCCGCCGAAGTAGCAGAGCTCCCCGCCCTCCAGCAGCGTCGTGAACTGGATCAACTGCGCCAGCAGGTGCGCGAGCGGCAGGTAGAGGTACGTCGAGTCGCCCGGACCGCCCCGGACCAGCGGGAGGGTCGCGTCCTGGATGGCGCCCAGGTTCGCGTGGGTCAGGCGGCAGCCCTTCGGGAGGCCGGTCGTGCCGGAGGTGTACACGATCGAGGCGTCCGCCTCGGGGGCGACGGCCTCGGCCCGGGCGAGGAGTTCCGCCTCCGGGGCGGCGGCGAGCCCCGGCAGCGCGTCCATCAGGACCACCTCGCGCAGGTGCGGCAGCTTCCCCCTCAGCACCTCGACCCGCTCCGCCTGCGCGGCGTCGTCGCAGACGACGAGCACCGCGTCCGAGTCGGCGAGGACCCAGGCGAGCTCCTCCTCCCCGGCCGTCGGATAGACCGGTACGAGGACCGCGCCCGCCGCCAGCACCCCGAAGTGGGTGTACGTCCACTGCGGGCGGGTCTCCGCCAGTACGGCGACCCGCTCGCCGGCGGCCACGCCCAGGCCGAGCAACGCGCACCCGACGGCTCGCACTTCGGCGGCCAGTTCCGCGTACGTACGGGTCTGCCAGTGGTCACCCGCACGGAACCGCAGGGCCGTCTCGGGCCCGTGCCGCACCTCGGTCCACTGGGTGAAGCGCGCCAGTGTGCCGGGCCTGGACCGGTCTCCGTCGACTGTGTCCATCGCCTGCCCTCCCGGGAGTTGGTGACCCTCGACGCTAGGCGTCCGGGCCGGGGCGGCGATATGACCGGAAGCGTCACGCGTGTTGACCTGAGCGCTCATCGCGCATACCCCTCGTCCCGGCCACAAAGGCGGTTTCCAGCCAAGCAATGTGAAGGTAAAGCGAAGGCCTGCCGATAAACCCGCAGGTAGACGCGTTGAACCTGGTTGCGCCTGAGGCGTGTTGGCCATTCATACGGTGGTCAAGTGATCGACTTGTGGGTAACGTGCACGTGTGCCCGGCGCTCGAAGGATGAGATGACGAGCACACCGTCGGACTTCTCCCTGACCAGGAGCGGTGCGGCAACGACCAAGTAATCGGGGGAAAGAAGTCCGCGGGTGACCATTCGGTTTCCACGCCTGTTCAGGTTGCCCACAAGGGCTTCCTCCCCCTTGCGACAACGCAAGGGAATTCCAAATGAATCGCAACACCCTGCGCATGGCGGCCGTTTCGGCCGTCGCAGCCATCGCCATCGGGGGTGGCGCCGGCCTGGCCCAGGCCTCCTCGGCCTCCGTGGCCGCACCCCAGTCCGTCTCGGCCACCCAGCAGGCCGAGGCGCAGCAGGCCGCGCGCACCCTGCTCGCGAGCCCGCTCGCGGCTGAGCTGACGCCCGCCGAGCGCGCCGAGATGAACAAGATCGTCGCGGGTGAGGCCTCGGCCGCGAGCAAGTGGAGCGCGATCCGCGCCGCGTTCAGCAAGGTCGGCGGCTTCGCCAAGGCCATCGGCGGCAAGTACAGCGACTTCAAGAAGTGGTACGACGGCCTGTCGTGGTGGGTCCGGGCGCCTCTCGCCGCCGTCTCCCCGGGCCTGACGCTCCTCGAGATCTACAACGCCCTCCGAGGCTGATCGAGCCCCGCGGCAGATCGAGTGACGTCGGCCGGGCCGTCCGGGTTCTCCCCGGGCGGCCCGGCCCGCCATCACCCGGAACCACCCCAGAACCACCCCAGAACGAAGACGGAGTACCCGGGATGACCGACGCCAAGTCCGCCCGAGCAGCCGGTGAAGGCGCATGGGCCTTGCCCCTGTTGACTCTTCTCCCGGTGGTGGCCCTCCGGTATCTCACCGCCCCCTCCACGCCGTGGCTCGTCATTTCCTGGGCGTTCTGCGCCTTGTCCGCGGTATTGCTGGCGGCGGGCTGGGTGACCGTGTCCCGTCACGGAATGCGCGGCCCCGGGGCCTGGGTGACGTGTTTTCTCGCGCACGCGACTCTCGCGGTGCAGGTGATGTGGCTCGTACTGAATTGATGTCGCGTCATGAATGCGAAGTCATCTGCGCGAAGTCATCGATTCGATGCCTTCGCCGCGTGCCGAGCCGTAATTGACGGACAAGCTCATCGGGGGAAGAAGCCCGCGGGTGACAACCCTTCGGTTTCCACGCCTGTTCAGGTCGCCGAGTGCGGGCTTCCTCCCCCTTGCGATAACGCAGGGAGACCCTACATGAACCGCCACCCCATGAATACGGCGGTCGAAGCGGAAGGTCTCGGCCGGTCTTTTGGCTCCAAGCGGGTATTGGACGACGTCCCGTTGACCCTCCGCGCCGATGAGGTGACCGGATTCGTCGGCGCCAACGGCGCGGGCAAGTCCACCACCATCCAGCTGATGCCGGACCTCCTGCACGGCGAGGGCAGCACCCTGTCCTCCGCGCTCGTGCTGGCCGCGTCCCGTGCGGCGCAGCCGGAGTGGGGCCGGGTGGTGGAACCGGCCCTGCGGTTCGCGGCCGGCCGGGCGATGCTGACCGACGTGTCCGCGTACCCGGCGGACGACCGGCCGTTCGCCCGCGCGCTGGTGGGCTCCGACCTCGCCACGGCCCCGGCGACGGGCCTGTTCTGCCTCTACACCGTGCTGATCGCGGCGGCGGGGTGAGGCCCACCGCCCCGCGCACGTCCGTATCGCGGGGCGCCCCGGCGGGGTTACCGTCGGACCATGGGGAGGCGGACGATCACCGTGCACCATGTGCGGGCCGTGCTCGCGGGGGCCCGCGGCAGCGGCATCGACACCGTGCCGCTGCTCCAGGAGGCGCAGATCCCGCCGCTCCTCCTCGGTGACGACCGGGCCCGGGTCACGCCCGCGCAGTTCGCCCGGCTGTTCCGGGCGCTGTACCGGACCACGCAGGACGAGTTCCTCGGGCTGGGCTCGGTGCCCAGCCGGCCCGGCACCTTCGCGATGATGTGCCACGCCTCGCTCGGCTGCCGGGACCTGGGCGCGGCCACGGAACGGGCCGCCGCCTTCTACGGGCTGTTCCCGGGCGGGCCGGAGTTGGCGCTCGAAGTGGCCGGCTCCGAGGCCCGGTTCACCGTCCGCAACGACCTGTCCCGCGACGAGGGGCGGTTCCTCACCGAGTGCGTGCTCGCCATCTGGCACCGGCTGAGCAGTTGGATGGTCGGGCGGCGCATCCCCCTCGCGTACGCCGCCTTCACCTATCCCCCGCCGCGGCACGAGGACGAGTACGAGCTCCTCTTCGACTGCCCGGTCCGCTTCGGGGAGGACCGTACGGGCGCCTCGTTCGACGCGCACTGGCTGACGGCCCCCCTCGTACGGGACGAGGCCGCGCTCGACGCGATGCTGCGCCGGGCCCCCTTCGACCTGCTCTCCCGCCCGGAGTACGGGACCACGGTCGCGGAGCAGGTGCGCCGCACCCTGACCCGGCGGCTGCGCACCTCGCCGCGGCTGCCCGCGCTGGCCGAAGTGGCGGCGCTGCTCGCGGTGTCCCCGGCGACACTGCGGCGCCGGCTCCGGCAGGAGGGGACCTCGTTCCAGGAGCTGAAGGACCGCGTCCGCCGGGACGCGGCCATCGCGGGCCTGGCCGAGGGCGGCGAACCGATCGCGGAACTCGCGGCCCGCCTGGGCTTCTCGGAGGACACCGCCTTCCACCGGGCGTTCCGGCGGTGGACGGGGACGACGCCGGGGGCGTACCGGATCGCTTCGGGCGGGGTCGGGGAGGTCGGCGGGCCGGCTATGGGATGTCGGAGGTCGTCTCGCAGTTGACGGCGGTGTCGGCGGTGCCCGCCTCGCCGTCGCAGGTGTCGGCGTTGGCGCCGCCGTCGAGGAAGTCGTCGGCGGGACCGGCGAAGATCAAGTCCTTGCCCGCCTGGCCCCGGATCGTGTCCCGGCCGCCCGCGGTGCCCGCGGTCGAATCCCCGTCGTAGTTGGTGTTGTCGCCGAAGAGGAGGTCGTTGCCGCCTCCGCCGTCGATCTGGTCGTTGCCGGCTCGGGTGACGGAGGCGTCCCCGACGGAGCTGTCACCGATGAGGATCTCGCCCCGGGCGCCGCCGATGATCGTGTCGTTGCCCGCGCCCCGGGCCTGGCCGCCTGCGGGGTCGCCGATGTTGTGGTCGCCCAGGGCGAAGAACCCGCCGTCGGTACCCATGTCCAGGAGGTCGTCGCCGCCGCTGCCGACCGCCCCCGCGATGCCCTCGCTGTCGCCGACGATGCTGTCGAAGGTGCCCAGGCCGGCCCGCAGGACGTCGTCGCCCGCGCCGGTCCCGGTGCCCCCGAAGGGCGCGGCCGAGTCGCCGAGCAGGCCGTCGTTGCCGGTGCCGCCGTCCAGGAGGTCGTCGCCGCCGCCCTCGGCGTCACCTCCGAGGGCGACGCTGTCGCCGGTCATGTGCTCGTCGTCGCCGGAGCCGCCGAACATGCGGTCGTCGCCGCCACCGCGCGCGGTCCCGGCGTCGTCGCTCTCGGAGTCGCCGGTCATGAAGTCGTCGCCGGAGCCGCCGTCCAGCAGGTCGTCGCCACCGCCCTCGGCGTTCCCGCTCGCGGTGAACGAATCGCCCACCATGTCGTCGTCGCCTTCGCCTCCGCGGAGTTCGTCGTCGCCGCCACCCACGGCGTTGCCGGTGTCGAGGGCCGTGTCGCCGCGCATGACGTCGTCGCCCCCGGCGCCGTCGAGGCGGTCGTTGCCGAGGCCGCCGATCAGCTTGTCGTCACCGCTGAGCCCGCAGATGAGGTCGTTGCCGCCGAGCCCGTTGATCGTGTCGGCCGCCGACGATCCGACGATGACGTCGTTGCCGGGTGTGCCGGTGATCGTGCCGCTGCCGGTGATGGTGGCGGTGACGCCGAAGCAGGTCGTCGCGGCGGCGACGGCGCTGCCTGCCGGGAGCCCCAGCGTGAACAGGGCGGCGGTGACGACACCGGCCGTGATGATGCGTGCCATGCAGGTCCTCCGACGGTCCGTGGCGGGATCCCAGGAGGACTCCCACACGACGGCCGGTCCGCAAGCGGCGGCTGCGCCGACTGGCTCACTCCGTCCATCCGACGGGGGCCCTGATCCGCCATCCGGCAGCACCTCGGACCGGCTGCGGCACCGCACCGGGCAGCGCGGGCGCGGGACCCGACCCTCAGAGGGACTGGAAGTTCCAGAACACGGCGACTTCGTCGTCGTTCACGGCGATGAGTCCGGTGTCCCGAGACCGAACGGGCGAGTGCGTGTCCGGGCCGGTAAAGGTGAGCTGTGCGGTCAGCGACCTTCCCACCGGTCCGTCACTACCTTCTCCTCACCTGCCCCCACACGGAACCTCGGGAGAGCCGCTCATGCGCGTCCGAAGCATCCGGAACACCGTCCTCGCCACTGCGGCCGCGCTGGCCGCCATCGCGGCCGGGATCCCCGCCGCGACATCCGCGACAGCCGCCCCCACCCAGACCTCCGCCCCGGGCGACATCGTCGGCGTCGAGCCCTCCGCCTTCCACCCGCTGCCCGGCCAGCCCACCAACACCAAGGCCTGGAAGGTCCATTACCGCTCCACCACCGCCGACGGCGCCCCCAACGTCGTCTCCGGCACCGTGATCGTCCCGCAGGACGGCCGCACCGGCCCGCGTCCGCTCATCACCTACGCGGTCGGCACGGTCGGCATGGGCGACTCCTGCGCGCCGAGCGACAACCTCCCGGCCGGCACCGCCATGGAGGCCAACCTCATCCAGCAGTACACCCTGCGCGGCTGGGCCGTGGTCGTCACCGACTACGAGGGCCTCGGCACCCCGGGCGTGCACACCTACACCGTCGGGCCCTCCGCCGGGCACGCCGTCCTCGACGCGGCCCGTGCCGCCATCCGCCTCCCCGGGGCCGGGCTGGGGGCGGACACCCCCGTCGGGATCATGGGGTACTCGCAGGGCGGGCAGGCGAGCGGCTGGGCGGCCGAGCTGCAGGGATCGTACGCCCCCGAGCTGAACGTGAAGGGCACGGCGACGGGCGGGGTCCCGGCCGACCTGCTCAAGGTGGCCGCCTTCAACAACGGCTCCTACGGCTCCGGGCTCATCTTCATGGCGGCGGCCGGACAGGACGCCGCCTTCCCGGAGCTGCGCCTGGACTCCTACCTCAACCCGGCGGGCCGGCTCCTCGTCGCCGGCATGAAGGAGAACTGCGTCGCCATCGACGCGATCGCCGGCTCCTTCAAGCGGATCTCCGACCTCACCACCCGCGACCCGCTCGCCGAGCCTGACTGGCAGGCCCGGCTGAACCAGAGCAAGCTCGGCCGGACGGCTCCCGCCGCGCCCGTGTACCAGTACCACGCCCTCGGCGACGAGCTGATCCCGTACGCGGTGGGCCGCGCGCTGCGCGCCGACTGGTGCGCGCGGGGCGCGAACGTCGAGTTCGACACCGTCTGGGTCGGCGAGCACGTCAGCGGCGTGATCACCCACTCCCCGGAGGTCGGGAACTGGATGGCGGACCGCTTCGCGGGTCGCGCCACGCACCCCGACTGCTGAGCCGCGGCGCCCCGCCGGGGCTCAGTCCTCGGCGGGGCAGGCCCGCGTCCCGGACGGCAGCCGGCCGTCGACGAGGAAGCGGTCCACGTACTCCCGCACGCACTTCGAGGACGAGTAGCCGGTGTGCCCGTCGCCCTTGAAGTCCACGATCACCGCCGAGCCGAGGCGTTTCGCCGTCTCCTCCGTCCACTCGTACGGAGTGGACGGGTCGCCGCGGGTCCCGACCAGGAGCATCCGCGGGGCGCCGGGGTGGTCGATCCTGCGGATGAAGTCGGTGCCGGCGGGGCGGCCGTAGCAGGCGAGGACGGTCAGCAGCTGCTTCGGGCCGAAGATCTTCGAGGCCTCCAGGAACTCGCCCCGCAGCTCGTCCTGGCGGGCGTGCAGCACCCGCGCCACGGCGCCCGCACTGGCCCCGGCCCGAATCTTCAGCCGGTCGGGGTCGTCGGCGCAGTTCACGGCGGCGAGGGCGGCCTCGGAGTTGTCGGCGGGCACGGTGACGGTTCCGGGGCCGGTTCCGGGGCCGGTTCCGGGGCCGGTTCCGGTTCCGGGGCCGTCCCGCCGCCCCTCCTTCGTCGGGCCGCCGAGCTGGAGGAGCCCGACCGGGTCGCGGTCCCGTTCTGCGAGGGCGAGCGCTGCGGCGAGGTCGGGCCAGCTGCTCTTCGAGTAAAGGGCGGCGCCGATCGCGGCGACCGCGTCCTGCCCGGACACGGGCGCGCCGTCGTCGCCGATCAGGGGCTCCTCGTCGAGCCGTTCGACGAGCGCGGCGACCTTCTCCTTCGCGGTGCGGGTGTTGGTCCCGTAGACGCAGCCGGGCCGGTGGGCGCACCAGGTGAGGAAGTTGTCGAGGGCCCGCTGCTGGCCGCGCGCCGATACGAGGGCCTGCTCGGCGAGCGGTTCGGTGAGGGTGTCGACCCCGTCGAGCACCATGCGGCCGGTCTTGTGCGGGAACTGCGCGGCGTACACGGCGCCGAGCCGGGTCCCGTAGGAGAAGCCGAGGAAGTCGAGCTTGTCCTCGCCGAGGGCCTGGCGGATCCGGTCCATGTCACGGGAGACGTTGACGGTCCCGATGTACGGGAGCACGGGCCCGGAGGCCAGCTCGCACCGCCGGATCTCGGCGCGCAGGGCGGCGAGCTGGGCGGTGGCGGTCTGCGGCGTCTCCTGCGTGGTCTGCGGGGAGCCGCGGCCCGCGCCGCAGGAGACGGGCTCGCTGTGGCCGACGCCGCGGGGGTCGAAGGCGACGAGGTCGTAGCGTTTGCCGAGTTCAGCGAAGGCGGTGGGGTCGGCGGCGAGGTTGGCGATGCCGGGGGCGCCGGGGCCGCCGTAGTTGATCACGAGGGAGCCGAGCCGCCGTTCGGGCTCGGCGGCGGGTATCCGGGCCAGGGCGAGGCGGACGTGGCCGGTGCGCTTGCCGCTGGGGTCGAGCGGGACGTCGAGGGTCGCGCACCGCATCCCGTCGGGGACGTGCGGCTCGGGGCACGCGCCCCAGCGGAGCCCGCGGGAGGCGGGGGCGGCGCCCAGCGCGGCGGCCATGACCAGCACGCCGAGTGCGACGGATGCGGCGGCGGTACGGGTGCGGGGCACGGACCCTCCTCGGGCGACCCCCCGGCCCACGATATGCGCGGCCCGCCGCCCCGGCACGTCCGGCCGTGTCACGGGGTGACCGCTGCGCGGGGCCTGTCCCCTACCCGCCCTTCCCCCGTTCCCTGGGCGCTGCCCAGCCCCGGTCCTCAAACGCCGGACGGGCTGAAAAGACCTGGGGCTCCGCCCCAGACCCCGCGCCTCAAACGCCGGCGGGGCTGGATGTGCCTTCTGCTGTCCGTCACGCGCGGCACATTCCGGCCTCGCCGGCGTTTGAGGCGCGGGGGTCCGGGGGCGGAGCCCCCGGCAGCGGCGCCGCACATGATTCAGCCCCGCCGGCGTTTGAGGCGCGGGCTCCGGGGCGGAGCCCCGGGAGGGCGGGCCGCGGTCGACGCTCGGCCGGCCCGTGCCCCCGCCGGGGGTGGCTACCGATACAGCTCCTCGATCCGGTCCGCATAGTCCCGCGCCACCGCCGACCGCTTCAGCTTCAGCGACGGCGTCAGATGCCCCCGCGCCTCCGTGAACTCCCCCGGCAGCACCGCGAACCGCCGGATCGATTCCGCCCTCGACACCAGCTGGTTCGCGTCGTCCACCGCCCGCTGGAGGTCCGCCCGCAGTTGTTCGTCCTCCACCAGCAACCGCATCGGCACGTCCTGCTTCTTGTGCATCTGACGCCAGTGCGCCAGCCCGTCCGGTTCCAGGGTGATGAGCGCGGTGACGTACGGCCGGTTGTCGCCGACCACCATGCACTGGCCGACCAGCGGGTGGGCCCGGAGCCAGTCCTCCAGGGGGGCCGGGGCCACGTTCTTGCCGCCCGAGGTGATGATCACGTCCTTCTTGCGGCCGGTGATGGTCAGGTACCCGTCCGCGTCGAGCTCCCCGATGTCGCCGGTCGGCAGCCAGCTGCCGTACGGGACGCCCTGCCCGCTGTTCCAGTAGCCCGCGAAGACGTGCCGCCCGCCCAGCAGCACCTCCCCGTCGTCCGCGATCCGCACCGACGTGCCCGGCAGCGGCCAGCCCACCGTGCCGAGGCGGGGCCGCTGCGGCGGGCTCACGGTGCTGGCGCCGGTCGTCTCCGTGAGCCCGTACCCCTCGAAGACCTCGATCCCGGCCCCGGTGTAGAAGGCGGCGAGCCGCCGCCCCAGCGGGGAGCCTCCGCTCAGGACGTACCGCACGCGCCCGCCGAGCGCGGCCCGGATGCGGCGGTAGACCAGCGGGTCGTACAGCGCCCGCGCCGCACGCATCCCCAGACCTGGGGCCTTGCCCTTCCCCGTGCCCTCCACCGACTCGCCGAAGCTGCGCGCGATGCGCGCCGCCCGGTCGAAGGACGAAGCGCGCCCCATCTTCTCGGCGGTGGCCCTGGCCGTGTTGTAGACCTTCTCCAGGACGTAGGGGATGGCGAGCAGGAACGTCGGTCGGAATCCCGCGAGGTCCTCCAGCAGGTCTTCGGTGCGGATGCTCGGCGCGTGCCCCAGTTTCACCCGCGCCCGCATGCACCCGATGGCGACCATCCGTCCGAAGACGTGCGACAGCGGCAGGAAGAGCAGCGTGGACGCCGGATCGCTGCTCACCGACTTGAAGACGGGGTGCAGCAACTCCACCGCGTTGTCGACCTCGGCGAAGAAGTTGGCGTGGGTGATCACGCACCCCTTGGGCTGCCCGGTCGTACCCGACGTGTAGATCAGCGTCGCGACGGAGTCCGGCGTACGGGCCGTCAGCCGCTCGTGCACCACCTGGTCGGGCAGGTGCTCCCCGGCCTTCACGAGCCGGCCGACCGCACCGGTGTCGAGTGCCCACAGGTGCGTCAGCCAGGGCAGGGCGGTCCGCTCGATGCTGATCATGCGGGCCTGCCCGGTGTCCTCGACGGCGCACGCGACGGCGCCGGAGTCCTGGATGATCCAGCGGGCCTGGATGGCGGACGACGTCGGGTAGATCGGTACGGTGACCAGCCCCGCGGCCCAGCCGGCGAAGTCGAGCAGGGTCCACTCGTAGGTCGTACGGGCCATGATGGCGAGCCGGTCGCCCTCGCGCAGCCCCTCCGCGATCAGGCCCTTGGCCACGGCGAGCACCTCGGCCGCGAACTCGGCGGCGGTGACGTCGCGCCAGGTCCCGTCCGGCTCCTTGCGGGCGAGCACCGGCTCACCCGGGGCCTGGCGGGCGTTCTCGAACGGTATGTCCCCGAGGGACCCCCGCTCCGGCACGGCGGCGAGCGCGGGTACGTACACCTCGCGCACGACCCCGTCGACCACGGTCTTGACGGGCTCGACCAGCTTCGGCTCGGCGGCGTCCAAGGCGTGTCCTCCTGGGTCAGTCAGGTGTTACCGCCGGTAATCTAGGCACGGCCCGCCTCTGACGACCACCCCCCTGCACGGCTCCTTTCCACACCCCCCACACCCCCCACATCCGCACACATCGCCCACACCCCCCAGATCGCCTCACCCGGAGCGGCGGGCGCCCGGGGAGTCGCCCCGGGAGCCGCCCAGGGAGTTCAGGAGGGCGGCGCCGCGCTCGGCGTCGTCCACGCTCACCGCGAAGTCCTTGCCCTTCGAGCGGATGACCAGGCACTCGCCGCCGCGCAGCATCACGGTCGTACCGAGCCCGTTCAGCCGGTACCCCCAGCCGCCGACCTGCCCCGCCGTACGCTCCTCGACCCGGGCGGACTCGATCTCATCGGCGGCCCAGCGCCGCACCGGCAGGCCGAGCGGCCCGAAGGCCACTTCCAGGCCCCGCCCGGTGACCCGCGCCCGGACGGAGGAGAAGACGAGGGTCACGAGGCAGGCGAAGGCGAAGGGCGCCATCAACAGCAGCCACTCCGGCCCCAGCAGGCCGCCCAGCCCCGCGAGCCCGCCCGCGACGGCCACCAGCCCGGCGCCGGCCGCGATCAGCCGGAGCCACGCGTTGGACGCGCGGGAGAGCCATACGAGCCGCTCACCGCCGGGGATGTCCATGCGGGGACCTTCGACCACGGGCCCCCGCACGTCGCCGACACCCCGGCGGCCGGCCAGGACTCCACCCACACCCGCCAGCGCGGCCGCCGCGAACACGCCCACGACCCAGCCGGTCGCCGAGTGGGCCTGCCGCCAGTCCTCGCGGTCCAGGTTCGCCCGGACGATCGACGCCTGGGCACCGGCCAGGGCCACGCCGCCGAAGAGCAGCGCGCCGGCCACCCAGCCCCGCGCCGACACCCCGGCCCGCCGCGCCGCGAGCGCGACGGCGAGCGCGAGGACGGCCCAGATCAGCGCGGGGAAGACCGCCGCCGCCCACAGCGGCATGGAGCCGTCGGGCGCCCCGGAGAGCCCTTCCCAATGGGTCGCCAGCCGGTCCGGAAGCCGGCCGCTCGCCGCCAGGGGCAGCGCCACGAGTAACGCCGTGACGCCGACGGCCCAGCCGACGACACCCCACCCTGTTCGATTCGTTCCGCCGGAAGCACGGTCGCTCACGGCACCTCCCGGATCATCTCTATGAGTTCGGCCTTGCTGTAGCCGAGCCGCGCCCCGTCGGCGACAAGCGCACGCGCTCGCTCCCTCAGTACCGACCGTCCGTCCGCCCCGCCCGCCACGGTGACTCCGCGGCCCCGCCGGAACTCCAGAAGGCCTTCGTCGCGCAACGTACGCAGCGCGCGCAGGACGGTGTTGGCGTTGACGCCCAGCGCCTGTGACAGGTCGCGGGCGGGCGGGACGCGGTCGCCGGGGGCGCATTCCCCTTCGGCGATGGCGCGCCTGAGTGCGCCGGCCACCTGCTCGTGCAGGGGACGGGTGTCTGCGGTGTTCAGCCTCAGCAACATGATGCCAATGAAGCTAGCACCATCCACATCAAATGCCCGCCACTGAACGGGAAACGACAAGGAACCGGCCACCGACCACCGCCCACCGCCGTGGACAGCCGCACGCCCCGACCCCTTCCTGATCTACCATCAGGCCGCCCCGCCGCAACCGGGGCAAACAGCACAGTCACAAGGGGATCCGTGTCTCGCATCATCGGCTACGCGTCCGGTGTCTTCGATCTCTTCCACGTCGGGCACGTCAACCTGCTCCGGCAGGCCCGCGCCCACTGCGACCACCTCGTCGCCGGAGTGCTCCTCGACGAGGTCGCCACGCACAAGGGGCTCCCACCGGTGGTCCCCTTCCAAGAGCGGCTGGAGATCGTCCGGGCCGTGCGGTACGTGGACGAGGCCGTCGCCGACACCACGCTCGACAAACGGGACGCGTGGCAACGGGTCGGCTTCCACCGCCTCTTCAAGGGCGACGACTGGCGGGGCACCGAACTCGGGGCCCGGTGGGAACGCGAGTTCGCGGCGGTGGGCGTGGAGGTCGTGTACCTCCCGTACACCGCCGACGTCTCCACCACCGCGCTGCGCCAGGAGCTCCAACGGCTGGTGTCGGACGCGGGCGACCGGGCCCGGTCGGCACGGTGACGACCGTGGCCGTCGGCCCGCCCCGTCAGAGGTAGCGGGGCAGGTCGGTGGTCGGGATGGTCCAGTCGGCGATGGTGACGTCCTCGCCGTACACGAACTCCTTGCGCGTGGCGTACCGGGGACCGTCGGAGGTGGTGTGGATGTCGGACAGCACCGCGCCGGATCCGGTGCGGGGGTCGAAGATCGCGTAGATGGGGATCCCGAGCAGCGGATAGTCGCGCACTTTGCCGACCCAGTCGTTGTCCGGATTCGAGCGGGACACGATCTCGATGGCGGCGATGAGGGTCCGGGGATCGAAGGAACCCTGGATCTCCATGTCGGTCTCGGCGATCAGGATGATGTCGGGCAACCGCATGATCCCCTCGGGCTCGGCCTCGACATCGGGAGCCCCCGTGTGCGCCGCCAGCTCCTCCGGCATCACCTTCTCCAGCCGCTTCCGGAGGCGCAGCGCGGTCAGCTCGTGAGGGCCGGACGGAGCCGTCAGGTCGTGGACGATGCCTTCCTTGGTGATCTCGAACTTGCCGGGAACCGTGTCGTCGAGGGTCCGCACGACATCGCGCATCGCCTGGTACCGGAGGCCGTCCCGCCGCGCGTCGTCCTGGGCGATAGTCATGGTTTCGGCTCCGGCTAGGCCGCCATCCGCGCATCGGGCGGGCAGTCGCGGCAGCGGCCCGGCTCCGGGGCCCGGAAGGCGCGCTCGCAGCCGTCGCAGGTCTGGAAGGGGTCCGGCCGTCTGACCGGCCAGGCCGCCGCCACCGAGGGCGGGGCCGGGGGCAGGTGCGGCGGGAGCAGTTCGGTGAGCCGGTACGAGAGCACGGAAGCCGGGTTGTGCATGCGCTCGGGCAGGTTCGCGGACAGCACCTGCCCGATGGCCTCGGGGTCGGCGCCCCGTTCCAGCCAGGCCGACATGCCCGGCGCGAGCCGCTGGATGTCCCGCTCGGACAGCAGCAGCCGGGGGTCGTACCGCCGCAGGCCCGCGAGCAGCTCGACGGAGGCCGGGTGCAGGGGCTGCTGCCGCTGCCGCTGCTCTGCGGGCGGCGGCACGGCGGCCGCCCGCGGGGCGGGCGCCGGCTGCGGCTCCGGCTCCGGCACCGGCACCGGCACCGGCACTGGCTGCGGCTGCGGCTGCGGCTGCGGCTGCGGCTGCGGCTGCGGCTGCGGTACGGGCTCCTGGTCCGGCGGCGGAGGAGGAGCCGGCGGCGGGTCGTCCGGGGTCGTGTCGGCGACGGTGACGGCCCCTGGCTTGTTGTACGAGTACGTCCGCGTCGCCACCCGCCCGTTCTCCAGCCGCTCGCGCCGCCGCTCCAGGTACCCGTAGTGCTCCAGCTCCCGCAGGGCGGAGGCGATGCGCACCTCCCCTTCGGGGAAGCGCTCCGAGAGCGCCTTGATGCCGACCTGAACCCCGTCGGGCAGCGACTGGATGTACGCACCGATCCCGATCGCCGTCACCGACAGGTGGGGGTGCTGGAGGAGGTGATTGCCGACCACGGTGAAGTGACTCGTGTGCGGCGAGTTGACGTGGATGACACCGGATCGGGGGGTCCCGGGCCGAACACGGGACGAGGCGCGCGAGGGCGCGCTAGGGTGCTGGGGAGCCATAAGGAAGGTCTCGTCTTCCTGCTTGGTCAGGCCCTCGACCGGGATTGCAGTCCCGCCGGGGGCCGTCTCATGTCTGCTGTTGTCGGGCCGAGCATATGCCCGGCAACCGACCCGAAATCCAGTCCAGTTGGCCCGATTCACCCGACCGAGGGACTCGAACCGGTGGGGTTGGGTTGGTTGGTTTTTTCTCCCGGTTTTTTGAAGCCTTATGCGTCTAAGCACGCCGGGTCTCGGCGCCCCGGGACCCGGCGCCGAGCAGCACCTCCGCCCACACCACCTTGCAGGGAAGCGGCCCTTCCCTTACGCCCCAACGGTCCGCGAGCGCTTCGACCAGTACGAGCCCCAGCCCCGGGTCTCGGACCTCCGGGACCCGGTCACCCCGGGTGTCGGTCACCTCGATGAGGAGGGTGCGGGAGGCGACGGTGAGGGCCAGCCTGAAGTCCCGACCGGCGACCCGACCGTGGGTCACGGCGTTGGCGGCGAGCTCCGCGACGATCTGGGCCGGCACCTCCAAGGGGAGCCCCCAGGCACGGAGTTGTTCGACGGCGAGCATGCGGCCGAGTCGGGCCCCGCGCGGGGTTGAGGACAGCTGGACGTGAAAGTCGGCGAGTTGAAGGATCACGTCACTCAGCGTGGCCATCCGTGCGTACCGTGAGAAGGGACTCCGCCCGTGCGTCCCGCGTTTGTCCGGAGCTTGTCCGGCTCTGTCCTGGCTGTCCGGAGCGGTCCCAGGGGTACAGGGCGCGGAGGACATCGGCTCGTCGGAGGTGGGTGCGCGTGAGCGTGGACAGTGACGGTACGGAAGAGCCCGGCTGGGACGTGGACCCGGAGGACGAACAGGGCGTGGCGGTGGTGGCCGCGCTGGGCCGCCAGCTGAGGGCCTGGCGCGAGGCCGCCGGCCTGCGGCCCGCCGAGTTCGGAGCGGCCATCAAGTACGGGGAGGACCTGGTCCGCAAGGTCGAGGCGGGCCGCCGGATCCCCCGCCCCGAGTACCTGGACAGGGCGGACGAGGTGCTGCGGGCGGGCGGCAGGATCTCCGCCATGAAGGCGGACATGGAGCAGGTCCGTTACCCGAAGAAGATCCGGGCCCTGGCCAAGCTGGAGGGGCGGGCTGTAGAACTCGCCGCCTACGGCAACCACAACATTCATGGCCTATTGCAGACCGAAGGGTATGCACGGGCGCTGTTCGAGATGGCTCAGCCCCCACAGTCTCGGGAGCAGGTCGAGCGGGGAGTCGCAGCACGGCTGGCTCGACAGACGATCTTCGAACGGTCGCCGGGACCTGCGCTCAGTTTCGTCCAGGAGGAGGTCACCCTTCGACGCACCATCGGAGGCACAATGGTTCTGCGTACCCAACTCGAACGCCTGCTGGAGTTGTGCCAGTTGCGGCACGTCACGATCCAGGTGATGCCGACCATCTGCGCCGATCACGCCGGAATGGGAGGCCTCATCCAGGTGCTGAAGTTCGGTGACGGAACCGCCGTAGGGCGCTCCGAAGGGATCTTCAATGGTAGGCCGGTCTCCGACCCCAAACAGCTTCAAGTCCTTGAGCTGCGCTATGGCATGATCCGGGCCCAGGCTCTCTCGCCCCGGGAGTCACGGTCCTTCATCGAGAAACTGCTGGGAGAAACATGATCCACCACCCCGAGTTGGACTGGTTCAAGAGCAGCTACAGCGACAGCAGTGACATCAACGACTGCGTCGAGGTGGCGGCGACTCCTGGTGCGGTCCTCGTCCGGGACTCCAAGGACATCCGGCTCCCCCACCTCACCATCGGCCGCCACGCGTGGGCCGGATTCGTGGCCCACGCGTCCGGCAGCTGACAGCCGAAGGGGGCCGTCAGGCCCGCGTGCACACGTGCACGGACTCGCTCCCGTGCCCGTTGTCGTGGACGATCCGCAGGACGTTGTTCTTGTAGGTCACCTTCAGCTGCTGACCGCTGACCATGCCGTGCGACCCCGGCGGCTTCCACGGCAGGGTGAGCGAGGCGGTGTCCTCGACGGTCCCCGGGACGGTCGTGGCCTCGCCTCCGCTCAGCTTCGTCATCTCCTTGCTCCCCACGAAGAGCTGGTAGCTCAGGTGGCCGCCGCGCAGCAGCCACTGTCCGTTCCACGTGACCGACTCGCCGTCGGCGTCCCAGACGATGGTGAAGCCGCCGTTGCCGCCGGGCGGGGCCATCACCGTCGCCGTGCCGCGCACCGTCTTGCTGCCGGGCGTGGTCGACTCCAGCTTCCAGTTGCCCCCGATGAACGCGTCGAAGGCCCGGGCGATCGGCGACGCGGACGCCGGCGCGGACGGGGCGACCGACGACGGGGCCGGGGCCGGAGCCCCCGAGGGTGTCCCCGAGGAGGCTCCCGGCGCAGGGGTCCCGCCCCCGTCCTTGCCTCCGCACGCCGCGACCAGCGAGCCGGCGACCCCGATCGCCAGGTAGCGCAAGGCGTTGCGCCGCCCGATGATCTGCGCCGCCGCGCGCATCTCCCGTACCGTCATGAGTCCCCCGAACAGCGTGAGTTGATCAACAACGGTCGACTATAGGGCGCCGCCGCCGGCCCGCCTCGGAACCGCACACACGTTCCACGCGTCTTCCACACACGTCCTGCACCCAACTCACCAGGTGATACATGTCGTTCGACGCGGAATGGGCCCAGCACAAGGCCGCCGCACTGGCCGGGCAGTCGCACGCGCCCGCCATGCGGCTCAACCAGGTGGCGCCCGAGGCGGGCGGCGGCGGCAGTGCGGCCGGGAGCCTGCTGGCCGGGGTCGGGTCCATCAACGGGAACGCCAACCTCCTCATCGAGATCGCGGCCCTGCTCCACGAGGGCCGCCCCGACGGCGACGCGAGCACGATGGCCCGCGTGCCGCGTGCGCACGAGGACGTGGCGACCGAAGCCCTCCGCTTCGCCCGGTTCGCCGACGACCAGTTCAAGGACACGATCGCCCTCTTCGCCGGCCTCGCGACCCGCCTGAAGACCACCGGCAGCAACTTCGCCCAGGTCGACGACGGCACGGCCAGGTCCTTCCTCGACAACCTCCTCGAATCAGGGCAGTACGTAGCACCGGAGTGCAAGTGAGCGGGCTCAGCTACCACAAGGACGTCCAGTTCCTGGAGGAGGCCAACCCGCCCCTCGTCGAGCGCAACGCGGCCGAGTTCCGCCGGCTGCGCGACCTCCTCGTCCAGGTCGAGGAACCCGCCGCGCGCGCGGAGACCCGTACCGAATGGCACAGCGCCAACAGCCACACGTACACCTCGCGCCTGAAAGAGGCCCGCCAACTCGTCACCCACATCGCCGAGGGGTACGACAAGGCCGCCAGCGCCCTGAACGCCTACGCCCTCGCGCTCGCCACCGCCAAGACGCACTTCCGCGACGGCAAGCGCTCCGAGCGGGCGCTCGCCGCGCTCATCGGGACCAAGGGCACCGCGATCACCAAGACCGCGCAGCGGGCGGAGCCGATGCGGCAGTGGGAGGACATGCGGGCCACGACCGGGGTCATGGATTTCTTCGCCGAGCTGACGATGGACGTGGACGACATCCGGGACGAGGCGAACCGCCTCCACGACGCGGCGGGCGGCAGCTTCCACCTGGCGAAGACGGTCGAACAGGAGGCGCGCAGCACCTGCGTGCACGCGCTGAAGCAGGCGTACGAGCTGCTCCCCGACTTCAAGGTGCCGGGAGGCGGCCAACGGCCCGACCTGTACGCGGCGATGGCCGACATCCGCCGCGAGGCGGCGGAGGCCGCCGGTAGCCCGCTGGCCCATCTGCCGGGCAGCGGCCCGAAGCGGGAGATGACCGGGCCGCTCGGGAAGACGGAGATGTCACCGGAGCTGCGTGACATCCGGATGCGGATCGCGGGACTGCCCGAGGTCGACGACAGCTACTGGAACCCGCCGGAGGGAGACGAGGAGAAGGCCGCCTGGATCTCCCAGAAGAAGGAGATCCTCCGGGCGGCGGCCCAGCACGCGGGACTGCCCGAGGAGCTGGTCGCGGGCATCGCCTGGAAGGAGATCGCGGGCCAGTCCGGGACCTTCGACGACGGCATCGACACCGTGCGCCAGTGGGCCGAGTCCCCTTTGAGTCCCATCATCCCCGAGAACCTCCCGAGCCGGGCCGGCGGAACGCCCGACGAAACGTCCTTCGGGCCGATCGCCATCCAACTCCGGCGCGGTGCCGAGGTGCTCGGCTACGACCCTGCGCACCTCACCGACGATCAGCGGGCCCTGGTGGAGGAGTCACTCCAGGACCCGAGGCAGAATGCCTTCATCGCCGCAGGCTTCCTCGCGCAGATCAAGGCCGAGGCGGGCTACGGCGACGTCCCCGCCGACCAGCTGACCGACGCCCAGATGCGCGAGATCGCCGCCCGTTACAACGGCGGCCCGTACTGGCAGTCGGAGAAGGCCCAGTTCTATGGCAACGATTTCGGCAACAGCCTCGGCAAGGTGAAGGACGCGATGCGATGACTGACGGCACCGCAGGCAGCGACCGGGCCGAGCGGCGTCGATGGGTGCTCTGGGTGCTCGGGGTACCCCTCGGACTCGTCCACTTGCTGAACGCCGCCACCGTCTACCTCATGTTGCGCTACCCGCCGCAGGGCGAATGGGACAACCAGGGGTACGCCGGGACTGCCACGGCCTGCTTGATCTCGATCGTCCTGAGCGTGATCGGGCTGCTGATCACCCTCATCCCGCCCGTCCGCCGGACCCTCGGGCCGTGGTGGTTCGCCCCGCCGATCCTCCTGGGGGTGATCGCGTGGGTGCGTATCGCAACGCTCGACTGAGGCTCCGCCGCGAGAACATCGACCTGCCCGAGGACCAGGGGTGCCTGCAATGGGTGCTGGGCGTGCCCCTCGGGTTGATCTACGCACTAGCCGTCCACTTCTGCTACCTGGCCTTGGTTTCGCGGCCGAGTCCGCTCGATCACCCGTTGCGTTCGGACATGCAGTACCTCGCCTACTTCTCCATCACCCTCTGTGCCATCGGCCTGCTGCTCACCCTCACCCCGGTGTTCCGTCGGACCATGGGCAAATGGTGGTACATCCTGCCGCTGCTGCTGGCTGCCGTCGCCTATGTCCGGTCGATCACGATCTGATCGATGACGAACAGAATCCCGCCCGTCCGCCGGCCCCTCGGGCCGTGGTCGTTCGCCCCGCCGATCCTCCTGGGGGTGATCTCATGCGTGCGTATCGCGACGCTCGGCTGAGGCTGCCGCGCGAGAACATCGACCTGCCCGAGGACCAGGGGTGCCTGCGGTGGGTGCTCGGCGTCCCGCTCGGGATCGTGTACACGCCCGCCGTGTTCTTCTGCTGGCTCGCGCTGGCCTCGCAGACCGGTACCCCCAGCGACGACTGGCGGGACGGTGTCCGGATGGCGGCCTATCTGTCCATCACCTTCTGCGCCATCGGGCTGCTGATCACCCTCACGCCCGTGTTCCGCCGGACCATGGGCAAGTGGTGGTACATCCTGCCGCTGCTGCTGGCTGCCGTCGCGTACGTCCGGTCGCTGACGGTCTGATCGGCGGGAGACGAAACGGCGCCCGTACCCGGAGCCTTCGCTCCGGGTACGGGCGCCGCCCTGCGATGCGGGTGCCCCGAGCCCACCCTCGTCGCTCCGGATCTGCACGTGGTGATGTGTCGTGCGCTGTGCACTGTTACTTGTGGGCGGTTCTGAGCTGCGCTGTCGATGGGGAATCGAACCCCTGCGTTGCTCTCCACGCACCACGGTGGACCGGAAAACCGCCGGTCCTCGGCTCGTGCACGCCTCCGGTGCGACTACCTGCTCCGCATCGCGGGTATCAGTCCAGGAGGTCGGCCTCCCAGTTCGTGCGCTGGATCCGTACGTCGATCTCGCGGATCTCCCGGGCCACCGCGTCGGCCTGGGCGCGCAGTTCGGCCACCGGGAGCGCGGACAGCATCATGAGCTCGGAGCGCAGCTGGCGCCCGTAGCCGCGTTCACCACCCGCGGCCGCGTCGGCGGCGGAGGTCAGCACCGAGTGGCGAAGGCGCAGGATGTCACGGCGGGCAAGGGCGTCCGTGAGCCTTCCGTCCTCGCCCATGTCGACGGCGGCGTTGGTGCGGTTGATCCGGCTGATCAGGGATTCCAGCGCGGCGAGGGTCTCGGCGGCGTCGTCGAGCAGCCGGGCGGCGTCCTCGGCCGGGGTCTCGCCCTCCTGGTAGCGGACGTTGGCGACGATTCGGGCCCGCAGCTGCTCGACGCGGCGGGTGGCCTCCGCGCGCTCCGCCAGGGCTTCTCCGAGCTTCACTGTGTCCGTACCCGCCTCGTTCGTGCCGTCGTATCGCCTTCCTCACGGAGCTTATAGCGCGGCACGCCGCAGCCCCCGCCCGGACGGGGGCGGGGGTCGCGGCGAGGGCTGGGCGGGAGCCGGGGTCAGGCGGCCACGGCGACCGGCTCGGCCTTGGCGGCGGCGGCCGGGGCGGCGGGCTCGTCCAGGGCGGAGGCCGAGGCGGTGGCGTAGGCCTCCTTGTCGAGGATGCCTTCGCGGGCCGAGACGATGACCGGGACCAGGGCCTGGCCCGCCACGTTGGTGGCGGTGCGCATCATGTCCAGGATCGGGTCGATCGCCATCAGCAGGCCGACGCCCGCCAGCGGGAGGCCCAGGGTGGAGAGGGTCAGCGTCAGCATGACCGTCGCGCCCGTCAGGCCGGCCGTGGCCGCGGAGCCGATGACCGAGACGAAGACGATGAGCAGGTACTCCTTGATGCCCAGCTGTACGTCGAAGATCTGCGCGATGAAGATCGCGGCGAGGGCCGGGTAGATCGCGGCGCAGCCGTCCATCTTGGTGGTGGCGCCGAACGGGACGGCGAAGGAGGCGTACTCCTTCGGGACGCCGAGGCGCTCGGTGACCTTCTGGGTGACCGGCATGGTGCCGACCGAGGAGCGGGAGACGAAGGCCAGCTGGATGGCGGGCCAGGCGCCCTTGAAGAACTGGAGCGGGCTGACCTTCGCGACCGTGGCGAGGAGCAGCGGGTAGACGCCGAAGAGGACGAGCGCGCAGCCGATGTAGATGTCGGCGGTGAAGGTCGCGTACTTGCCGATGAGTTCCCAGCCGTACGTGGCGATCGCGGTGCCGATCAGGCCGATGGTGCCGATCGGGGCGAGGCGGATGACCCACCACAGGGCCTTCTGGAGGAGCTCCAGCGCGGACTCGGCGAGGTCGAGGACCGGCTTGGCCTTGGCACCGAGCTGCAGGGCGGCGATGCCGGCGACGACGGCGAGGAAGACGATCTGGAGGACCTTCAGCTGGGTGAACGGCGTGACGATGTCCGTCGGCACGATCCCGGTGAGGAAGTCGATCCAGGAGCCGGTCTTCTTCGGGTCCTTGCCGTCGGCGGCGGTGAGGCCGGTGCCGGCGCCCGGGTCGGTCAGCAGGCCGATGGCGATGCCGATGCCGACCGCGATCAGCGAGGTGATCATGAACCAGAGCAGCGTGCGGGAGGCCAGGCGGGCCGCGTTGTTGACCTTCCGCAGGTTGGTGATGGACACCAGGATCGCGAAGAAGACGAGCGGGGCGATGGCCAGCTTCAGCAGCTGGACGAAGATGTCGCCGGTCTTTTCGAGGGTGGTGCCCAGCCAACTGACGTCCTGGCTGCGGGCTATCCAGCCGAAGAGGACGCCGAGGGCGAGGCCGGCGACTATCTGGGCCCAGAAGGGGAACTTGAACGAGGCCCTGGCGGGGGCCGGGACAGGGGTCTGCGGGGTCGCGGACACGGACACTCTCCGGTGATGGCGCACAAAGAAGAAAAAGGGGGACGTTCTGCGCGGGTGGCGCTGATGGCAGTGCGGTGCGGCAGCAGCCGGAAAGGGGGCCGGCCGGGACCGCTGCTGTGCGAGTTCAGCTCAACAGCAACAGGCCGCGGACGCGCGGCGGCAGAGGTCGACGTGCAGGCGCGCCACGAGCGGGACGCTCGTGGTCATCGGGTGCGCAGCTGTGGTCAACATGTTGAACACGCTAACACTTCTACTTTGAGAATCTCAAAGGCGTACTTTGAGACAGGGGCGCGCGAGGCCCCCTTGCGCGACGCCGGAAAGCCCCGGAAGCCGCCCGGAAACGCCAAAACCCCGGCACTGCGGGTGATGTACCCGGCGCCGGGGCGGTTCGGTGTGTGATGAAACTAACCGGGGCCCTACGAGTTCGCGCGCGCGGTGTCGTCGGCCGCGTCCTCCTGGCTGCGGTTCTCGGCCAGCTTCTGCTTCGCACCCGCGACGCGTCCGGAGATCTGCACGGACATCTCGTCGCGCTGCTTGCGCAGGAGGACGAAGGACAGCGGGGCGGAGAGCACGAGGGCGAGCAGCACGAGCCAGACGGGGTTGGAGTCCCCGAGCCCGGAGGGCACCGCGCCGACGCGGACGAGCCCGGCGACGACGACGAGGCATCCGACGAAGATGCCCAGCCGCATCGCGGTGTAGCGGATCGTTGCGTTCGCCTTGGGGGACACGGTGACCCCTTCTCTCTCTCGTCGCGGTCGTTCGTCGCGGTCGTATGTCGCGGTCGTACGTCGACCCGCGCCCGTCCAGTGAAGCACGACGGGCCCACCCGGCGGGCAGCCGGGGCTTACCCCTGCGCAACCGGGGTCTCGTAATGATCTCCAATTCCTCAACGAACCGCCGAACGATCATGATCATTAACGAAGGGTTGTCATGCACAGGCGCCCTCCATTCGGGGGGTGGCTCAATTGAACAGGGGTGGGAAAATGAAGCTGAAGCGCGCTCTGGCCGTTGCCGCGGTGACGGCCGGCATCACATTCGGAATGTCCGCACCGGCAAGTGCGGCATCATGCCCGGCCGGCTGGTTCTGCCTTTACTACAATTCCAACCTCGGTGGCGCCAAGTACCAGTTCTACTGGGACCAGATCGACCTCTACAACAAGACGTTCGACAACACCGGCGCCGGCGCGGGCCAGATCGTCAAGAACAACGCCGCCTCGGCGCACAACAACAGCGTCACCGATTTCGCGAAGGTCTACTACAACTCCAACTTCTCGGGTCCGTACGACTTCTTCAGCTGGAGGGAGTCGGGCAATCTCGTCAACACGTACAACGAGAACGCTTCCGTCGAGATCTACTGAGTGCTGGGCCTGAATTCTTGAAGGGTACTCTGCCCAGCCGCAACAGCGGCCGCAGAGTACCCTTGCCTGCGTGAACTGAGGATTATTTCCGTGGCTTCTTCCCATTCCAGAGCGCGCGCCGCGTATTCCACTGCGATACTCGTTCTGCTACCGCTCCTGTCCGCCTGCTCGGCGGGCGACACCGGCGCGAGCGCTCCCTCCTCGAGTCCTGGCGCACCCCAGGGAAGAGGCGAGATCCACGAGCTCAAAGACAGCAAGGCCCTGAAGCTGCCGCTTGACGACTACCTGGTCTCGGCGGCCGATCTGACTGCGATCGACGAGGGGCACGCATCCGCCATCGCCAGATGCCTTGCCCGAATGGGGGCTCCGCAGGCCCCCAAGGTCCGGCGCGACCCCCTGGTCCACGGAAATGAGCGGCGCTACGGTCTCGCGGACACGAAGCTCGCCGAGCAATCCGGTTACCACCTCCCCAGCGCCGCTCGGACGGGCGAGAAATACCCGCCGTCGCTCATGCCCGTCATCAACGGCGAGGTAGCCGAATACAACGGCACCCCCGTTCCCGAAGGCGGGTGCGGGGGCGAGGCGCAGAGGGAGCTCCACGGAGCCGAGATGCAACAGACATTGGGCACCGCACAGAGACTCAACACGGAAGGCTTCACCAAGTCGCGGCAGGATCCCGCGGTGACCGCGGTGAGCGCCGCATGGTCGAAATGCATGAAGGAATCCGGACACGACTATCCCGACCCCACCGCCGCGATCAACGACACGGAATTCCGTGGCGCCGAGCCGACCGACCGCGAGAAGAAGGTCGCACTCGCCGACGTGCAGTGCAAGCAGAAGGTGAACCTGATCGGCGTATGGGCCGCCGCGGAAACCGTGTACCAGCAGCAGCTGATCAAGGAGAATTCGGCCGAGCTGGAAAAGGGCCTGGCCGCGAAGCGGGCGACGATGTCCGCGGCCGCCTCGGCCGTCAGTGGAGCGGCAGCAGCATCGTGATGTCGTCCCGGTAGTCACCCTCGGCCACCCGGATGCCGTCGGGGACGCGGCCGACCTCCTTGTAGCCGCAGGCCGCGTAGAAGTGCTCCAGGCCGTGGCCGCCGCGGGCGCCGAGGCGGATCGCCCTGATGCCGTCGAAGGAGCGGGCCGCGGCCTCCGTCGCGGCCATCAGGTCGCGTCCGTACCCCTTGCCCTGGTGCCGGGGGTGGACCATCACCGTGTACCCCACAGCCAGTGGAGCTGGAGCCTGTGCGTGTTGAAGGCGAGGAAGGACGTGGCGGCCACCTCGCCCCGCTCGTCGCGCCCGACGAGCAGCCGCATCTCGCCGGCGGCGACCGCGGCGAGCTGCTTGATCAGCTGCGGCCGGATCTCCTCCCGGGTCACCGGCGCGACGAAACCGACGGCGCCACCCGCGTTGGTCACGTCCGTCCACAGGTCGAGGATGCCGCCGTGCAGGGCGGGGTCGACAGCCGGATCGAAAGTGAAGGTAATAGACACATGGACAGTTTACCCATTACCTCAACTAGGGTCCAGCAACAGCGAAGCCCCGATCCGGTCGGATCGGGGCTTCGTCGGTACCGCGGCCGACCGCGAGGTCAGACGCGCATCGCCTGCGGGGTCTCGCGCAGGCCGGCCTCCGGGCCGGGGTACTCGCGGATGATCTCGTAGCGCGTGTTGCGCTCGACCGGGCGGAAGCCCGCCTCGCGGATCAGGTCGAGGAGGTCCTCGCGGCTCAGCTTGTTCGGGGTGCCGTAGTTGTCCGCGTCATGCGTGATCTTGTACTCGACGACCGAGCCGTCCATGTCGTCCGCGCCGTGCTGGAGTGCGAGCTGTGCGGTCTGCACGCCGTGCATCACCCAGAACACTTTGACGTGCGGGACGTTGTCGAAGAGGAGCCGGGAGACCGCGAAGGTCTTCAGGGCCTCGGCGCCCGTCGCCATCGTCGTCCGCGCCTGGAGCTTGTTGCGTACCTTGCCGTCCTTCATGTCCACGAAGTCGTGCTGGTAGCGCAGCGGGATGAAGACCTGGAAGCCGCCCGTCTCGTCCTGGAGCTCGCGCAGCCGCAGCACGTGGTCCACGCGGTGGCGCGGCTCCTCGATGTGCCCGTAGAGCATCGTCGAAGGGGTCTTGAGGCCCTTCTCGTGCGCCAGGCGGTGGATGCGCGACCAGTCCTCCCAGTGGGTGCGGTGGTCGACGATGTGCTGACGCACCTCCCAGTCGAAGATCTCCGCGCCGCCGCCGGTGAGCGACTCCAGGCCGGCCTCGATCAGCTCGTCGAGGATGTCGGAGGCCGACATGCCCGAGATCGTCTCGAAGTGGTGGATCTCCGTCGCCGTGAACGCCTTCAGCGAGACGTTCGGCAGCGCCTTCTTCAGCTCCGACAGCGAGCGCGGGTAGTAGCGCCACGGCAGGTTCGGGTGCAGGCCGTTGACGATGTGCAGCTCGGTGAGGTTCTCGTTCTCCATGGCCTTGGCCAGGCGCACGGCCTCCTCGATGCGCATCGTGTACGCGTCCTTCTCGCCCGGCTTGCGCTGGAACGAGCAGTACGCGCACGAGGCGGTGCACACGTTCGTCATGTTGAGGTGACGGTTGACGTTGAAGTGGACGACGTCACCGTTCTTGCGCGTACGCACCTCGTGGGCGAGGCCACCGAGCCAGGCCAGGTCGTCCGACTCGTAGAGGGCGATGCCGTCCTCACGGGTCAGCCGCTCGCCGGAGCGGACCTTCTCCTCCAGCTCACGCTTGAGCCCAGCGTCCATGTACCGGTCGCCTCCCTATGCCTTTTCCGCCTGTCCTGCAACCGTCACCCACCGTACTCTCAGGCCTCTTCGGGCAGCTCCCCGACCCGGTTCTCCCACTTGGTGGAGAGAACGATCGTGGTACGGGTGCGCGAGACGCCCTTGGTGCCGGAGAGCTTGCGGATGATCTTCTCCAGGCCGTCCACGTCGTTGGCGCGGACCTTCAGCATGAAGGAGTCGTCACCGGCGATGAACCAGCAGTCCTCGATCTCGGCGAGGTCGCGCAGCCGGCGGGCGACGTCCTCGTGGTCCGCGGCGTCGGAGAGGGAGATGCCGATCAGCGCCGTGACACCGAGGCCGAGCGAGGCCGAGTCCACCGTCGCGCGGTAGCCGGTGATCACACCGGCCGTCTCCAGCCGGTTGATGCGGTCGGTGACGCTGGGGCCGGAGAGGCCCACGAGACGGCCCAGCTCCGCGTACGAGGCACGGCCGTTTTCCCGGAGTGCCTGGATGAGCTGCCTGTCCACCGTGTCCATTACGTGGAGCCTTCCATTATTCGGCGATCCTGCAAGTCTAGGTATAGAATCAAAGGCGCACAGGGTCAACACCCTGTGAATCTTTCAACAGATCAATGACGATCTTCAGGAGTGGTTCACCGTGTACACGATCGAGATGGCCTACGCGCACATGCGACAGCTCCAGGAGCTGGCCAGCCGATCCCGCACCGACCAGCCGTCCGCCGCGCACCGCGCCGACAAGAGCCGCAAGCCGCGCACCGCCAAGAAGCGCTAGCCACCACTTGCCCCCGGGGGGCGGGCTCCACCGAGCTCCCCCTCCCAACGGCGGTACAGCCGGTGCGGCACCCCTGCCGCGTCGAGCACCCGCCCCGCGACGAAGTCCACCAGATCCTGGATGTGCGTCGCACCCGCGTAGAACGCCGGAGAGGCGGGCAGCACGACCGCGCCCGCCTCGTCCAGCGCCACGAGATGCTTCAGCGTCTGCCCGTTCAGCGGGGTCTCCCGCACCGCGACCACCAGTCGGCGCCGCTCCTTGAGCGTCACGCTCGCGACGCGCTGGAGCAGGTCCTTCGACAGCCCGAGCGCCACCCCCGCCACGCAGGCCGTGGACGCCGGCACGATCAGCATCCCCTTGACGGGGTACGAGCCCGAGCTCGGCCCGGCCGCCAGGTCCCCGGCCCCCCAGTAGCGGACGTCGTCCAGCTCCGGCCGCGGATGCGTGGCGGGCTTGCCGTCGGCCCCCCGCTCCAGCCACTCCCCCAGGTCCTCCCGCCAGTGCGCGTCGCGGAAGGCGATCCCGGTCTCGTCCAACAGGGTGAGCCTCGAAGCCCGGCTCACCACCAGGTCGACACTCTCCCCGGCCGCGAGCAGCCCGCGGAGCACCGCCGCCGCGTACGGCGTCCCGGAGGCGCCGGAAACCCCGACCACCCACGGGGTGCGCTTGCGCTCAGTCATACCTCCGAGACTATCCGGCCACCATGGGCGGGCACTCGCTAAGGTGGCCGCACGTTCCAGAGGGTGGGACGGCACGGGGGGCGAAGATGAGCACGACGACGGAAAAGGCCTGGACGCAGGGCGACCGCGCGAAGGCGGCGGGCCGGCTGATGCTCGGCTGGGTGGCACTGCTGTGGGCGATCGAGGCGGTCGACTACGCCACGGGACACGCGCTGGACGCGTACGGGATCACCCCGCGCGACCCGGACGGACTCGGCGGCATCCTCACCGCCCCGTTCCTGCACTTCGGCTTCGGGCACGTGGCGGCCAACAGCGTGCCGCTGCTGATCTTCGGATTCGTCGCGGCCCTCAGCGGGATACGCCGCTTCCTCGCCGTCAGCGCGCTGATCATCCTGGCGGACGGGATCGGCATCTGGCTGATCGCGGCCCCGAACACGATCACCGCGGGCGCCTCCGGCCTGATCTTCGGCCTCTTCGGCTACCTCGTGGTCCGCGGGTTCGTCGAGCGGCGGGCCCTTGGCATCGTGGTGGGCGTGGTGATCGCCGCGATCTGGGGCGGCTCTTTCTTCCTCGGCGTCCTGCCGACGAACACCGAGGTCAGCTGGCAGGGCCACCTCTGCGGCCTCGCGGCGGGCGTGGTGACGGCCCTGTACTTCCGCCGCCCGGCGCCCCGTCAGCCGACTCTGACCGGCTGACTCGGCTGACTCGGCTGACTAGGCTGACTCAGCCGACGGCCGCCGACGGGTCGACGGGCAGGGCGGAAGTGTCCACGGAGAGCTTCCCGATACCGCTGTCCACGACGACGGTCCCGCCGTACGGGATCACGTCCCGGCCCCGGTAACCCTCCGGGCCGGGGTTCCACAGGGTCGTGCACTGGGCCTTGTACGGGTCGAAGATCAGGTAGTGCGGGATGCCGCGGCGGGCGTAGGCGCGGTCCTTGACCTCGTAGTCGCTGTGGACGCTGCCGCGGGAGACCACCTCGACGGCCGGCTCGACCAGGTCGGGCGGGTAGGCGCTGAGGTTCTTGTCCGCCTCCACGGCGGGCACCACCGCCAGGTCGGGGCAGAATTCGTTCTCGCCGTCGAAAGGGATCGCGACGTCGCTGAGGAAGCCCCACTCACCCGACAGCTGACGCTTGAGCGCGCTCCACAGCTCCCAAATGGTCTCGTTGTGGTGCGGCTCCAGCGGACTCATCACAATCGCGCCCTCGACAATCTCCATCCGATAGCCCGGGAACATGTCCTCGAACCGGCTGAGCTGTGAGTGCAGGCGGTCGCTCTCCGAGACGCTCACATCGGCCTCCCTGTCCATCCGTTGATCTTGCGTGGGCGTGGGTCTCCCCGGCTTCGGCCGGGGAGGGAAACGCGTCCTTGGCCCGGAGGCGCGGAGCGCCGGATTTCTCTGCGTGCCCTTCGGTGACGGTCAGTCGGGCCGTTTCTGGCTCTCGATGTACTGGCGGATCACGGTCAGCGGTGCGCCGCCGCAGGAACTTGCGAAGTAGGAGCGGGACCAGAACACCGAGCCCATCCCGGTCCGGTTGATCCGGCCGGTGTACTCGGCCCGCAGGTAGCGGGAGCTGACGCCCTTGAGGGAGTTGATCAGCTTCGACAGGGCGACCTTCGGCGGGTAATGGACGAGCAGGTGCACATGGTCGGCCTCGCCGTTGAATTCACGCAGCTCTGCCTCGAAGCTCGTGCACACCTCACGCATGATCTCCTCGCACCGCTGCAGCATGTCGTCATCGAAGATCCCGTACCGGTACTTGGTGACGAACACCAAGTGTGCATGCAGGTCGTGGGCAACGTGCCTGCCAGCACGGATGTCGGGGTGTGTTTTCCAGCGCGGTGACATACGCCAAGCGTGGGCATCGCGAGCCGACTGGAAGGGGGTGGGCCGGTGATCCGTGCGTACAAGTTCCTCATGCGGCCCACCGTGGGCCAGCAGGTTGCGCTGGGCGAGATGCTGCGGGATCACTGCTCGCTCTACAACGGCGCATTGCAGGAACGCAGGGATGCCTACCGGCACGTTTCGAAGACGAGCGTCAAGTACGGGCAGCAGTCCGCCCAGCTCAAGGACATCCGGACGTTCGACCCGGAGCGTCAGGGCCGCTGGTCGTTCTCGTCGCAGCAGGCGACGCTGCGCCGTCTGGACAAGGCGTTCGCCGCGTTCTTCCGACGGGTCAAATCCGGCGATACTCCTGGTTACCCGCGTTTTCGCGGGGTGTACTGGTTCGACACCGTCGATTTCCCCAGGGACGGGGACGGCTGCCGGTGGGACTCCACCCCGCACGACCCGGTCACCCGTGTCCGCTTCCAGGGCGTCGGGCACGTCAAGGTCAACCAGCACCGCCAGGTGATCGGCAGGGTCAAGACCGTGTCGGTCAAGCGCGAGCGCCGCAAGTGGTTCGTCCTGCTCACCGCCGAGCACGACCAGCCCGAGCCGCTACCGGCTACCGGGTCCGTGGTCGGCATCGACCTGGGCATAGTCAACTTCCTCGCCGACTCAGACGGCGGGTTCGTTCCCAGCCCCCGCCACGGCCGCAAGGCCGGCGCGAAGCTCGAAGCCGCCCAGCAGGCCCTGTCACGGTTTCCGCGGGTGCGCCGCGACATGCGGAGCAACAACCACCAGCGAGCGGTGGAGAAGGTCGCCGCCCTGCACGGGAAAGTACGCCGCCAGCGCCTCGACCACGCACACAAGACCGCTCTGGGCCTGGTCCGCGGACACGACTTCATCGCGCACGAAGACCTCAAGATCCGCAACATGGGCGAATCCCCCGCGCCGAAGCCCGACCCCCGGACACCGGGCGGCTTCCTGCCCAACGGGGCGAGCGCAAAGGCAGGGCTCAACCACTCGATCAACGATGCCGGATGGGGGGTGTTCCTCGCGATCCTGAACGCCAAGGCTGAAAGCGCCGGACGGGAAGTGATCGCCGTGGACCCCCGCAACACCTCCCGGCGGTGCCCCGCATGCGGGCACACCGCCAAGGAGAACCGGCCCACACAGGAGAAGTTCCACTGCGTCGCGTGCGGCCACACCGGGCACGCGGACACGGTGGGCGCCCTGAACGTCCTACGGGCCGGGCTGGTCCGTCGCGAAGCCAACCGGCATGGCGAGAAGCCCCCTCATTCATGAGGGGGAGGAGTCACGCACTCGATGGTAGGCCGCACCACCGCACGCTACTCAGAAGGTCAGACCCCGAACCGTGAGATCCAGCAGGGCGCACACGAACAGGGCAATGCCGATGAAGCCGTTGACCGTGAAGAAGGCCCGGTTCAGGCGGGAGAGGTCGTGCGGCTTCACGATCGTGTGCTCGTAGCAGAAGGCGATGGCGACGATCACCAGGCCGACCCAGAACAGCGCGCCCGCGTCCGTGGCCAGGGCGTACCAGGCCAACAGGGCCGTGGTCACGACGTGCGCGCCCCGGGCGCCCCAGAGCGCGGCGGCCACGCCGAAGCGGGCCGGGACGGACTTGACGCCCTCGGCGCGGTCGGCGGCCACGTCCTGGCTGCCGAAGATCAGGTCGAAGCCGCCGATCCACACGCCCACGGCCAGGCCGAGGATGACGGCGTCCCAGGACCACTCGCCGGTGACGGCCAGCCAGGCCCCGATGGGCCCTATGGCCTGGGCCAGGCCCAGGATGGCGTGCGGGAAGTTCGTGAACCGCTTGCCGTACGGGTAGACCACCATCGGGACGACGGCGAGAGGCGCCAGCATCAGGCAGAGCGGGTTCAACAGCGCCGCCGAGCCGAGGAACACGGCCAGCGCGATCCCGGCCCCGGTCCAGGCCGACCGCACGGACACGGCCCCGGTGACCAGTTCACGGCCGGCGGTACGGGGGTTACGGGCGTCGATCTCGCGGTCGATGATCCGGTTCGCGGCCATCGCGAAGGTGCGCAGGCCCACCATGCAGACGGTGACGAGCAGCAGCGTGCCCCAGTGCACAGTCCGGTCGAGCTGGAACATGGCGGTGAGCGAGGCGATGTAGGCGAAGGGCAGCGCGAAGACCGAGTGCTCGATCATCACGAGCCGCAGGAAGGCCTTGACCTTGTTGCCGGCCTCGGGGGCGGGGCCCGGTCCTACGACCTCGTCGGCGGTGGTCATGATGTGAGGCTCCTCCGGAACTCCTCGAAGTCGGTGCGCAGCTCGTCCGCGGCGACGTGGTCGAGCTCAACGTGCAAGTTGACCACGGCGTCGTCGCCGTTCGGCGTGAGCCGGGCGTGGAAGCCGAACGCGTCCTCGACCGGGACGGCGTGCACGAGCAGCGGGTTGTTCCGACCGGACGTCAACTGGGTGGTGAAGGGCTCGCCCTCGCCCATCCCGGCGATCAGCCGGTCGGTGAACTCGAGGACATCCTCGGCGTCTATGTGCTCGGCCTCGAAGTCGGCGGACAGTTTCCCGTACCAGGAGGCGGTGATACGCCAGCAGCCCGGCCGGCCGGGGAGCGGTGCGACCGCCACCTCGGCGCGGCCGTAGCCGAGCCGGAGTTCCGGTGTCGCCGTCACGCCAGGCTCCGGCGGAACTCGTCGAGGTTGGCCAGCAGGGTCTTGAGGGGCACGGGGCCCGTCTCAAGGGAGACCGTGGGCGCGCCCTCGGGCTCGGGCGGGGTGGCGTGCACCGTGAACACGTAGCCCTCGGCCACGCGCTCGGAGCTGCCCGGGCGGGCCTCCAGCCGGAGCACGGCACCCGCCTCGACGGTGAACGGCTCGCCGGTGCCGAGCCCGGCCCGCAGGCGCTCCGCGAAGTCCTCGACCTCGGCGTCACGTACGCCGGGCAGCTCGAAGCCTCCGTCGGCTTCGTAGTCGTCGTCCAGTACCAGGGCCCACACGTTGCCGGGGCCCGCGAACTCCTCGGCCGAGACGCCCGCCTCCTCGGCAGCCTCCTGGACGAACGGGTCCGCCGGGTCGAGCTTCGGGCGCACGAGCAGCATGAACGTCGTGTCCTCGCCGATGAACAGCGCCGGTCCACCGAATTCGGAACTCACAGCCCGTACTCCTTCCAGCGGCGGTCCACCAGCGCGGCGGTGGCCGGGTCGGACTCGACCATGTCGGGCCAGCCGCCGTCGCGGGTGTAGCCCTCCTCGGGGAGCTTCTTCGTGGCGTCGATGCCCGCCTTGCCGCCCCAGAACTGCTGGTACGAGGCGTGGTCGAGGTGGTCGACGGGGCCCTCGACGACGGTGAGGTCTCGGGAGTAGTCCGTGTTGCCCAGCGCCCGCCAGGACACCTCGTGCAGGTCGTGGACGTCGCAGTCGGAGTCCACCACGATGATCAGCTTGGTCAGCGACATCATGTGCGCGCCCCAGACGGCGTGCATGACCTTCTGCGCGTGCTTCGGGTACTTCTTGTCGATCGAGACGATCGCGCAGTTGTGGAAGCCGCCCGACTCGGGCAGGTGGTAGTCCACGATGTCCGGCACGATGATCTTGAGGAGCGGGAGGAAGAAACGCTCCGTCGCACGACCCAGCGGGCCGTCCTCCGTGGGCGGGCGGCCGACGACGATCGACTGGAGCAGCGGGCGCTTGCGCATCGTCACGCAGTCGATCTTCAGCGCCGGGAACGGCTCCTGCGGGGTGTAGAAGCCGGTGTGGTCGCCGAAGGGGCCCTCCGGGAGCATCTCGCCCGGCTCCAGCCAGCCCTCGATGACGACCTCGGCGTTGGCCGGGACCTGGAGCGGGACCGTCTTGCAGTCGACCATCTCGATCCGCTTGCCCGCCACGAACCCGGCGAAGAGGTACTCGTCGATGTCACCCGGCAGCGGCGCGGTGGACGCGTACGTCACGGCCGGCGGGCAGCCGAAGGCGATCGCGACCGGCAGTCGCTCGCCGCGCTTGGCGGCGACCGCGTAGTGGTTGCGGCTGTCCTTGTGGATCTGCCAGTGCATGCCGATGGTGCGCTTGTCGTGGCGCTGGAGGCGGTACAGGCCGAGGTTGCGCACGCCCGTCTCGGGGTGCTTGGTGTGGGTGAGACCGAGGTTGAAGAAGGAGCCGCCGTCCTTCGGCCAGGTGAAGAGGGCCGGCAGCAGGTCGAGGTCCACGTCGTCGCCGGTGAGGACGACCTCCTGCACGGGTGCGGAGTCGCCCTTCACCTTCTTCGGCGGGACGTGGACCATCGAGCCGAGCTTGCCGAAGGCCTCGCGGACCCCGACGAAGCCCTGCGGCAGTTCGGGCTTGAGCAGGCCGCCGATCTTCTCGCTGATCTCGCCGTACGACTTCAGGCCGAGGGCCTTGAGCAGACGGCGGTCGGTGCCGAAGACGTTCATGGCCAGCGGCATCGCCGAGCCCTTGACGTTCTCGAAGAGCAGGGCCGGACCACCGGCCTTGTTCACTCTGTCGACGATCTCCCCGACCTCCAGGTACGGGTCGACTTCGGCCTTGATGCGCTTGAGGTCGCCTTCTCGCTCCAGAGCCCGGAGCAGCGAGCGGAGATCGTCGTAAGCCATAGGGGCCAGTATCGGTCACCGGCTACGCTGAGCCTGTCACCGGGGCCGTCGAATCGAACCCCGCCATTGCTTCCAGGGGGCTGTTCCGCATGATCAGGACGCTGCTCTACATCCTGCCGATCGTGCTGACGATCTACGCGTTCATCGACTGCCTCAACACCCCCGAGGACGAGGCCAAACACCTCCCCAAGGTCGTCTGGGTCATCATCATCCTGCTCTTCTGGATCGTCGGCCCGATCGTGTGGTTCGCCGCGGGCAAGATGCGCCACGCCCCCGCGGGCGGCCGTACGCCGTCCGAGTGGCACCGCAACCACCGTCACGAGTGGGTCGCCCCCGACGACAACCCGGAGTTCCTCACTTCGCTGCGCGAGGAGAACAAGAAGGACGAGGCCCTCCTCAAGGACTGGGAGGCGGACCTGCGCCGCCGCGAGGAGGAGCTGAAGCGGCGCGAGCAGGACGGGGACAAGGACCGCTGACGGAGCGGCGGCTCCTACCGGGCGGGGATTTCGGGCCGGGGAGGGGTCACTGCGCCCAGGGCAGCACGCGGGTGCCCTCGGTGCCGGGGACGGAGGCCACGCCGTCCGCGCGCATGGCCACGTACGCCTGGAACGGCTCGGCGGCGTGGATCCGCCGCAGCACGTCGGGCGGCAGGACCAGGGTCTGACCGGTGGTCACCTTCTCGGTGCGGCCGTCGCTGGTGACCTCCAGGGAGCCGGCCGTGACCGTCCAGACCTGCTCACGGCTGACGGAGTGTTCGGGGCCGGTGATTCCGGCGGGCATGTCGACGTGCCAGGTGCTGAGCTCGGCGCTGCCCCGGCTGGGGGCGGCGAGGCCGGTCATGGTGGCGTTCGGGGTGATGGTGACGTGCTCGGGGGAAGTGGTGATCACGCGCAAGGGAAGCCCTCGTTCCAGTCGAGTAAAGCAGCTTTACTTGATGGGATGAGTAAAGCAGCTTGTCTTGCCCGTGTCACCATGTTTCCGTGACCAATCGACGAGACGACGACGGCATCGAGCTGGCATTCCTGCTGGGGCTCGGCTTCCAGCTGCTGCTGGGCGAGTTCACCAGGCGGGTCGGCGAGGCCGGTTACGCCGACCTGCGCCCCGCGCACGGCATGGCGTTCCAGGCGCTCAAGGGGCCCGGCGCCACCGCGAGCGAGCTCGCCGAGCGGCTCGGGGTGACCAAGCAGGCGGCCGGACAGCTCGTCGACGACCTGGAGAAGCGCGGCTACGTCCGCCGCGAGCCGCACCCGGAAGGGGGCCGGCGCAAGCTGGTGGTGCTCACCGCCGCCGCCGACGAGCACCTGGCCGTCGCGGGCGGGATCCTGCACGAGCTGGAGGCGGAGCTGGGCGGCACCGTCGACCTCGGCGCCCTGCGCGGCGAGCTGGGGCGCCTGGTGCACACGCTCAACGGGGAGGCGGAACTGCCGCCGCTGCGGCCCGTGTGGTGAGCCGTTGCCTCGCGGGGCGGCGGGCGGGCGACGGGGCAGCCCCGCTGGGCATACGGGTGCGGCGCCGTTGCGGGGGCTCCGCCCCCGAACCCCCGCGCCTCGAACGCCGGCGGGGCTGAATCCGCCCCCGGCGGGGCTGGATGCGTCAGGCCGCCGAGGCCCTGGAGAAGGAGGCGTAGGCCTCACGCAGCTCCGCCCAGCGGGTGTCGGACCAGGTGGACCAGTCCACGGGGTGGCCGGCCAGGGCGGAGTTCAGCAGTTCGAAGTGTTCGTGCCAGCCGGCCAGGCAGTCCAGGCGCTCGTCCTCCGGACCGCCCCGTTCGTTCACGAAGCGGATCACCGTGGAGTCCGTCCCGACCGCCTCCAGGTGGAAGCGGATCCGCCCGTGCTCGGTGACCGTGTACTCCACGACCCGCTCGACGTCCCAGGCGGTGATGCGGCCGGTCACCACCGTCCCGGTGTTCAGCCAGCGCAGCATCACGGCCCCGCCGAGCCGGCGTTCCAGCACGTCGGCCGCGGCCAGCCAGCCGCGCAGCCCCTGCGCCGTGGTCAGGGCGGGCCAGAGCGTCTCGTAGGAGTACGGCAGGTGCAGCTCGAAGCGGAGCAGCCAGCGGTTCTCGCCGCGGCGCTCGCTGGTGGCATGGCTCACGAGAGACATACCACCAGCGTCCCACTCCGGGCGGCCGGACGCCCGGCGGTCAGACGCCCGCGTAGGAGTGCAGGCCGTTGAGGACCATGTTCACGCCGTAGTAGTTCCAGATCCAGCAGACGAAGGCGAAGAGGCCCAGGTAGGCGGCCTTGCGGCCCTTCCAGCCGGCGGTGGCGCGCGCGTGCAGGTAGCAGGCGTAGGCGACCCAGGTCACGAAGGACCAGACCTCCTTGGGGTCCCAGCCCCAGTAGCGGCCCCAGGCGTCGCCCGCCCAGATGGCGCCCGCGATGATCGTGAAGGTCCACAGCGGGAAGACGGCCGCGTTGATGCGGTACGAGAACTTGTCGAGCGAGGCCGCCGAGGGCAGCCGCTCCATCACGGAGGTGGCGAACCTGCCCGGCGTGCCGCCGCCCGCGAGCTTGTTCTCGTACGAGTCGCGGAAGAGGTAGAGCAGGGTGCCGGCCGCGCCGAGGTAGAAGACGGCGCCGCAGAAGATCGCGGTGGAGACGTGGATCCACAGCCAGTACGAGTGCAGGGCCGGGACCAGCTGGTCGCTGTCGGTGTAGAGGACCGTGACGGCGATGCCGAGGTCCAGCAGGACGGTCGTGACCAGGATCAGGCCGAGCCAGCGGACGTTCTTCTTCAGGGCGAGCAGCACCAGGTACGCGCCGACGGCCACCGTGGAGAAGGTGATCGAGAACTCGTACATGTTGCCCCAGGGGGCCCGCTGCACCGACAGCGCGCGGGTGAGGACGCCGCCCGCCTCGATGAGGAAGGCGAGCGCGGTCAGCGAGACCGCGATCCGCCCGTACAGGTCGCCCTGCTCGGTGCCGCCCGCGGCGCCCGGGCCGTCCGGCACGTCACGGGTGCCGGCCGCGGAACGGGTGGTGACCTTGGGCCGGTCCAGGACGGCGGTGGCACCCCCGGTTTCACCGGCTCCACTGGAGCTTCGCGCCCCCTTCTGGCCGCGGACCTGCACGGCGGGGGCCGCCTGGGCCTCCCCGGCGCCGGTGAGCGCGGCGGCGGTGCGGCCGACCTTGCTGCGGCTGCCGAAGGTCCACTCGGCGATGTGCGCGAAGAAGGCGAGCGTGTAGACCGCCATCGACGAATAGATCAGGTAGTTGCTGATCTGAGCCAGGTTCTCGTTGGCTGCGGCAGCGAGCGGCGTCATCCGCGCTCTCCTTCAGGGGTTTCTTGGGCAGGAGCAGGTGCCGTCGGCGCCTGCTGGTGCAGCGTGGCGGCGAGGTCCGCCAGCTCCTGCGGGAGCCTGGCGGACTCGCTGCGGCCGAGGCCCGCCATTTCGACGACGGTCACGCCGTCCTCGCCGGTCACCGCGCGGACCCAGATCCGGCGGCGCTGGATGAACAGCGATCCGGCCAGGCCCGCGATGGCGGCGATCGCGCCCGCGAGGGCGAGGCCGCTGCCGGGCTGGTGGGTGACGGAGAAGGTGGCCCAGCGCTCGATGCCCTCGAACTTCACGGAGCCCGCGCCGTCGGGCAGCTCCATCGACTCGCCGGGCAGCAGCAGCTTGGCGAGCGGGTCGCCGTTCTCCTTCTTGAACTGCTGCATCTTCTTCGTGTCCAGCTGGTACACGTTCTGCGGCAGGCCGGAGTCCACGCCGAGGCTGCCGTGGTAGGCGTTCAGGGCCATGACCGGGAAGTTCGCGTCCGGGAACTGCGAGAGCATCGTGCCCCCGCCCTTGCCCGCGAAGGTCGGCACGAACCGGGCCGAGAAGCCGAGCTGCTCCTTCTCGCCGTTCTTGTTCCTGTAGCCGTCGGCGACCTTGATCGCGCCCTGCGAGGTGAGGTTCTTGTCCTGCGGCAGCATCGGCACGGCGTCCTTGAAGACCACCTTGCCGGTGGGGTCGGTCACCGAGACGATCGGCGCGTAGCCGTGGCCGAGCAGGTAGACCTTGGAGCCGTCCACTTCGAGGGGCTTGTTGACCTCGATCTCGGCCTTCTTCGGCTTGCCGTCGGCGCCCTCGCTGTAGGTGACGTGCGCCTTGAAGTCGCGCGGGGTGCCCTTCTGGGGGCCGGTCGGCTCGAAGGTGGCGTCGAACTCGTCGAGGGTGAAGCTGAAGGGCGGCAGGTCGTCGGGGTCGAACATGCTGCCCGACTTGAAGTCGTCGTACTGGGTGAGCGTGTTCGCGAAGCCGCTGCCGCGCAGGACGAGCTTGCCGCCCTCGGACATGAAGAGCTTGCCCCAGGCGAAGGCCACGAGCATCACGATGAGCGCGACGTGGAAGATCAGGTTCCCGGCCTCGCGGAGGTAGCCCTTCTCCGCCGAGACCTGGCCCTTGCCCGCCTCGGTGCGGAAGCGGCGTCCGGCGAGCAGGGTCTTCGCGTGGGCGAGGACCTCCTCGGGGGACTTCTCGGTGCGCCAGGTGGTGTGCGCGGGGAGCCGGTCGAGGCGGCGGGGTGCGGCCGGCGGGCGGCCCTTGAGCTGGCCGACGAACTGCCAGGTGCGCGGCAGGATGCAGCCGATGAGGGAGACGAACAGCAGGATGTAGATCGCGGAGAACCAGAACGACGTGTAGACGTCGAAGAGCTGGAGCTTCTCGGCGACCGTCACCCAGGAGGCGTGGGTGCGCTTCCACTCGGCGACCTTCATCAGGTCGACGGAGTTCTGCGGGATCAGGGAGCCGGGGATCGCGCCGAGGGACAGCATGAAGAGCAGGATCAGCGCCACCCGCATGGAGGTGAGCTGCCGCCAGGTCCAGCGGGCCCAGCCGATCACGCCGATGCCGACGGGACCGCTGTCCTCCTCGGGGGCGGTGGAGAGCTGGGAGCCGGCCGCGGCCTCCACGGCGTCGGCGGCAGCGGTGGAGGCCACCGGGTCCGCCGGGTCCACCGGGTCGTGCGACGCCTCGGTGGACGCGTTGTCTGTCGTACTCATGTCCGTTTAGTCCTCAGATCCCCACCGTGAAGCCTTGGGTCCAGCTCTGCATGTCGCTGATGATGCTGTCCCACAAACCTGTGACGAGCAGCAGACCGGTGAGGACCAGCATGCCGCCGCCTATGCGCATCACCCACGCATAGTGCTTCTTGACCCAGCCGAATGCCCCGAGTGCCTTGCGGAAGGCGATCGCGGCGAGGATGAAGGGCAGGCCGAGGCCCAGGCAGTAGGCGACGGTCAGCAGTGCCCCGCGGCCCGCGCTCGCCTGGTCGAGGGAGAGGGTGTTGACCGCGGCGAGGGTCGGGCCCATGCAGGGGGTCCAGCCGACGCCGAAGAGCACGCCGAGCAGGGGCGCGCCGAGGAGCCCCGCCGTCGGCTTCTTGTGGAAGCGGAACTCCCGCATCGTGAGCCCGGGGATGGCCCCCATGAAGAAGAGGCCGAGGAGGATCACCAGGGCGCCGAGCACCCGGGAGATGAGCTCCTTGTTCTCCTGGAGGGTCGAGCCGAAGTAGCCGAAGAGTGCGCCGGTGGAGACGAACACGGCGGTGAATCCCGCGATGAACAGGCTCGCGCCCGCCAGCATCCGCCCGCGCCGGGCCTCGGCGAGGTCGGCCCCGCTCACGCCGGTCACGTAGGAGAGGTAACCGGGGACGAGCGGGAGCACGCAGGGGGAGAAGAAGGACACCAGCCCGGCGAGGACCGAGATGGGCAGGGCGAGCAGCAGGGCGCCGCTGAGGACCGTCGTGTTCACGCCGGACCGCTCACTTCTCCGCGAGGAGCGGTTCGATCATCCCGCGCAGCGCCACGTCGTCCATGGCGACCTGGGCGCGTGCGGCGATCCGGCCCTCCTTGTCGAGGACGACGGTGGCGGGGATGGCGCTCGGGTTGAGGGTGCCCTTGGGGAAGCGGAGCATCAGCTTGCCGACGGGGTCGTAGATGCTCGGGTAGGTGATCCCGAAGTCGGTCTCGAAGGAGGCCGCGGTCTGCTTGCTGCTGTCGCGGGTGTTGATGCCGACGAAGGCGACGTCCTTGCCCGCGTCGGCGAACTCCTTGGACACCTTCGCGAAGTGGGGGGCCTCGGCGCGGCAGGGCGCGCACCAGGAGCCCCATACGTTGAGGACGACGACCTTGCCCTTGAGGGTGGATACGTCGAGGGTCGAGCCGTCGACGGTCTCGCCGTCGAGCTTGGGGGCCTCGGTGCGCTCGCCCTGGGCGACGCGGGAGACCCCGCCCGAGCCCGTGACGTAGCCGCCGCCGGAACTGCCGTTCGGCTTGCTGTCCGCATCGGTGCACGCCGTGAGGGTGAGGGCGCTCGCGAGGGACACCGCGGTGAGCAGGAGGGCGCGGCCGCTGGTCGAGCGGCGGCGTCGGGGGGCGCGGCTATGGCTCATGTGAAAAGTTTCGCATGAGCAATTTCCGACTCTGCCGCACCCCCCGGCGGGAGGGCAATGCGCTGGTCAGGGGCTGTCAGGTCGAGGTCATGTACGCGCTCCAGCCGCCGGCGGGCGACTGACCGGGGCCAAGTCCGCGGAGTTTGGCGAGCACCTTGGGGTCCTGGACGTCGAGCCAGTCGGTGAACTGACGGAACGATACGAGCCTTACGTCCCTTTTGTCCGCCATGCCTTTGAGGGCTTCCTCGACGGCGTCCATGTAGATGCCGCCGTTCCACTCCTCGAAGTGGTTGCCGATGAAGAGCGGGGCGCGATTGGTCTCGTAGGCCCGCCGGAAGCCCCCGAGGTAGGTGGCGGTGGCCTGGGTGCGCCAGGCCGGATAGTTGGACGGTACGCCCTTCGTGGTGTTCTTCGACTGGTTGGCGAGGATGTTGTAGTCCATCGACAGCACCTCGAAGGAGTGCCCGGGGAAGGGCAGGGACTGCAGCGGCAGGTCCCAGACCCCGGCCCGCTTCACCGGCCACCGCTGGAGCCCGCCGGGCGAGCTGGAGTCGTAGCGCCAGCCGAGCTTCGCGGCGGTTTCGAGCAGGTTCTCCTGGCCGAGGAGGCAGGGGGTGCGGGCGCCGACCAGTTCCTTGCGGTAGTCGAAGGGCAGCGGCGGCAGGTCGGTGAAGCCGGTGTTCGTTCGCCAGTTGGTGACGAAGGACACGGCCTGGTCGATCTCGCTCTGCCAGTCGGCGGGGCTCCACTTGCCGACGGAGCCGGAGCCGCCGCAGAAGTGGCCGTTGAAGTGGGTGCCTATCTCGTGCCCGTCGAGCCAGGCCTCACGGACGTACCCGATGGTGGAGCGGACGTTCTCGTCCTTGAGGTAGCCGATGTCCGAGGCGCCGACCGGGTTGTTCGGCGGCCGGTAGAGGCTCTTCTTCGACTCGGGCAGCAGATAGAGGCCGGAGAGGAAGAAGGTCATGCTCGCGCCGTGGTCCTTGGCGAGCTTGAGGAAGCGCGGGAAGAGTCCGTTGCCGATCTCTCCCGCGCCGTCCCAGCTGAAGACGACGAACTGCGGCGGTGTCTCGCCGGGCTGGAGGGGCACCGGCTTGGCGGGCTGGCCCGGCTGGGGGCCGGTGTCGGCGGTGGAGCCGTCGCCGATGGCCTTGGCCTGGGGCTTCTCGGGCTTGGGATTCTTGATCGGTCCGGGGGTGCCCGGCTCGGCCTTGTCGGGTGAACCGCAGCCCGCGATGCCCACCGCGGCCGCGGCCCCAAGTCCGAGCCCGAGCACTCCCCTTCGACTGAAGTCGCGCATCTCACCGCCCCCGTCCGTCGCTCGCACAGCTCACGCCATTGCCCATATAAACGGACAATTCGTCAGAACTGGCAGCACTGGAACGGTGATTCCCGGCGCAACTTGTATTTATTTAGGTAAAGCTGTAACGGTTCGTAACAGTCCGTTGATCAGACGATCGACGACCTGTCAGGCGCCGAACGCCTTCGACGCGCCCTTCACGGGCTTCGCCCCGGCCAGCAGGTGCGCCGGGACCAGGTCCCGGGCCGGCTCGCTGTAGCCCACCGACACCAGCTTGTCCCCCTGGAAGGTGAACGACGTCAGCGAGGCGAGCGTGCACTGCCGACGACGCGGGTCGTGCCACAGCCGGCGCTTCTCCGCCCAACTGCGCACGATCCAGATCGGCAGCTGGTGGCTGACCGCCACCGCCTCGTGGCCGCGGGCCGCGTCGCGCGCCGCCTCCAGCGCGCTCATCATCCGGACCACCTGGTCGACGTACGGCTCGCCCCAGGACGGCTTGAACGGGTTCGTCAGGTGCTTCCAGTTGCCCGGCTTGCGCAGCGCGCCGTCGCCGACACCGAAGGTCTTGCCCTCGAAGACGTTCTCCGCCTCCAGCAGCCGAGCGTCCGTCGCCAGGTCCAGGCCGTGCGCCTTGGCGATCGGCTCCGCCGTCTCCTGCGCACGCTCCAGCGGCGAGGACACCACGTAGGTGATGTCCCGGCCCTTCAGGTGCTCCGCGACCCGGTCCGCCATCTGCCGGCCCAGGTCGGAGAGGTGGTAACCCGCGCGGCGCCCGTACAGGACCCCGTCCGGGTTGTGCACCTCGCCGTGGCGCACCAGGTGCACGACGGTGATGCCGTTCGTGGGGGCTGTGCTCATGCGGTGGCCTCCGCGGCGGCCCGGGCGGCGGCGGGCAGGGCCGCCGCGATCCGCTCGATCGCCTGCTCGTCGTGGGCGGTGGACACGAACCAGGACTCGAACGCGGACGGCGGCAGGTAGACGCCCTGCGCCAGCATCGAGTGGAAGAAGCCGTTGAAGCGGAAGCCTTCCTGCTTCTTGGCGTCGTCGTAGTTGCGGACCTCGTCCTCGGTGAAGAACACGGAGAACATGTTCGACGCGGTCTGCAGCCGGTGCGCCACGCCCTCCTTGGCCAGCGCCGCCGTCACCAGGCCCTGGATCTCCTTCGAGACCGCGTTGACCTTGTCGTACGCCGCGTCGTCCAGCAGCCGCAGCTGCGCGAGACCGGCCGCGGTGGCGATCGGGTTCCCGGAGAGCGTGCCGGCCTGGTAGACGGGCCCGGCGGGCGCGAGGTGACCCATGACGTCCGCCCGGCCGCCGAAGGCAGCCGCCGGGAAGCCGCCGCCCATGACCTTGCCGAAGGTCATCAGGTCGGGCTTGACCCCGTCCACGCCGTACCAGCCGGCGCGGGACGTACGGAAACCCGTCATGACCTCGTCGGAGATGTACAGGGCGCCGTTCTCACGGCAGAGGTCGGCGAGCCCCTGGTTGAAACCGTCGAGCGGGGTCACCACGCCCATGTTGCCGGGCGCGGCCTCGGTGATCACGCAGGCGATCTCGCCGGGGTGCGCGGCGAAGGCCGCCCGTACCGCTTCGAGGTCGTTGTAGGGGAGCACGATCGTGTCGCCCGCCTGCGCGCCGGTGACACCGGGGGTGTCCGGCAGCGCGAAGGTCGCGAGGCCGGAACCGGCGGCGGCCAGCAGCGCGTCCACATGGCCGTGGTAGCAGCCCGCGAACTTCACGACCTTGGCCCGGCCGGTGAAACCGCGCGCGAGGCGGATCGCCGACATCGTGGCCTCGGTACCGGAGGAAACCAGCCGGACCTGCTCGACCGGCTCGATCCGGTCGACGATCTCCTCGGCGAGCGCGACCTCGCCCTCACCGGGCGTGCCGAAGGAGGTCCCGCGGGCGACGGCGGCCTGGACGGCCTCGATCACCTCGGGGTGGGAATGGCCGAGGATCATCGGTCCCCACGAGCACACGAGGTCGACGTACTCGCGACCGTCGGCGTCGGTGAGGTACGGACCGGTCCCGGACACCATGAACCGGGGCGTACCGCCCACGGCGCGGAAGGCGCGCACGGGAGAGTTCACGCCGCCGGGGGTCACGAGGGAGGCGCGCTCGAAGAGCGTCTGCGAAACTGGGGCTTCATACGGGTACGGGTAGCTCACACCAGCCATGGTCTCAGAGGCCGCGACAGACTTGCGGGCGGGCGTTTCACCGCGTCGCCGCGGGGGAGGTCACTGCCATGATGATCAGGCTGCGTGGCGGGGGCCGCGGGGCCGGGGCGAGCAAGACCAGTCGGGTGGAGATATGCAACGCGGTGGTGGACCGGGCGAGGGTACGGGCGACCTCGACCCGCAGCGCGCCCGTGAAGCCCGCGAGGCCCGCCGTCGGGGCAAGCACCGCAGGCGTGCCGCGGAAGCCGCCGACGCCGTGCCCGGGCCCAGCCTGCCGTCGGACGACGACCTGCCCAAGGGCGGCCGGGGCATGGGAGTGACCTACCGGTACTTCGGCGCCCCCGACGGCGCGAGCGCCGCCCGGGTCCCGGTGACGATGCGCCCGGAGGAGCTCGGCGGCGACGAGCTCGGCATGGGCGGGCTCTTCAGCAAGATCAAGCCGGAGACGGTGGCCGCGATGGTCCTGACCGGCATCGAGGGCATACCCCTCCACAAGGTCCCGCCGCTGGAGCTGGTCGTCCTGCACCCCGACTACGCGGTGGTCAAGCTCCCGATGACGGTGATCGACCCGCTGCGCGGCATCGGCGAGGAGTCGGTGGGCGCGGCGGCCTTCATCTGGTCCACGGTTCCGGACCGCGGCGGCCCGAGCGACGCGTTCAACGTCTACCAGCTGCTCCACGAGTGGCAGGACTTCTCGCACCGCCTCCACGAGAACGGGCATCAGGCGTACTGCCTGGTCTGGCCCTGACCCGACCGGTCCGGCGGAGCGCCGGGCCGGTGGTCGTGGGCGGTCGCGGGTGGTCGCGGGGTCAGTCCTCTTCGTGCTCGTTCCACGCGCGGAGTTTCTCCGGGTTGCGGACCGCCCAGATGGCGGTGACTCGGCCGTCGGCGATCTCGAACGCCGCCACGGTCACGGAGATCCCGGTGTGCTGGGCGACCAGGCCGGGCCGGCCGTTGACCGTGCGTTCCAGGAGGGTCAGTCCGGGGGCCTTGTCGGCGATGTGGATCAGGTACTGGGCGATGCTACGGCCGCCCACGACCGGGCGCAGGACGGTGCCGACCATGCCGCCGCCGTCGGCGGTCATCGTGGCGTCCGGGTCGAGGAGACCGACGAGGGCCTCGATGTCCTTGGCCTCCCACGCCTCCTTGAAATTCCGCACCAGACCGGCCTGTCCGGCCGCCGGAGCCGACCCGGTCCGCGCGGCGCGGACGCGCCGGCGGCCCGAGGACGCCAGCTGCCGGCAGGCCGCGGGGGTGCGGCCGACGATCCCGGCGACTTCGGCGAAGGGGTAGCGGAAGACTTCGTGCAGGACGAACGCCACGCGTTCGGCCGGCGTCATCGACTCCAGGACGACGAGGAAGGCCATGTTCACCGACTCGTCCAGGGTGATCCGGTCGGCGGGGTCGGCCGGTTCGCCCCCGCCCCCGTCCGCCCGCACGCTCGTCCACTCCGAACGGTCCGGCAGCGGCTCGGGGACCCACGCCCCGACGTAGCGCTCACGCCGGGCCCGCGCCGAACCGAGCACGTCCAGGCAGATACGGCCGGCCACCGTCGTCAGCCAGGCGCCGGGCGACTCGATGGCCTCCTGCTGCCGCCGCGACATCGCGTACCAGCGGGTGTAGGTCTCCTGCACGGCGTCCTCGGCCTCGGCCACCGAACCCAGCAGCCGGTAGGCGATGTTGATCAGATGCCGCCGCTCCCCGACGACCGCGCTCAGATCCGGCTCGGACTGGTCGTACGCCGGTTCGACTGAGGTGCTCATGGTCGCGGTCGCCCCCTGGTTCTTCTCGTCTCCGACGCCTGGCCTCACATTTCCAGGGCCTGCGTCGTCGGACTGTCGAGACACTACCGACCACCGCCGCGAGGCAGAACAGAGGTCCACATCATGGCCGTTGAGACGATGCCGGCGCAGACGACGACAGCAGTGCCCGGGACCGCCTTCCTGAAGGCGGCGATCGGCTTGCAGACCCTGACCCTCTTCTTCCAGGCGGTCAGCGCCGGTCTGCTGCTGTCCACCTCCTACGGCGAGACGCTGCACGGCGTCGGCGCGCGCGTGACGTACGGCGCGACGATGGTGTACGTGCTCGCCGCGGTCCTGGCGTGGAAGCCGGGCGGGGGATCGCCCCGCCCGATCCTCTACTCGACCGGCTTCCTCGTGCTCTCCTCGGTGCAGGTGATCCTCGGCATAGCGCACATGCCGATGCTCCATGTCCCGCTCGGCGTCGCGATGTTCGGCCTGACCGTGCTGGACCTGGGCCGGGTCCTGACTACGACTGCTTCTTCCAGAGCGTCACTTCGGTGAGGTACGTCGGGATGTCGTGCAGTTTGTCGGTCGAGGGCTCGATGGCAAGGATCTTCACCATCGCCAGGTTGCCCTTGGTCGTGACCGTGCAGAGCAGGTCGCCCTTGACGATGGCGCTGTCCGCTCCGGTCAGGGCGGCCCCGTCCAGCTTGTCGGGGATCGGGTTCGTGGCGGCTCCTGCCGCGCACTCCTCGGGGGTGGGGCCCTTGCTCTTGCCGAACGGCGTTCCGGTCGTGAGGAAGTCGAATCCCATCTGCAGTTCGCGGTTGCTGTAGCCGATCTCGCCGAACGGCGCGACCTTCGGGAAGTCGAGGTCGACGTCGTTGTACTTGCCGAATTCCCGGGGGGACAGGAGCTTCACCGGGGTGTCCTTGAACACCGCCGTGTATGCGGGGGCGGCAGGGGTCTGGGGCGCGGCGGACGTCGGGGCCTGGGCCTGTGCCCCGGACGCAGAGGACTTCGACGGATCCGCCGCCTTGTCCCCGCCCTTGCTCTCGGTCCCGGCCTTGCCGTCGGCGCGCGTGAGGTACCAGGTGCCGCCCGCGGCCAGGGCGACGGCCAGGATCCCCGCACCCACGATCAGGGGCACCCGACTGCGGCCCCGGTTCGCGGGGGCGGGGGCCGACGCGGGCACAGGCGCGGAGGCGGCGGCCGTGGCGGCGCCGTAGATCCCGGCCTGGGCGCCGGCCGGTCCCTGCGTCGGGGCGTACGGCTGCTGGGCGACCGGCCCGGGCGCCTGGGTCGGGGCGTACGCCGGGGCCTGCGTCGGCGCGTACGCCGGGGCCTGCGTCGGCGCGTACGTCGGCGCCTGCGTCGGCGCGTACGGCGCGCTGTGCGCGGGCATGGGCGGGGTCTGCGGCTGCGGGGGCGCGGCCTGCGGCCGCAGGGGCGCCTGGGCGAGCTGCTCCCGGCGGGCTATCTCCGCCGTGAGCCCGGCGGGCAGCCAGTCCTTGAACTCGCGCAGCGGTCGCCCCGCCAGCCGCTCGCACCACTCGGCCAGCTCGGCGGTCCCGGGCCGCCGGGCGGCGTCGGCCGTCAGGCAGCGCTCCAGCAGGGGCCGCAGTTGGTCCGGGTAGCCGCTCAGGTCCGGTGCCTGCTGCGGGGTGTTGGCGATCGAGGCGGCGATCGAGATGCCCGAGCCGTCGCCGTACGGGTGGCGTCCGGTGGCCACGACCGCGGCGATCAGTCCCAGCGCGAAGACGTCGGTCGCCGGGGTGACCTCACGGCCCAGGGCGTGTTCGGGCGACATGTACTGCGGCGTGCCGATGAACCCGCCGCTGCGCGTGAGCTGGGTGGCGTCGGTCGCGCGGGCGATGCCGAAGTCGATCACCCAGGGGCCGTTCGAGCCCAGCAGGATGTTGCCGGGCTTCAGGTCGCGGTGGATCACCGACGCGGCGTGCACGGCGTGGAGGGCCTGCGCGGTGCAGCCGATCAGCTGGAACGCGGCGGCCAGCGGGAGCGGCCCGTGGGCGGCGAGCGCGTCGTCCAGCGCCAGTCCCGGCACGTAGGCACTGGCGAGCCAGGGCTGTTCGCCGCTGGTGTCGTGGTCCACGACCGGCACGATGTGGTAGCCCTGCACGCGCCGCGCCGCCTGGACCTCGCGCTCGAACCGGGCACGGAACTCCTGGTCCTGGGCGAACTCGCGCCGGATGACCTTCAGCGCGACCGGCTGGTTGCCCCGCGTCCGGGAAAGGTAGACCGATCCCATGCCGCCTTCGCCGATCCGCGCGAGCAGCCGGTAACCGGCGATCTCCTGTGGATCGTTCGGCCCGAGCGGACTCAGCACGGACGGTTCCGCGTTCGAGGCGTTGGCCATCAGTTCCCCCTAGACGATCAAGAAGTTGAGATCGTATAGGGGTTCGCCACAGGCATTCCAAAACCCTTCGGCCACCGAGACGAACACACCTATGCTGCGGCGGTGACCACTCCCGCCGATCCCGCCAAGCCCTCGCGCCGCGCGCTCATCGCGCTGACCGCGCTGCTCGTCGTGGTGTTCGCCGCCTTCGGAGCCTGGCGGTGGTGGGACCGTGCGCAGGACGGCGAGTTCAGCGCCGATCCGGACTTCTGCCGGCTCGTCACTCCCGAGACCGTCCACCGGCTCGTGCCCGAGGCGTACGGCGGGCGCGCCGACGCGGCGTCGTGCAGCTGGGCCGCCCCGCGCGAGAAGGGCGCGTACCGGGCGGGCGTCCATCTCTTCGCGAGCCGCCTCACCGTGGACCTGGCCCGCAAGGACATCCGCGAACAGCGCACCGGCGGCGAACTCGGCTGGGAGAAGGACACCCAGGAGGAGCTGTCCGGCCTCGGCGACGAAGCGTTCCTGCGCTTCCGGCCGCCCACTCCCGGCAAGGAGATCACCGCTCAGGTCGTCTTCCGCCGCAGCAACATGGTGGTCTCCCTCGCCTACGCGCGCGGCGACGACGACCGCCAGGCCGCCCGGGCCGGGGCCGTCGACGCCGCCCGTGAGGCCGCCGCCCGGCTGACGCCCTGAGCGCGAGGGCTACGGACCGCGGGCCGCGGCGGCAGGCCGCGCACTACGCCAGGAGCTTCGCCTTGGCGCGGTCGAACTCCTCCTGGGTGATGTCGCCCTTGTCCTTGAGCGCGGCGAGCTTGTGCAGTTCGTCCGCCGAACCGCCGCCACCGCCGGTCCCGGCCGTCTTGCGGACGTAGTCCTGGAAAGCGGCCTCGCTCTCCTTCATCTGCTTCGCGTCCCGCTCGGCCATGCTCTTGCCGCGGGCGATGAGGTAGATGAAGACGCCGAGGAACGGGAGGATGATGACGAAGATCAGCCATCCCGCCTTGCCCCATCCGCTCATGCTGTGGTCACGGAAGATGTCCGTGATGATCTTGAAGAGCAGGAAGAACCACAGCACCCACAGGAACAGCCACAGCATCGTCCAGAAGAGGTTGAGCAGCGGGTAATCGTCCATGCCCTACTCCGATCGTCTCCGCCCAAATGCGGATCTTTCACCCTTCCCATCTTTCATACCTCCCGGTGATCGGAGTCGCACGCTGAGCAGGAGACGCCCGACGATGGGCACATGAGCCTCCCCGACGGCCGGCGGCGCCGCCGCGTCATCATCGGCCACATGGTCCGCTCGGTGGCATCGGCAGCCCTGCTGACCTGGCTGTACTACGCGGTCCCGCTGAACCGCGGGGTGGGCGTCGTCACCGTCGTGACGCTGCTCGCGGGACTGTCCCTGTTCGGCGCGGTGGTCGTCTGGCAGACCTCCGCCATCGCCCGTTCGGAGTATCCGAGACTGCGCGGCGTCGAGGCCCTGGCCACCGCGGTGCCGTTGTTCCTGGTGCTGTTCTCCTCGGTGTACTTCCTGATCTCCCAGGAGGCCCCGGCCACGTTCTCCGAGCCGATGAACAGGACCGATGCCCTGTACTTCACGGTCACCGTGTTCGCGACCGTCGGATTCGGGGACATCACCCCCGTGTCCGAGGCCACCCGCGCGCTGACCACCTTCCAGATGATCGCCGACCTGGTCGTGGTCGGCGTGGTCGCCAAGGCGCTCTTCGGTGCCGTCCGGGTGGGACTGCGGCGCAAGGGGGACGACGACGGCCCCGACTAGGCCGTCTCCGCCGCAGAGGGGGACCCAACCGCACGCCGTAGGCTTCCCGCATGGCGGAACACGAGGACCTCGCGGTACGGCTGGCGCCCTGGACGGCGGACGACTTCTGGCTGCTGGAGCGCAAGAACGAGCCCGTGATGACCGAACACCTCGGCGGCCCGGAGACGGCCGCCAAACTCGCCGACCGCCAGCGGCGCTACGAGGCCATGAGCGCCCGGGAGCCGGCCGCCGGGCGGATGTTCCGGGTGGTGCTGGAACCGGCCGGCGAGAGCGTCGGCTCCATCGGCTTCTGGGAACGGGAGTGGCAGGGCGAGCCGGTGTACGAGACCGGCTGGGGCATCCTGCCCGAGTACCAGGGGCGGGGCCTCGCGGTGGTCGCGCTGCGGGAGCTCCTCGCGTACGTCCGCGCCCACGGCTCCCCCGCCCGCGAGACCCTCCACGCCTTCCCCGGCACCGACCACCCGGCCTCGAACTCCGTAGCCCGCCGGGCGGGCTTCGTCTGCGTCGGCGAGATCGAGTTCGAGTACCCGCCCGGGGTTCCCCACCCGAGCAACGACTGGCGCCACCGAATCAGGGGCTGAACGCCCGAGGGCCCGGGGGCCCGAGGGCCCGGGGGCCGGGGCCCGGGGGCCCGAGGGCCCGGGGGCCGGGGCCCGGGGGCCGGGGCCCGGGGGCCGGGGCCCGGGGGCCGGGGCCCGGGGGCCCGGAAGCCCGGAGACCCGGAAGCCCGGAGACCCGGAAGCCCGGAGACCCGGAGACCCGGAAGCCCGGAAGCCCGGCGGCCGGAGGCCCGGAGGCCCGGGAGTCCGGAAGCCCGGAGGCCCCGGGCCTGAGAGCCTGAGGGCCTGAGGGCCTGAGGGCCTGAGGGCCTGAGGGCCTGAGGGCCTGAGGGCCTGAGGGCCTGAGGGCCTGAGGGCCTGAGGGCCGCCCCCCGTGCGGCCCTCACGCCTCCCGCCGGTCGTCCCGGACCCGCCCGGTCACGGGGTCAGGATGATCCGGCCCCGCACGCCGGGGGTGGCCAGCCGGTCGTGCGCCTTGGCGGCGTCCACGAGGTCGATGACCTCCGCGACCCGCAGCGCGAGGTCGCCCGCCTCGACCAGGGAGACCAGGCGCGCCAGGTGCTCCCCGTCCGCGGCGACCTCCTGCTCCACCACCCGTATCCCGCGCTCCGCGGCCGGGGCCGCGCCCGGGATCACGCCGACGTAGACACCGCCGTCGCGGACGAAGCCCAGCGCGGGCCCACCCAGTACGGCCGTGTCCAGCACCCCGTCCACCGGCTCGGCCGGGCCCTCTCCGCGCCGTACGAAGCCGGTCGCGCCCAGGGAGCGCAGGTACGCCTCGTCGTCGGCGCCCGCGAGGGCCGTCACGGCCAGCCCCGCCCGCACCGCGAGCTGGACCGCGAGCGCTCCGACCACCCCGGCGGCGCCGGTGACCAGCACCGAGGCGCCGGGTGCGAGGCCGAGCAAGTCCACGGAGCGGGCCGCGGTGAGTCCGGCGAGCGGGAGGCCCGCCGCGGTCGCGGTGTCCACGCCGGCCGGGGCGGCGGCGATGGCCGTCGCGTCGAGGACCACGTACTCCGCGTGCGTGCCCAGCGGCTTCACCGTCCCGTAGTGCAGACCGACGACCTGCTGCCCGGCGGTCCAGTCGGCCACCCCGGCGCCGACCTCGTCGATCTCCCCCGCCACGTCCCAGCCGAGGCCGATCCGCTGCCCCTCCCCGCCGAAGACCCCGGCGCGGACCCCGGCGTCCACCGGGTTGAGCCCGGCCGCCCGGACCCGGATCCGCACCTGCCCGGCCTCCGGGCGCGGAACCTCCACCTCGGCGATCCGGACGTTCTCCGGTCCGCCGAACGCGTCCACGACCACTGCCTTCATCGTTGCGCCGCTCATGATCTCTCCCCGTCGTGCTCATCGAGCCGTTCGTTCCTGGTGAGCACTAACCTAGGGAGAGGTACTCTCTTTTCGTAAGTACGTACTTCCGGGTGCGTACCCGACCCGGAAGTGGGGCACCCATGGCCACCCGCACCGCCGCGGCCCGCCGCGAAGAAGCCCGCCACGCCTACGACGCCTTCCTCAAGGAATGCCCCACCGGGCAACTCCTGGCCCGCATCAGCGACAAGTGGGTCGGCCTCGTCGTCAGCGCCCTCGCCCAGGCCGACGACCGCTCCATGCGCTACAGCGACCTCGGCCGCAAGATCCCCGGCGTCAGCCAGAAGATGCTCACCCAGACCCTGCGCTCCCTGGAACGCGACGGCATCGTCACCCGCACCGTGACCCCCACCGTCCCCGTCCGCGTCGACTACCGGCTCACCGAACTCGGCGACAGCCTCGGCTGCCTGCTCTCCTCGGTGAAACTGTGGGCCGAGAACCACTTCGAGAAGGTCGCCGCCCACCGCCAGGCCTACGACGCGAACGCGAACGCGGCCGAGACCGCGGCCCAGACCGCCGCCGCCCACTAAAACCCCGGCGCCCCACACCCCCTCAGTGGCATGCTGACAAGGTGAACGGACCCGGCATTCAGCTCACCCTCGCCCCCGACCTGCGCCTCTTCGCCGCACCCAGCAGGCGCGCGGACCGCGTACCGACGGCCACCGACGGCGCCTCCAGCCTCGGACACGTCGTCGAATCCGCCGGGGTTCCGCTCACCGAAGTCGGCCGCCTCCTCGTCGACGGCCACGAGGTCCCCGTCTCGTACGTCCCCCAAGACGGCCAGAACGTCGAGGTGTTCGGCGTCGAGCGGCCCCAGCGCGTGGGCGGCGCCCCGCTCCGCTTCCTCCTCGACGTCCACCTCGGCACCCTCGCCCGCCGCCTGCGCCTGCTCGGCGTCGACGCCGCCTACGAGAACGAGGACATCGGCGACCCGGCCCTCGCCACCCGCTCCGCCGCCGAACAGCGCGTACTGCTCTCCCGCGACCGCGGACTGCTGCGCCGCCGCGAGCTCTTCGCCGGCGCGTACGTCTACAGCGACAACCCGGACGAGCAACTGCGCGACGTACTCGGCCGGTTCGCACCCGCCCTCGCACCGTGGACCCGCTGCACCGCCTGCAACGGGCCGCTCCACGAAGCCGACAAGGACAGCGTCGGCGACCGCCTGGAGCACGGCACGCACCGCTCCTACGACGTGTTCGCACAGTGCACCGACTGCGAACGCGTCTACTGGCGCGGCGCCCACCACGCCCGCCTGGAGCGGATCGTCGAAGAGGCCCTCACCGAATTCGGCACCGCGGACCAGGCCCAGGCCCAGACCCAGACCCAGGCTCAGAAGGCATAGGCGTCACCGGTGTCCAGCGCGAGCACCACGTGCTCGTTGTTCGCACTGTCGCGGTCGGTCGCGCCCCCGTTCCACCACGTGTCCACCCGCACCACCACCTCCGACGCCCGCTCCCGCAGCCCCAGCGCCATCCCGATGTGCCGGCCGTGCCCGTGCAACGCCATCGGCCCGGTCTCGCACACCACCTCCCGCAGCCCGGCCCGCACACAGCCGGCCGGCAGTTCCTGGCGGTCCGCGAGATCGGCCGACAGCCGCACCCGCAGCGTCGCGTTCGGCACCGCCGACGGCCCGTCGTTCTCCGGCACCAGCCAGATCCGCAACCGCTCCCCGGCCAGGGCCACCCGGCCGTGGTACGAGACATCCGCCTCCGGCCCGGCCCAGGCCCCCGCGGGAGCCGCCGTCCCCAACGCCAGCAGCCCGGACAACCCCGCCACCACCACACCCGACACGGCAACACGGCGCATCGCCACGACCTCCTCCTCACGGTGCTCTTCGCGCGGAGGCTAGCCGGCGCCGACCCCGTCCAGTCGGACCATCACACGAATGAGGGCGAGGCATACCCCCATCCGCCCGCCGCCCCCTGCATAGGCTTCCGGCCATGTCGATCACCCGCTCCATCGCCCTCTTCGCCCTCGCCGCCCTCCTGGAGATCGGCGGCGCCTGGCTCGTCTGGCAGGGCGTCCGCGAACACAAGGGGTGGGCGTGGATCGGCGCCGGAGTCATCGCCCTGGGCCTCTACGGTTTCGTCGCCACCCTCCAGCCCCAGGGCGACTTCGCCCGCGTCCTCGCCGCCTACGGCGGGGTCTTCGTCGCCGGCTCCCTCGCCTGGGGCGTCATCGCCGACGGCTACCGCCCCGACCGCTGGGACATCGCCGGAGCCCTCGTCTGCCTCGCCGGCATGGCCGTGATCATGTACGCCCCGCGCGGCCGCTGAGCCCCGCCCGTCCCGCCTATGCTGGCGAGTATTCGACCGTACGAACGACCGACCCGCACCCGACCCAACCGAGGAGCCCTCCACATGAGCACGACCACGGCCATCCGCACCGCCGTCGTCACCGGAGCGAGCAGCGGCATCGGCGCGGCCACCGCCCGGCAGCTCGCCGCGGCCGGCTACCACGTCGTCCTCACCGCCCGCCGCAAGGACCGCATCGAGGCCCTCGCCGCCGAGATCACCGCGGCCGGACACTCCGCCACCGCCCACGCCCTCGACGTGACCGACCGGGCCGCCGTCGACGCCTTCGCCGCCTCCCTCGACCGCTGTGACGTCGTCGTCAACAACGCGGGCGGCGCCCTCGGCGTCGACCCCGTCGCCACCGGGGACCCGGCCGACTGGCGCACGATGTACGAGACCAACGTCATCGGCACCCTCAACGTCACCCAGGCCCTGCTCCCCGCGATCACCGCCTCCGGCGACGGCACGGTGGTCGTCCTGTCCTCCACCGCCGGCCACGCCACCTACGAGGGCGGCGCCGGCTACGTCGCCGCCAAGAACGGCGCCCGCGTCCTCGCCGAGACCCTCCGCCTCGAACTCCTCGGCCAGCCCGTACGCGTCATCGAGATCGCCCCCGGCCTGGTCAAGACCGAGGAGTTCGCCACCACCCGCTTCCGCGGTGACACCGAGCGCGCGGCCAAGGTCTACGAGGGCGTCGCGGAGCCCCTCTCCGCGGACGACGTGGCCGAGACCGTCACCTGGGCGGTGACCCGCCCCAGCCACGTCAACATCGACCTCCTGGTGGTCCGCCCCCGCGCCCAGGCCTCGAACACGAAGCTCCACCGCGAGCTCTAGGCGCCGGCGTCAGGGAACCAACCCGGCCGCCTTCAGGTGCGGCATGAGGGCGGCCGGCTTCAGCCCGGCCGCCTTCGCCGCGTCCAGCGCCCGCTGAAGGTCCGCCGGCAGGGTCGGCGTGAAGTGCAGCAGCACGATGTCACCGGCCTTCAGCCGCGGCGTGGGCGGCGTCTGGCTCCAGGTCGTGAAGTCGTACGTCCACGTCACGAGCGCCTTCACCCCGCACGCCTTCGCCGCGAGCCGCACGTCGTCGTTCACCGCCCCGTACGGCGGCCGCAGCAGCTTCGGCGTCCGCCCGAACGCCGCCTCCAACCGCTCCCCCGCCCCGCACACCTCGGCGTCCTTGCCGGCGGCGTCGAGCGTGGTCAGGTCCGGGTGGTTGACGGTGTGGTTCTCGACGGTCGCCCGCCCCTGCTCGGTGAGGGCGGTGAAGTACTGCGTGTCGTACGAGGTCGCCCCCGGCAGCAGGAACAACGAGACCGGCACCCGCTTCTCCAGCAGGATCCGGGCCGCCTCCGGATCGTGGTTCCAGCCGTCGTCGATGGTGATGAAGACGACGTTCTCCCCGGTCGGCACGTGCGACACGACGGGCGGCAGCCCCACCCCGGCCTGAGCGGACCCGGCGGCCCCGAGGGCGAGCGACAACGACGCGAGAGCGGCGACAAGCACGCGAGATCTCCACATGCGGCACACCCTGGTCTAGACCAACTCCCGCCGTCAACCCCCCGGTTGACGACAACGGAACCGACCCGCGCAGCAGGGCCCGGGACCGATCACGACCGGCTCCCGGGGCCCACCGAGCCCACCGCGGCTCACCGCAGGGTCAGCGCCGTCTCCGACTCGACACGGGACAGCTTCTCCGGGTTGCGGACGTAGTACAGGCCCACGATCCGGCCGCCCTCCACGCGCGCCGCCATGACCCCGTCCAGCTCCCCGTCCACGTGCACGACGAGCGCCGGGCTTCCGTTGACCAGGGTGTGGCCGACGGCGACCGGCAGCCGGTTCTTGCTGAACCCGCCGACGAAGAAGCGGGACACCTTGTCCGCGCCGAGGATCGGCCGCACCGCGGCCTGCTTGATGCCGCCGCCGTCGCTCATCAGGACGACGTCGGGCGCGAGCACGTCCAGCAGGCTCTGGATGTCCCCGCCGTTCGCCGCCGCCCAGAACGAATCCAGAGCCGCGCGCGTCTCGCTCTGGGACACCACCTCGCGCGGACGCCGCGCATCCACGTGCTTGCGGGCCCGGTGCGCGATCTGCCGGACGGCCGCCGGCGTCTTGTCGACGGCCTCCGCGATCTCCTCGTACCCGACGTCGAAGACCTCGCGCAGGACGAAGACGGCCCGCTCGGTCGGCGACAGCGTCTCCAGTACGAGCATCACCGCCATCGACACGCTCTCGGCGAGCTCGACGTCCTGGGCCACGTCCGGCGCGGTCAGCAGCGGCTCCGGCAGCCACGGACCGACGTACGACTCCTTGCGGCGCGACATGCTGCGCAACCGGTTGAGCGCCTGCCGGGTCGTGATCCGGACCAGGTACGCGCGCTGGTCGCGCACCTGGTCGAGGTCGACCTCGGCCCACCGCAGCCAGGTCTCCTGGAGGACGTCCTCGGCGTCGGCCGCCGAGCCGAGCATCTCGTAGGCGACGGTGAAGAGCAGATTGCGGTGGGCGACGAACAGCTCGGTCGCCTCGTCGGCTACATGATCACTCATACCTTGATCATCTCCTGCCCTGCCAGTCGGGACTAGGCCTGCCGCTCGAGAATCGCGCGAGCCTCAGCGCCCTCGGCCGCAGCCCTGGCCCGCACCAGCTCCTGGCGCTTGGCGGCGCTCCCGCCCTGGTGCAGCTTGTACCCGCCGGGCTTGTGCCCCTCCTCGGCGAGGTGCTTGACGACGACCTTGCACACGGTCTCCTTGAGCTTCGCGCCCAGGCGGCCGTCGATGTGCGCCCACACCGCGACGTCGGCCTTGCTGGCGAACTGGAAGATGCCGGTACCCCGCCCGAGGCTGATGCACTGCGCGGCGAACGGCTGGTGCAGCTCCTCGGGCCGCTCCCCCGCGATCCGGCTGAGCACCGTGTCGGCGGCCCGCGCACCCAACGGCATCGCGGCCTGGCAGCTCATCCGCAGCGGCTGCCCCGACGGGGCCGCCGAGTCGCCCGCCGCGAAGACACGGTCGTCGTCGACGCTGGTCAGCGTCTCGTCCGTGAGCAGACGCCCCAGCGCGTCAGTGGTCAGCCCACTTCTCATCGCAAGGTCCGGGACGCCGAAGCCGACCGTCCAGATGGTCACCGCGCTCGGCAGCACCCGCCCGTCGGCGAGCTCCACCGCATCCCGCGTCACCGCCGTCACCTTCGCGTCGGGGCCCTCCAGCACGGTCACACCGAGCTTGGCCAGCCGCCCCGCCACCGAACGCCGGCCGCGCGCGTGCAGGTACGGGCCGAGCACCCCACCGCACACCAGGGTCACGGCCCGCCCCTGCTCGGCCAGCTCGGCGGCGGTCTCGATACCGGTCGGCCCGGCCCCGACCACGGTCACCACACCCGTCGCGGGGGCAGCGTCCAGCACCGGCCGCAGCCGCTCCGCGTCCTCGAAGGTGGCGATCGGGTACGCGAACTCGGCCGCCCCCGGCACCGTCGGATCGGCGCTGCCGCTGCCCACCGCGTAGACGAGGTAGTCGTAACCGACCACGTCCCCCATCGCCAGCTCCACCCGACGCCCGGCCGCGTCGATCCGCGTCACGGCATCCACGACGAGCCGCACCCCGTCCGCCAGCACCTCCCGGAAGGCGACGACCGCGGCTCCGGTCCCGGCGACCTGCTGGTGCAGCCGGATCCGGTGCACGAACTCCGGACGCGGGTTGACCAGCGTCACGGCCACGTCGCCGCGCTGCGTCAGCCGGTTGGCCGCCATGACGCCCGCGTACCCGCCACCGATCACTACGACGTTCGTCTTGCCGCTCATGGTCTCTCCTCGCTCCGTTTCCAGGGGGTCGACCACAAGACACCGCACGCTCGACGCCTGTGACAGAACGCGAGGACATGTGACCCGGATCACCTCGCGGCGGGTGCACCGGAAAGACGAAGGGGCCCGGACCACAGGTGGTCCGGGCCCCCACAAGCGGGGGTCAGCCCTTGATGCAGATGACCTGCTTGAGCTTGGCCACGACCTGCACGAGGTCGGTCTGCTGGTCGATGACCTGCTCGATCGACTTGTACGCGCCAGGGATCTCGTCCACGACGCCCGAGTCCTTACGGCACTCGACTCCCTTGGTCTGCTCCGCGAGGTCGCGCGCCGAGAACTTCTTCTTCGCCGCCGTGCGGCTCATCTTCCGGCCGGCGCCGTGCGAGGCCGAGTTGAAGGACTTCTCGTTGCCGAGGCCCTTCACGATGTACGAGCCCGTGCCCATGGAGCCCGGGATGATCCCGTAGTCGCCGCTGCCGGCGCGGATCGCGCCCTTGCGGGTGACCAGCAGGTCCATTCCGTCGTACCGCTCCTCCGCCACGTAGTTGTGGTGGCAACTGATCTCCTGCTCGAAGGAGACCTTCGCCTTGCGGAACTCCCTGCGGATGACTTCCTTGAACAGGCTCATCATCGCCGCGCGGTTGTACTTGGCGTACTCCTGGGCCCAGAAGAGGTCGTTGCGGTACGCCTCCATCTCCGGGGTGGCGGCCAGGAACACGGCCAGGTCGCGGTCGACCAGACCCTGGTTGTGCGCGAGGCCGTGGGCCACGCCGATGTGGTGGGCCGCGAGCTCGTTGCCGATGCCCCGGGAACCGGAGTGGAGCATCAGCCAGACCGAACCTGACTCATCAAGACAAAATTCGACGAAATGGTTGCCGGATCCGAGCGTTCCGATCTGCTTCATGGCGCGTTCCCGACGGAATTTGACCGCGTCGGCGATGTAGTCGAACCGGTCCCAGAGGTCGTCGTAGCCCTCGGCCGAGAACCCGTACAACCGCGCCGGGTCCACGGCCTCCTTGTGCATCCCCGCCCCCACCGGAATCACCTGCTCGATCCGCGACCGCAGCTTCGACAGGTCCCCCGGGAGGTCGTTCGCCGTCAGGGACGTCTTCACCGCCGACATGCCGCAGCCGATGTCCACGCCCACCGCCGCCGGACAGACCGCGTCCTTCATCGCGATGACCGAGCCGACCGTCGCGCCCTTGCCGTAGTGGACGTCCGGCATGACGGCCAGGCCCTTGATCCACGGGAGGCCGGCCGTGTTCTGCAGCTGGCGCATCGCGCTGTCCTCGACCGACGCCGGGTCGGTCCACATCCGGATCGGAACCTTCGCCCCGGGTACCTCTACATACGACATACGGAATCAATCCCCCGAAAACCATGGAAAAGTCGGAAAGCGCAAAAAGCCTCGCTCTTGGCCCTGAATGGGACAGGGGACCGGCGTCGGCACCAGCGTGTGCGGTAGACATTGTGTCCATCCGCGTCCGAGTCGCGGCAACGTATTTAAGGGGGCCAGTGGACGTGCAGCGCAAGGCGGCGGTACGGCGAGTCCTGCCCGGCATCGCGATGTTCGCCGCGCTCGCGGCCGGCGCGGGAGCGCTGACCGGGTGCACCGGCGGGGGCAAGGCCGGCGGCGGCAGCGACGCCAAGGGCGGCGGGAACCAGGCCGCGCCCGCGCAGCCCGGCAAGTACCGCAGCCTGCCCTCGCCCTGCCGGGCCGGCGTCGAGAGCAAGCGGCTGAAGGGGATGCTGCCGGTCCCGGACACGCTGCCCACCCCGCAGCGCGACCAGCTGTACGCGGGCGTCGCGGACCCCTCGTACGACGGCGACCGGCACGTCGGCTGCCGCTGGAACGCCCAGACGCCCGAGGAGACCCGGCTGCTGTCGGTGGTCTTCGAGCGCGTGGTCTCGTACGACCGGTCCGTGACGAGCGACGACGACAAGGCGAGGCAGGTGTACGTGCGCCGGGTGACCGACGCGCACCTGCCCTTCCCCAGCCCGAGCCCCACTCCCACCCCCACTCCCACTTCCAGTGCGGCACCTCCGGCCGCCGCGACGCCTCCCGCCGCCGGGGCGCCCGCGCCGGGCGCGAGTGCGCCCGCGCCCGCGGCTCCGACTCCGACTCCTTCCGCGCCCGTCGAGCTCGGGTCGCGGGTGCTGGAGGGGCTCGGGACCGAGGCCTTCATCGAGGACAAGCTGAGCCCCGCCGGGGCCAGCGCGGCGCAGTCGCGGACCGTGCGGATTGTGTTCCGTACCTCGAATGTCATCGTGACGGTGGAGTACAGCGTGCAGCCCGCCCTGCCGGGCGTGGTCCCGCCGAGCGGCGAAACCCAGGACAGGGCAAGGCAGTTGGCGCAGGCCTTGGTCGAGCGTTTCAACGAGTGAAGTGGGTTCGGCGCGCCTTCAGGTGACGGTGCGCACAGCATGCAGGCGTCGGGTCGGGCTACCGTTGCTCGGGTTCGCGTCCGAATTAGTCCGACCATCGCACCAGAAGGAAACATGCACCGATCTGCCTCGCGCCTCACCCGCGTTCTCGCCTGCGCAGCCGTCCCGGTGGTCCTCGCCGTCGCGGGCTGCTCCTCCGATTCGGGCAAGGAGTCGAGCTCGGGCAGCAACAAGAAGTCCGGTTCGTCCGCGTCTGCGAAGCCGAGCGGCAAGGCTTCGCCCGCCCTGGAGAAGGCGACGTTCGCCGCGCTCCCGGATCCCTGCAAGGTGCTCCAGTCGGCGACGCTCGACACGCTCGTCCCGAAGGTGAAGGACAAGAACGGTTCGGCGGCCAAGTCGAACGACCTGGCCAGCCGGGCGGGCTGCTCCTGGAACGGCCTGGACGAGGACGGCCTGAAGGGTTCGCAGTACCGCTGGCTCGCGGTGAACTTCTCCCGCTCCGACTCGCACGCCTCGCTCGGCAACGCCGACAAGCGCGCCGAGGAGCAGTTCAACAAGCAGGTCGAGCTCGCGAAGGGCACCGAGGGTGCGCAGAACCTGAAGACCGAGCAGGCGGGCGGCGTCGGCGACCAGGCGACGTCGGTCGTGTACTCGGTGAAGAAGGACAACGTCGACTCCTTCAACACGACGATCGTGGCGCGCACGCACAACGTGGTGGTCACGCTCGACTACAACGGTGCCGCGTACGAGGGTGCCGGTGCTCCGGACCAGGCGAAGCTGCTCCAGGACGCGATCGTGGCCGCCAAGGAGGCCGTGGCCTCGGTGGACACCTCGAACCAGCAGCAGGGACAGCAGTCGCAGTCGCCGCAGGCCCAGTAGTGACGCTCCGGTAGTAACGGGGCCAGAGGAGCGGTGACTTCCGGTCGGGCTTACGCTGTGCCTGCCGCGGCTCGGTAAAGGCTCGGTAAGCACTCGACAAGGGGAGGGGATCACGGGTGGCCGCGATGCAGCTGACTCGTACCCACCGGATACTCATCGGTGTCGTGGTCGCCGGCGCCGTGGTCATCGCGGGGATCGGTTTCGCGGGTTCGTACTCCGCGGTGCGTGCCCTGGCGTTGAAGAAGGGCTTCGGCGACTTCTCTCTGGTGTTCCCCATCGGCATCGACATGGGCATCTGTGTGCTGCTGGCGCTCGACCTGTTGCTGACGTGGATCCGGATCCCCTTCCCGCTGCTGCGTCAGACGGCGTGGCTGCTGACGGCGGCGACGATCGCGTTCAACGGCGCTGCGGCGTGGCCGGACCCGCTGGGTGTGGGCATGCACGCGGTGATCCCGATCCTGTTCGTGGTGACGGTGGAGGCGGCCCGGCACGCGGTGGGCCGGATCGCCGACATCACGGCGGACCGGCACATGGAGGGCGTGCGGATCACCCGGTGGCTCCTGTCGCCGGTGCCGACGTTCAAGCTGTGGCGGCGGATGAAGCTGTGGGAGCTGCGTTCGTACGAGCAGGCCGTCGGCATGGAGCAGGACCGGTTGATCTACCAGGCCCGTCTGCAGGCGCGGTACGGGAGGGCGTGGCGGCGCAAGGCTCCGGTGGAGGCGATGATGCCGCTGCGGCTGGCGCGGATCGGCGTGCCGTTGTCGCAGACGGCCCCGGAGGGGCTGGCGGCGGCGGGGATCGAGCCGGCGCTGCTGCCTCCGGTGGAGGCGGAGTCCAAGGTCGAGGTGGAGGCGGGGCTGCCCGTCGCGCCGGCGCTGGAGGCCGCGGCTGCCGAGGCTCTGGATCCGCAGGCCCAGGCGCAGGCCCTCGCGCAGGCCCAGGCCCTGGTGCAGGCGCAGGCGTTCGCCTTCGCTCAGGCGCAGGCCCAGCAGCAGGGTTCGGCGCAGCCCGCGATGCACGTTCCGGCGGCGTACGCGGTGGATCCGACGGCGATGCCGGCGGCGCACAACAGTGCGTGGTTCGCGGCGCCGCTGGCGCCGCAGGCGGCGTACGAGGGTGGTTACAACCCGCAGTACGTGGAGGGTCTGGAGCCGACGCCGGTCATGCCTCCGGCGGGTCCGGACGCGGAGCAGTTCCTCCCGCACGGGCAGGAGCAGGTGCCGATACCGGCTCCGAGGCAGGACGAGGCCGCGGAGGGCGGCGGGGCGGCGGACGAGACGCCGGACGAGGCGGAGTTCGCCGAGGCCGCGTACAAGGTGTTCCGGGCGCTGGTCGACGAGCAGAACGACTTCCCGACGGCGGAGGCCCTCGACATACACCTCTCGGACGGTTACGGGGTGACCCACCCGCGCAGCGGCTCGCTGCTGCGCCGCATGATCCCTGCCTTCAAGCAGCGGTACCAGAAGGACCTGGAGAACGAGCACATCGCGTAGCCGTGTCCGGTGACGCGGGAAGGGCCCGCACCCCCGAGGGGTGCGGGCCCTTCCGTCGTGTCACGGGCCTCAGGCGGCGAGCAGCTTGCGCACCCGGTCCGCGCCCACGGCCAGGAGCAGCGTGGGCAGGCGCGGGCCGGTCTCGCGGGTGACGAGGAGCCGGTAGAGGAGCGCGAAGAAGGTGCGCTGGGCGACCTTGAGTTCCGGGGTGGGCTTGGCGTCGGGCTCCAGCCCGGCCATGACCTTCGGGACTCCGTAGACGAGGGTGGTGAGCCCGTCGAGGGACCAGTGCGAGTCGAGTCCGTCGAGGAGGAGGCGGAGCGATGCGCGGCCCTCGTCGTCGAGGGAGGACAGCAGCTCGGTGTCGGGCTCGTCGCGTACGAGGGTGCGCTGGTCGGCGGGGACCTGGGTGGTGATCCAGTTCTCGGCGCGGTCCAGGCGCGGGCGTACCTCGTCGAGGGAGGTCAGCGGCTGCGACGGGTCCAGGTCGGTCAGGATGCGCAGGGTCTGCTCGTCGTGGCCGGCGGTGATGTCGACGACGGAGGCGAGCGTGCGGTACGGCATCGGGCGCGGGGTGCGCGGGAGCTCGTGGGAGGCGACCTTGACGGCGCGGGTGTGCGCGGCGGCGTCGGCGGGCAGGACGGTGCCGTCGGCGACCTTGGACTCCAGCTTGTCCCACTCGTCGTAGAGCCGCTGGATCTCCTGGTCGAAGGCGATCTTGAAGGACTGGTTGGGCTTGCGGCGGGCGTAGAGCCAGCGCAGCAGCTGCGGCTCCATGATCTTCAGCGCGTCGGCCGGGGTGGGGACGCCGCCCTTCGAGGAGGACATCTTGGCCATGCCGCTGATGCCGACGAAGGCGTACATCGGGCCGATGGGCTGTTCGCCGCCGAAGATGCCGACGATCTGGCCGCCGACCTGGAAGGAGGAGCCGGGCGAGGAGTGGTCGACGCCGGAGGGCTCGAAGATCACGCCTTCGTAGGCCCAGCGCATGGGCCAGTCGACCTTCCAGACGAGCTTGCCGCGGTTGAACTCGCTGAGCTTGACCGTCTCGGTGAACTCGTCCTCGGTGCAGACGTAGGTCATCTCGGTGGTCTCGTCGTCGTACGAGGTGACCTTGGTGAAGTCCTTGCCGCATTCGCCGCAGTAGGGCTTGTACGGGAAGTAGCCGCCCTCGGCGCTGCTGCCGTCGTCCTCGGCGGCGGCGCCGGAGCCTTCGGCGGCTTCGAGTTCGGCTTCGTCGACCTGCTTCTGCTGGGGCTTCTTGCCGCCCGGCTTCTGCTTGGTGCGGTACTGGTCGAGGATCGCGTCGATGTCGCCGCGGTGCTTCATCGCGAACAGGACCTGTTCGCGATAGGTGCCGGCGGTGTACTGCTCGGTCTGGCTGATGGGGTCGTATTCGACGCCCAGCTCGGCCAGGGACTCGACCATGGCGGCCTTGAAGTGCTCGGCCCAGTTCGGGTACGAGGAGCCTTCGGGCGCGGGCACGGCGGTCAGCGGGCGGCCGATGTGCTGTGCGTGCGATTCCTCGGTGACGCCGGGGATGCCCTTGGGGACCTTGCGGTACCGGTCGTAGTCGTCCCAGGAGATGAGGTGGCGGACCTCGTACCCGCGGCGGCGGATCTCGTCGGCGACCAGGTGCGGGGTCATGACCTCGCGGAGGTTGCCCAGGTGGATGGGGCCGGAGGGGGAGAGTCCGGACGCGACGACGACCGCTTTGCCCGGGGCTCGGCGCTCCGATTCGGCGATGACCTCGTCCGCGAAACGGGAGACCCAGTCGGTCTCGGTGCTGCTCTGGGCGCTCTGAGCCACGACACGTCCTTCTATCTCGAATGCTGGCTTGGGCCATTCTCCCAGACGGAACGGGTCGCTCCGGGGTTGCTCCCACACAGCGATATGCCGCGAAACGAGGAGGGCCCACGTGGGATACTCGGCACTTGTCGGAACAACCAAGTGCACCCACCGGCACAACCTCACAGGAACGGCAGCTCATGGCCTCGGTCCCTTCCCTCGCTTCTTCCGTCAATCAGCGCGTCGCGGACGCCCTCGCCTCGGCCCTGCCGGAGGCCGGTGGCGCCGACCCGCTGCTGCGACGTAGCGACCGGGCCGACTTCCAGGCCAACGGCATCCTGGCGCTCGCGAAGAAGGCGAAGGCCAACCCGCGCGAGCTGGCGACGACCGTGGTCGAGGGCATCGTGAGCGGTGACCTGATCCGGGAGATCGAGGTCTCGGGTCCGGGCTTCCTCAACATCACCATCACCGACCGGGCGATCATCGAGACGCTCGCGGCCCGGGCGGGCGACGACCGTCTCGGCGTGCCGCTCGCCGCGGACGCGGGCACGACGGTGATCGACTACGCGCAGCCGAACGTCGCGAAGGAGATGCACGTCGGCCACCTGCGGTCCGCCGTGATCGGTGCGGCGATGGTGGAGATCCTGGAGTTCACGGGCGAGAAGGTGGTCCGGCGCCACCACATCGGCGACTGGGGCACCCAGTTCGGCATGCTCATCCAGTACCTGATGGAGCACCCGCACGAGCTGGACCACAAGTCGGAGGAGGAGGTCTCCGGCGAGGAGGCCATGTCCAACCTCAACCGCCTCTACAAGGCCTCGCGTGCGCTCTTCGACTCCGACGAGGAGTTCAAGACGCGGGCCCGGGCCCGGGTGGTCGACCTCCAGGCGGGCGAGCCGGAGACCCTCTCGCTGTGGCAGCGGTTCGTGGACGAGTCGAAGATCTACTTCTACTCCGTCTTCAACAAGCTGGACATGGACATCCAGGACCCCGACGTGATCGGCGAGTCCGGTTACAACGACATGCTGGTCGAGACGTGCAAGCTGCTGGAGGAGTCGGGCGTCGCCGTCCGCTCCAACGGCGCGCTGTGCGTGTTCTTCGACGACGTCAAGGGCCCGGACGGCAACCCGACGCCGCTGATCGTGCAGAAGTCGGACGGTGGTTTCGGCTACGCGGCGACCGACCTGTCGGCGATCCGTGACCGCGTCTCGAACCTGGACGCGACGACCCTGATCTACGTCGTGGACGCGCGGCAGTCGCTGCACTTCAAGATGGTCTTCGAGACGGCGCGCCGGGCGGGCTGGCTGAACGACGGGGTCAAGGCCGTTCAGCTGGCGTTCGGCACGGTCCTCGGCAAGGACGGCAAGCCGTTCAAGACCCGTGAGGGCGAGACGGTCAGGCTGGTGGACCTGCTCGACGAGGCCGTGGACCGGGCGACCGCCGTGGTCCGTGAGAAGGCCGAGAAGGTGGGCCTGACGGAGGCGGAGATCGTCGAGAACGGCCAGTACGTGGGCATCGGCGCGGTGAAGTACGCCGACCTGTCCACGTCCGCTGCCCGCGACTACAAGTTCGACCTGGACCAGATGGTCTCGCTCAACGGCGACACCTCGGTGTACCTCCAGTACGCGTATGCCCGTATCCGCTCCATCCTCCGCAAGGCGGGCGAGCGGCAGCCGGCCGCGCACCCGGAGCTGGAGCTGGCGCCGTCGGAGCGGGCGCTGGGTCTGCACCTGGACGGTTTCGGCGAGCTGATCGGCGAGGCGGCCGCGGAGTACGCGCCGCACAAGGTGGCGGCGTACCTCTACCAGCTGTCCTCCCTCTTCACGACGTTCTACACCGAGTGCCCGGTCATCAAGCCGGAGCCGGAGCAGGTCGTCGCGGAGAACCGCCTGTTCCTGTGCGACCTGACCGCCCGCACCCTCGCGAAGGGCATGTCCCTCCTCGGGATCCGGACCCCCGAGAAGCTCTGACCGGTACCTGTTCGCCGTTCGACGGCCCTCGTCTCCCGGCCGGGAGACGGGGGCCGTCGGCATGTGGGCCGCAGGTGCACCCGCCTACACCGAGCCGAAGACCTCGATCTTGCAGCGGGGGCTCCCCGAGCGGCCGATCCGTGCGTCGCAGGTGACGAGCGGCACCTGGAGCCCTTCCGCGAGTGCGACGTACGCGGCGTCGTACGCGGAGAGGTTCGCGTGCAACTCACGGACCCGGGGCAGCACCGGCACGTGCTCCATCCGCCGGACGGGCAGGTCGGTGAAGTCCTCCCAGGCCATGTCCAGTTGGCGGTCGGAGAGCTTGCCGCCGCGGTGGCGGCCGAGGAGCGCGTGGGCGACTTCCACGTCGAGCAGGTGGGGCGCGGCGAGCCGCTCGCCCAGCACCCGCTCACGAACGGCCTCGCCGGCCGCCCCGGCGTCGGCGACCAACAGGACGACGGCGCTCGCGTCGATCACGATCATTCGCGCCGCCGTCCGGCGTCGAGGTCCGCGAGGACCTCGTCCACACTCAGTTCCGCCGATACGCGGGCACGGATGCGCGCGACGACGTCCTCGATCGACGGCGTCGCCGCCTCCTCCTCCAGCAGGGTCCGGGCGTACGCCTGGAGCGACTGGCGACTGCGGGCGGCTCGTATCTTCAGCTCGGCGAGCGCCTCGTCGGACAGATCACGCACATACAGAGTGGCCATGCGACAAGAGTAGTGGCGGTGCCAGCAATCTGCTGGCACCGTCTGGGGGCCGGTGTGACGGGGCCCACGGGAATGTCCGCTCCGCGGGGCGCCTCCTTTCGTGCGACGGAGTTTGCGCACCGAGGGCCGAGGGGGCTCACATGAAGACGGCTCACACGCAGAACGTGGCACGACGCGGTCGCCGGTACGGGTCGGCGGTGGCGGGGGTGCTCGCCTTCGACGGGCTGGTGCACCTGTACTGGGCGACCGGGGCGACCTGGCCCGCCGCCGACGCGCGGGCGCTGTCGCTCGCCGTCCTCGGCATGGAGGCCCCGTTCACGCCGCGCGTGGTGGTCCCGCTGGCGGCGTTGCTGCTGACGGGGGCCGGGGCGGTGCTGGCGTACTCCCGGGGGCGCGGGGGCCGGGTGGCCCGCCTGGTCACGGGGGCGGTCGCGGGCGGGCTGGCCGTGCGGGGGCTCGCGGGGGTCGGGTGGGTGGCGGGGCTGGTGGCGGGTCCGGCCGACGGCCCGTTCCACACCCTCAACCTGCTGCTCTACACGCCCGTGTGCCTGGGCCTGGCATGGGCGGCGGCCCGGCTGTACGCGTCGCCGGTCCGTGTGACCGGGTGAACCCCGGCCAACGGAAAGGCGGCCGAAAGCAGAGCCGGGGCGGCCACGAAACGGGCCTGGAAATTGCGCGGCGACCTCCTGGGGATTCTTGCACCGCCGCCACTGTAAAGCGCGGCACGTGATCGTTCACCTGTACTCCGGGACAGTTGTCAAGGTCCGCGAGAACGTGGTCGACTCCTCGGCTGTCAGGACCCGGCCGGGATAACCGACACCCAACCCGTCGAGAGCGGCATGAAATTCCACCGAAAGGGATGATTGATGAAACTCGGCAATTCCCTGCGCACCTTGGCGGCCGCCGGCCTGGTCCTCGGCGCCGTCGCCGTCGGCGCCGGTCCGGCCTCGGCCGTCGAGAAGGACGGCGTGCTCGGCCCCGGGGAGTTGGGCCTGTACTGCTACGGGAACCAGCAGGACGCGGTCTTCGACCTCTACTACCGCGACGACAACTTCGCGAACGACGTCTTCAAGGGAGCGCGGATCTGCTCCGGGCAGACCCCGAACGACAACACGGAGTCCTACCTCAGCAAGGACACCTACATCTGGGACGTCTACACGGACTGGAAGCGCCTGGGCTACAGCACCTCCATCTACCCCGGGGAGCGGGCCGGCCTGACCCCGACGTACTTCAACCAGCTGTCCTCGGCCTACCCGCGCTGAGCACGGCGGCCCAGGCCGCACATGCGATACGGCGGTTCCGCCCCCGCACTCCGGGCGGAACCGCCTCTCCCCCGTACGTCGCCCATCCCCATCGGAGCCGCATGTCCCCGACCCGTTCCGCCCGTTCCGCCCGCCCCGCCCTGGCGGTCTCCGCGGCCGCGCTGACGCTCCTTCTGGCCGGGTGCTCGCAGCCGGGCGGCGACCCCGGCGAGGAACCCGCGATCGGCGCCGTACCCGCGCTGCTCCAAAGCCGCGATCTCGCCTTCCCGATGGACGCCTACCTTCCGGACGACCGGCAGCAGGGGGTGCTCGCCGAGGCGCAGGACGTCCTCGTCGACCAGTGCATGCAGCGCTACGGCTTCCGCTACCGGTTGCGGCGCGAGGACGATTCGGCGGCCGCGCACGACTACAGCAGGCGGTACGGGCTCTCCGATCCCGCCGAGGCGGCCCGGCTCGGCTACGAACAGCCCCGGACCGCCCGCGCGCAGAGGCCTCCGCAGCCGGAGCTCGGGCCCAACGAGCAGCTCGTGCTGTACGGGCTGGACGTGGACCCGTCCCTCCAGGTCCCCACGAGTCAGGAGGAGGCCGAGAAGTCCGACGTGGCGACCACGGTCGTCGGCGGCCAGAAGGTCCCGGCGGGCGGCTGCCTGCGCGAGAGCAATCTGAAGCTGTTCACGCCCACCAAGGACACGGTGGGGTCCCTGGACTCGGAGGGCTTGCGCATGGAGGCCTACGCCCGCTCCCGCAAGGACGGCAGGGTGGTCAAGGCCTTCAAGTCGTGGAGCGAGTGCATGGGCGGGCACGGCTTCACCGTCGACAACCCGATGGACCGGCCGCCGGGCATCGACGACTCCAACATCGGCAGTCCGCAGGCGATCGCCCAGGCCGCGCGGGACGTGGACTGCAAGAGGGAGACCAACCTGGTGGGCATCTGGTACACGGTGGAGCTCGCCTACCAGAACCGGGTGATCGAGAAGAACGCCGAAAAGCTGGACCTGGTGAAGAGGCAGCTCGACGAGCGGATGAAGTTCGCCGCCACGCTCATCGCGACCGGCCGCTGACCGACGGGCGCTCAGACGTGTTCGGCGGGGCAGGTGGCGATCCGGTGGTGCATCGCGAGGAGGCACGTCTGGATCCGTGAAATACCGCCGAGTTTGCCGCGGAGGTTCTCCAAATGGAACTTGACCGTCCGAATGGCCATCCCGAGGCTCGTCGCAAGCTCCTCGTTCGAGGGCCCGTACGTCATCGCGCCGAACACCTCACGTTCCCGATCGGTCAAATCGGGTATCCCCATGAGTCCTTGCCGGATCCATTCCGATTCGCCTCCCCAGCGGTCCCGCGCGCCGAGCACGCAGCACGGGCAGCGGTTGCGATCTGCTCCGAGGCTCAATTCAGCACTCAAGGTCTTCCTGCCTGTAGCGGTGGAAACGGCCTCACGAGAACCAAATGCCGAGCTTGATCGTAACTTTCCGAAACGGGTCGGCGCATTTGACGCTTTCCACATTACTGACGGGTCGTCACCATCACTTCACCCAAAGGGCCTTCGGTTTTCGGCCACGGGAAGCCGGCGACCGGATATCGGACAACTCCACCCCCGGCCCCGACCCCTCGGACGGGCGCGGCCGGGGCCGGAGAGAGCCCTCGACAAGCGGGCGAAGGGGACAAGAAAGCGGAATCCGCCGCCAGGTCGACAGGTGGGCCGAATTCCTGTACTCGGGGACAGTTGCAGGGAAAGCCGGAGCGTGATCCACTCCATGGCGGTCGAAGCCCCGCCCGCAATGGCCACGATCCCGCCCCCGAAATTGCGACAGTTTGTCCGAAAGGCATGGATGATGAAGCTTCGTAATTCCCTGCGCACCGTCGCGGCCGCCGGCCTGGTCCTCGGCGTGCTCTCCCTCGGCGCCGGCTCGGCCTCCGCCGAAGAAAAGGACGGCTGGCTCAACGACGGCGAGCTCGGCCTGTTCTGCATGCTGGACCAGACGAACTCGGTCTTCGACCTCTACGTGAACGACATCAACTTCTACCCCGACGCCTTCAAGGGGTCGAGGAGCTGTTCCGGCCAGCTGACGGACAACAACACGGAGTCCTGGTCGAACCGGGACACCTACACGTGGAAGGTGTACACCGGCTCGGGCGGTGCGGGCTACATGGCCACCCTCGGGGCCGGCACCAGGGGCAACATGAACGGGACCTTCTTCAACCAGACCTCCTCGGCGTTCTTCTTCTAGGCCCGCGCGAGAAGCCGGCTCCGCCCGCGGACAGCGGGCGAAGCCGGCCGCGTCGCAGCCGCCCACACGATCCGGAGCCACCATGTTCTCGCCGCATGCCCGACACGCCGCTCTGGCGGCCTCCGCAACCGCATTGGTGCTCCTGCTGGCCGGATGTTCGCAGCCGGGCGACGGCAAGGCTTCCTCCGGCTCCGGGAAGAGCGAGAAGGCCGACCCCGACGCCGGCAACGAACCCGCCATCGGCGCCGTCCCGGCACTGCTCGAAAGCCGGACCCTGGTCTTTCCGCTGGCCCCGTACACCCCGAACGGCCGGCAGCTCGCCGTGCTCGACGAGGCGCAGGACGTGCTCATCGACCAGTGCATGCAGCGCTACGGCTTCCGCTTCCAGCAGCGCCGGAGGGCCGAAACGGCTCCGAAGCAGGACGACAGCCGCCGGTACGGGATCTCCGACCCGGCCGAGGCGGCACAGTCCGGCTACACCAACCCCCAGCTCGGCCGCGGCTCGAAGCCCCAGCAGCAGTCCCGCGGAGCCAACGAGAAGCTCGTGCTGAACGGGCTGGAGGTGGACCCGTCCCTCCAGGTCCCGATGAACCAGGAGGAAGCCGAGAAGTCCGACGTGGCGACCACGGTCGTCGGCGGCCAGAAGGTCCCGGCGGGCGGCTGCCTGCGCGAGAGCGCCCTGAAGCTGTTCACGCCCACCAAGGACACGGTGGACACCATGGTCGCGCAGGGCTACGGGCTGGAGGCCTACGGCCGTGCCCAGAAGGACAGCCGGGTCGTCGCGGCGACGAAGGCGTGGAGCGAGTGCATGGGCAAGCGCGGCTACGCCGGCTTCACCGACCCGACGGGCCTGCCGCCGGGCATCGACGACTCCAACATCGGCAGCCCGCAGGCGATCACCATGGCCACCCAGGACGTGGCCTGCAAGAAGGAATCCAACCTGGTGGGCATCTGGTACACGGTGGAAGTCGCCTACCAGCAGCGGGCGATCGAGCGGAACGCGGAGACGCTGGACCTGGCGAAGAAGCAGCTGGACGAGCGGATGAAACTGGCGGCGCAGTTGCAGGCGTCCGGGGCCTGAGCCGCCGGCGGCTCAACCGCCGGACCCGCTCCGCGCCTCGATCAGTTCGGCCAGGCCGTCGAGCAGGCGGGCCAGGGCGAACCGGAACTGGAAGTCCGGCTCGTCGGAGCCGGTGAACGCGTCGGATTCCAGCAGCCGGGTCACCGCCGGGTGGCTGTCCGGGCCGGTGAGCAGCCGCAGCGTGCGGACGTACTGACCCACGACCCGGTCCGGTGAGACGCCGCTCTTGACGATGGCGTCCATCATGTCGGCGGCCATGGTCGCCTCGTTCCGCACGAGGCCCCCGATGAGGATGATCGTCGAGAGCTTCTCGCTCTCCCGCAGGCCGGTGCCCGCCAGGGCGGCGAGCCCGCGTTCCATCCAGGCGAGCTGGTTCGGCGTGGCCGGCGGGGCGGTGATCGGGATGCGCAGGATCCAGGGCTTGGTCATCAGTACGGCGCGCTGCGCGTACGCCCAGTCCGACAGGAGCTCCCGCCAGGCCCGGCCGTCCGTGTGCACGTCCGGCGCGAGCGGCGGCGGGGTGCCGACTCCCGCGTCCGACATCAGGATGTACAGCTCTTCCTTGGCCGCGACGTACCGGTAGAGGGACATCGTCGAGACGCCGAGCTCCTTGGCCACCCGGCCCATGGAAACGGCGTCCATCCCCTCCGTGGCGGCGAGCGCGACGGCCGCCTCCACGATCCGCGGGACGGTGAGGGTGGGGCGCGGGCCCTTGCCGGGGCGCTCGCGCAGGCCCCAGGCCATCTCCAGGCTCGCCGGCAGCCCGGTGTCGTCCGCCGCTTCTTCCCGGTCGACCATGGCCACCCCCCTCTTCCTCGTACGTCGTTGACCCACATCCTAGTTCTGTGTATTACTTACGCAGTAGCGTGTAACCCATACGCAGAAGGGAGCGCGGTCCACGATGACCACGTCCGACCTCGGAATCCACGCCATCGGCCTGACCAAGTCCTACGGCGCCCTGCGCGTCCTCGACGGCATCGACCTCGCCGTCCCCCGCGGCAGCGTCCTCGCCCTCCTCGGCCCCAACGGAGCCGGGAAGACCACCACCGTCCGGATCCTCGCCACCCTCACCGAGCCCGACGCCGGCACCGCCCGGGTCGCGGGACACGACACCGCCGGCGCTCGGGCGCTCGTACGCCGCTCCATCAGCCTCACCGGGCAGTTCGCGGCCGTCGACGCACTCCAGACCGGCGCCGAGACGCTCCGCATGATGGGCCGGCTCCGGGGACTGGGGCCGCGCGCCGCCCGGGCCCGGGCCGACGAACTGCTCGACCGCTTCGGGCTCGCCGAGGCGGGCGCGCGTACGGCCAAGACGTACTCGGGCGGTATGCGGCGACGCCTCGACCTCGCCGCGAGCCTGGTCTCCCGACCCGAGGTGATCTTCCTGGACGAGCCGACGACCGGGCTCGACCCGCGCAGCCGCCAGGACCTGTGGGACCTCGTACGGGAACTGCGCACGGACGGCACGACCGTGCTGCTCACCACCCAGTACCTGGATGAGGCCGACCGGCTCGCCGACCGCGTCGCCGTCCTCGCGGACGGGCGCATCGCCGCCGAGGGCACGCCCGCCGAGCTCAAGTCCCGTGTCGACGGGCACCGGCTGGACCTCACGCTCACCGGCCGGGCCGCCTACGAGGCGCTGGCCCCGCGCGCGGTCCACCTCGACCCGGACGAGCTCACCCTGGGCCTCGCCACCGACGGGAGCGCCGCGCACGTACGGGCGCTGCTCGACGAACTCGACCCGGACCGCACGGCCGTCGACCGCTTCGCGGTCCGCACCGCCACCCTCGACGACGTGTTCCTCGCCCTGACGGGAGCCGACCGATGACCGCCGCCACCCACGCCCTCTCCCTGGCGGGCCGCAGCCTGCGCATCAGCCGCCGCAGCCCCGACGCGCTGATCGCCGCGCTGATGCTGCCCGTGATGCTGATGCTGATCTTCGTCTACTTCTTCGGCGGAGCCATCGACACCGGGACCGAGTACGTGACGTACGTCGTCCCCGGCGCGATGCTGCTGTGCGCGGGGTTCGGCGCGGCGAGCACCGCCGTCAGCGTCGCGGACGACATGAAGAACGGGGTCGTCGACCGCTTCCGCTCCCTGGACATCGGCGGCGTCCCGATCCTGGCCGGGCACGTGACGGCCTCCGTCCTGCGGAACCTGCTGTCCACCACCCTCGTGCTCGCCGTCGCCCTCGCCATCGGCTTCCGACCCGAGGCCGGACCGGCCGCCTTCCTGGCGGCGGCCGGGCTGCTGTTCGCGTACATCACGGCGATCTCGTGGCTGGCCGCCGTACTCGGCCTGCTCGCCAAGTCGCCGGAGGCGGCGGGCGGGTTCACCTTCCTGATGATGTTCCTGCCGTACCCGTCCAGCGCCTTCGTCCCCATCGGGACCATGCCGGGTTGGCTGCACGGCTTCGCCGAGCACCAGCCGCTGACCCCGGTGATCGAATCCCTGCGCGCGCTGCTGCTGGCGCAGCCCGCGGGGAACTCCCCCTGGGTGGCCCTGGCCTGGTGCGCCGGCATCACGGCGGTGGCCGTGACCCTGGCCGGCGTCCTGTTCCGCGGCCGGACCCGCTGACGAACTCCCGAGGGAGCCCGTCAACGAGCCTGTCCGCCGCGGTCGCTCAGCGATTGAGCGGATAGGAATGACGGCCCGTGGCTTCGTCGATCTCGCTGTGGGCCTTCTGCAGCATCTGCGACGCGATATCCATGAGCGCGCGAGCGCCCGCGATCTCTTCCCCGACCCTCAGCTGCTCCGGGTCGGAGGGGTGGCGCATGGCGTACCCGTGCGCCCTGATCTCGGAGCCGTCCCCGAGCCTGACCAGGGCCGCCGCACTGGTGCGGTGGCCCTCCTCGGTGAATTCGAGATCCACATGCCACCCGACGAGTGTGGCCATGGTGCATCACCTCCAGGGGGTCACCCTGCTTCCAGGGTGCGCCCGCGGGGTGTGGAGCGCGAGCGGGGCCCCTACTCCCCCCGCTTGCCCACCTGCGACCGGACCGCCCCCATGCTCGCCGCGATGACCAGGGCGATGGCCAGGGCGTCCAGGGCGGACATCGCCTGGTGCAGGACGAGGAAGCCGGCCGTGGCCGCGATGGCCGGCTCCAGGCTCATCAGGATCGCGAAGGTCGGGGCCGGCAGCCTGCGCAGGGCCAGGAGTTCCAGGGTGTACGGCAGGACGGAGGACAGTACGGCCACCCCGGCGCCCAGCGCGAGGGTGCTCGGGTCCAGCAGGGCCGAGCCCGCTTCGAAGACGCCGAGCGGGAGCGAGATCACCGCGGCCACCGCCATCGCCAGGGCCAGGCCGTCGGCCTGCGGGAAGCGGCGCCCGGTACGCGCGCTGAAGACGATGTACGCCGCCCACATCGCGCCCGCCCCCAGGGCGAAGCCGGCGCCCAGCGGGTCGAGGCCGCCGAAGCCGCCCCCACCGTGACTGGACAGGAGGACGACGCCCGCGAGGGCCAGACCCGCCCACAACACGTTGACCAGGCGGCGGGAGACGATGACGGAGAGCGCCAGCGGGCCCAGTACCTCAAGGGTGACGGCGGGGCCGAGCGGGATGCGGTCGATGGCCTGGTAGAAGAGGCCGTTCATGCCGGCCAGGGCGATGCCGAAGGCGATCACGGTGCGCCAGTCGGAGCGCGAGTGGCCGCGCAGCGTGGGCCGGCACAGGAGCAGCAGCACGATCGCCGCGGCCGTGAGGCGCAGGGTGACCACGCCGACCGCTCCGACCCTGGGCATGATCGTGACGGCGAGGGCGGCGCCGAACTGCACCGACACGCCCGCCGCGATCACCAGCGCGACCGGCCCGGAGCGGGCCGCCCCACCACGAGCGGCGGAAGCGGCGGAAGCGGTCCCCGCGCCGGGCGCGGCCGACTGGGCGGCAGGGGTCGTGGGGCTGGAGGAGGGCGCGGGCGCGGTCATCCTCCCAGGGTAGACGGGGGTAAGGAGTGTTGCCCTATGTCTTTCCTTACTGGCGTGCGGTGGGCGGGCTCCGGGGCCGGCGGCGTGTGCGTGCCGTAGTCGTGGCATAACGCCGCGAAACGCCGCCGGGTGTCCGCCAATGCGTCTCATCGGGTGGACGCGGCGCGGTGGCGCCGACTCGGACCCGATACGCTCCGCCCGTGGCTGAGATCCAGATTCCCGCTGACATCAAGCCCGCCGACGGACGCTTCGGCGCGGGCCCCTCCAAGGTGCGGACCGAGGCGCTGGACGCCCTCGCCGCCACCGGAACCTCCCTGCTCGGAACCTCACACCGCCAGGCCCCGGTCAAGAACCTGGTCGGCTCGGTGCGCCAGGGCCTCCGGGACCTCTTCTCCCTCCCCGAGGGCTACGAGGTGATCCTGGGCAACGGCGGCTCGACCGCCTTCTGGGACATCGCGACCGCCGGTCTGATCGAGCGGAAGTCCCAGCACCTCACCTTCGGCGAGTTCTCCTCCAAGTTCGCCAAGGCCGCGAAGCTCGCGCCGTGGCTGGACGAGCCCTCGGTGATCTCCTCCGAGCCGGGCACGCACCCCGAGCCGGTCGCCGAGGCGGGCGTCGACGTGTACGCGTACACGCACAACGAGACCTCGACGGGTGTCGCGGCGCCGATCAAGCGCGTCGCGGGCGCCGACGCCGGTTCGCTCGTCCTGGTGGACGCGACCTCCGGTGCGGGCGGCCTCCCGGTCGACATCACCGAGACCGACGTCTACTACTTCGCCCCGCAGAAGTCCTTCGCCTCGGACGGCGGCCTGTGGCTGGCCGCGTTCTCCCCGGCCGCCCTGGAGCGCGCCGCCCGCGTGCACGCGTCGGGCCGGCACATCCCGGAGTTCTTCTCGCTGCCGACGGCGATCGACAACTCGCTGAAGAACCAGACGTACAACACCCCGGCGCTGAGCACCCTCTTCCTGCTGAACCAGCAGCTGGAGTGGATGAACGGCCAGGGCGGTCTGGAGTTCACCACCGGCCGCACGGCCGCCAGCGCGCGCAACCTGTACGGCTGGGCCGAGGCCTCGAAGTACGCGAGCCCGTTCGTCGTGGACGCCGACAAGCGCTCCGCGGTCATCGGCACGATCGACTTCTCGGACGACATCGACGCGGCGGCCGTCGCGAAGGTGCTGCGCGCCAACGGGATCGTGGACACCGAGCCGTACCGCAAGCTCGGCCGCAACCAGCTCCGCATCGCGATGTTCCCGGCGATCGACCCGGCGGACGTGCAGGCGCTGACCGCCTGCATCGACTACGTCATCGAGCAGCTCTGACCTGACCGGCAAGCAGTACGGGCCCCCGGCGACCACCTGGTCGCCGGGGGCTTCGTGTCGTGCGGCCGCTTCCGGGACCTTGGTCCCAAAAATCGCGGCAAAGAGCCCTTAAACGGAAGATCTTCGCACCCCGTCCTGCCTGCGGCCATGCCGCTCGGGACCTTCGGCCGACCCCCCTCCGGCCCCCGACCGCCTCCGCAACCAAGCACCCGGGATGTCCCTCATGTCTGGTGTGCCGGGAAACAACCCCGGCCCGTTCAGGAGGAATCCCATGCGCAAGGCACTCACCATCGCGAGCATCGCCCTCGCCTCCTCGATGGCCCTCGGCAGCGCCGCCACCGCTTTCGCCGCCGGCGCTCCCGCTCCGGTCACCACCATCGGCACGGCCGCCCACAAGGACGCCGCGGGACTGAAGCTGTCGGAGTCGAAGGCGAAGCCCGGCTCCGCGCTCACCTTCCGGATGGAGGTGCCCGACGGCTCCACGAACCTGTCCGTCTCCTCCAAGGCCCTCGCCGACGTGAAGACGACCGACGGCCGCGGCGGCACCGCGGTCGTCGCCGACGTCCCGGACGGCACCTACGGCGTCTCCCTGACCGGCACCGGCCCCGACGGCGCGGGGCTCCGGGCCACCGCCGAACTGACCGTCGAGAAGGGCGGCAAGCCCACTCCGGCACCCTCCACCCTGAGCCTGTCCACCGACTCCGGGCGCCCCGGCGACAAGGTCGTCGTCACCATCAGGACCGGTGAGAAGAACGCCTACGTGAAGTCCGACGCCTTCACCGGCGGACGCGTCGACCTGAAGAGCGACGGCCACGGCACGTGGACCGGCACCGCCGTCGTCGCCAAGGACGTCAAGACCGGCTACTACGGCGTCGAGGCCTACGCGGGCGGCAAGAAGTTCGACACCGTCAAGTTCTCCACCGAGGGCGGGAGCACCCCCGATGTGAAGCCGCAGCCCAAGCCCCGGCCGCTGAAGCCGAGCGAGCACAGGACGCCCAAGGGCTCCGTGAACACCGGCGAGGCCCCCGCCGGTCACGTCCCCGGGGCCGGCAATGCCTGAGTCCACCGCCACCGCCACCCGCCGGGGCGGCCGCGCACGTCGCGCGGCCGCCCTGGCGGGGGCCTCGGTCCTCGCCGTGGCCCTCGCCTCCGGCTGCTCGGCGGGCGCTTCCGCACAGGGCGTCCACCCGGCGGCGCACGCCACCGCCGCCTCCTCCCTCCCGCCGTCCGTCCCCGACCGCATCGACATCCCCGCCATCGGCGTGGACGCCCCGCTGGACTCCGTCGGCCTCGACGCCCAAGGCGTCATGCGGGAGCCCGACTTCGCCAAGCCGAAGGACGCGGCCTGGTACGAGGACGGCCCCACCCCCGGCGAGCCGGGCGCGGCCGCCATCGTCGGGCACATGGACACCCCGCAGGTCCCGAAGGCCGTGTTCTTCGACCTCAAGGAGCTGAAGAAGGGCGACGAGATCGACGTGCACCGGGCCGACGGCACCACCGCCGTCTTCGCCGTCGACGAGGTCGACACCTTCAGGAAGGCCGCCTTCCCCACCGACAAGGTCTACGGCGACACCCACGGCAAGGCCGGGCTCCGCGTCATCACCTGCGGCGGCGAGCTCACGAAGGACCGCCACTGGGATTCCAACGTCGTCGTGTTCGCCCACCTCACGGGCAAGGCCTAGCCCCGTACGCGATACCTTCAGGGCTCCGGGGTCAGCACGGTCAGCGCCCCCGGGAAGCGACTTGGAGGCAGCGGCGTGAGCGTGCGAGTGACGGCGGCCCAGAGCGGCGTGGACCCCTTCGGCACGGCCCGGCTGCGGCGCGGGGTGCTCGACGCGTGGGGCGCGGGCCCGGCCCGGTTCCGCGAGGACGCCAACGCCGAGGAGGACCTCGCGCTCGGCGGCTACCGCGACCGGCTCGTCGTCGAACTGGCGCAGAACGCGGCCGACGCCGCCGCCCGCGCGGGCGTACCGGGCCGGCTGCGGCTCACCCTGCACCCGGGCGAGGGCGAGCACGAGCACGCCGTGCTGGCCGTCGCCAACACCGGTGCCCCGCTGGACGCGACGGGCGTGGAATCCCTGTCCACCCTGCGGGCCTCCGCCAAGCGGGAGCCCGCGCACGACAGCGTCGGCCGCTTCGGCGTCGGCTTCGCCGCCGTGCTCGCCGTCTGCGACGAGCCCGCGGTGCTGGGCCGGCACGGCGGGGTCCGCTGGTCCCTGGCCGAGGCCCGCGAACTGGCGCGGGGCGCCGCCGTCGGCAGCCCCGGCCTCGGCGACGAGCTGCGCCGCCGCGACGGGCACGTCCCGCTGCTGCGGCTCCCGCTGCCCGCCGAGGGCACCGCACCCGAGGGATACGACACCGTCGTCGTCCTCCCGCTGCGCGACGCGGCCGCGGAAGACCTCGCCGAACGGCTCCTGGCCAGCATCGACGACGCCCTGCTGCTGACCCTGCCGGGGCTGCGCGAGGTCGTCGTGGACACCCCAGCGGGCGGCACCCGCACCCTGTACCGCCGCGACGAGGGCCCGTACACCGTCATCGAGGACTCCCGAACCGGCACCAACCGCTGGCGCACCGTCCGCCACGGCGGCCCCATCGAGCGGGCCCTGCTCGCCGACCGGCCCGTCGAAGAGCGGCTGCGGCCCGCCTGGGCGGTGTCCTGGGCGGTGCCCGTCGACGCCGACGGCGCCCCGGTGCGCCCCGCCACCGCGCCGGTCGTGCACGCGCCGACCCCGACCGACGAGCCGCTGGGCATCCCCGCCCTGCTCATCGCGACCCTGCCGCTGGACACCTCCCGCCGGCACCCCGCGCCGGGGCCGCTGACCGACTTCCTCGTGGAGCGCGCGGCCGACGCGTACGCCGAACTCCTCGGCGACTGGGAACCGGTGAGCACCGGGCTCGTGGACCTCGTACCGGGCCCGCTCGGCAAGGGCGAGCTCGACGGTGCCCTGCGCGCGGCCGTCCTGAAGCGGCTCCCCCGCACCGCGTTCCTCGCCCCGGCGGCCCCCTCCGAGGAGCTTTCGGCGCTGCGGCCCTTCGAGGCCGAGGTGGTGGAGGGCGCGGGCGCCGACACCGTGCGCGTCCTCGCCGAGGTGCTGCCGACGCTGCTCCCGGCGGGCCTGGAGCGCCGCCCCGAGCTGCGCACCCTGGGCGTGGGCCGGCTCCCGCTCGGCGACGCCATCGAGCGGATCGCGGGCATCGAGCGGACCCCGGAGTGGTGGCACCGGCTCTACGACAGCCTCGCCGGCGTCGACCCGGACCGGCTGTCCGGGCTGCCCGTGCCGCTCGCCGACGGCCGTACGACCATCGGCCCGCGCCACGTCCTGCTGCCGTACGCGGACACCCCGGCGGACCTGGCCCGCCTCGGGCTGAAGGTGGCCCACCCGGACGCGGCGCACCCGCTGCTGGAGAAGCTCGGCGCCCTCCCGGCGACGGCGCGGGCCGTGCTGACGACCCCGCAGGTACGGGCGGCCGTCGCCGCCTCCCTGGACGCGGGCGAGATCTGGGACGAGGACGCGGACACCCCGGACGCCGACGAACTCGCCGAGATCGTCCTGACGCTGGTCCGCGACGCCGAGCTGTCCCCGGGCGACGAGCCCTGGCTCGGGGCCCTCGCCCTGCCCGACGAGGACGGCGAACTGACCCCGGCGGGCGAACTGCTGCTTCCCGGAAGCCCGCTGGCCTCCGTCATCCGCGAGGACGAAGTCCCGTACGTGGACGCCGACCTCGCCGCCCGCTGGGACGCGGGCACCCTCACCGCCTGCGGGGTCCTCGCCACGTTCCAGCTGGTCCGCGCCACCGACGTGGTCCTCGACCCGGACGAACTGGAGCCGCGCGAGGGCGACTTCGCCGAGCCCGACGACGCGGGGCTGCTGGACGCGGTGGACGTGTGGTGCGAGGACGTCCTCGACCAGCTCCCCGACACCCCCGTCCCCCCGGTCGCCACGGAACTCGTCGCCGTCCGCGACCTCGACCTGGTCGACGACGACTGCTGGCCCCAGGCCCTGGCGATGCTGGCGCAGCCCCCGCTGCGCGACGCGCTGACCCAGCCCGTGCGCATCCTGCTCCCGGACGGCACCACCCAGTCCGTGCGCCCGTACACCGCGTGGTGGCTGCGCGACCACCCGGTGCTCGACGGCCGGCGTCCGGCCGGGCTGCGCGCGGCGGGCGGCGACCCGCTCCTCGAAGGGCTCTACACCTCGGCGGACGCCACCGGCTTCGAGGACGAGCAGGTGCTGCGGGCCCTCGGCGTACGCACCTCGGTCTCGGCGCTCCTCGACGAGCCGGGCGGCGCGGCCGAGCTCCTGGGCCGGCTCGCCGACCCGGACCGCGAGGTGACGGGCCGGCAGCTGCACGGGCTGTACGGCGCGCTGGCCGACCTGGACCCCGAGCAGGTCACCCTCCCGGACGAGCTGCGCGCGGTGGTGGACGGCGAGGTGGTCGTGGTGGACGCGGCCGAAGCCGTCATCGCCGACGCCCCGGACCTCCTCCCCCTCACAGCGGGCCTCCCCCTCCTCCCCGTCCCCCCGTCCCGGGCCGCGGACCTGGCGGACCTGCTCCAGGTCCGCCGCCTGTCGGAGACGGTCCCGGCGGAGGTCACGACCCCGGGCGAGGAACACGACGTACCGGACTCCGTCCGCGTCCTCCTCGGCCCCTCCACCCCGCTGACGTACCTCGAACACGAGGAACTGATCGCGGGCGGCACCGAGCTCGACTGGCGCCGCACCCCCGACGGCACCCTCCACGCCGCCACCCTGGAGGGCGTGGCGGCGGGCCTGGCCTGGTCGGCGGGCCAGTGGCCCCGCCGCTTCGAGGTGGCGGCCCTGCTGGAGGACCCGTCCCGCACGGCGGAACTGGCCCGCGACCGCTGGTTCGACTAGGCCGGCTGCCCCGTCACGGCCGGATCGCCCGCGGAGAGGTCCCGAGGCGGCGGCGGAGCAGGGCGCGCAGCGGGCCGGCGTTTTCGTAGCCGACCCGACGGGCCACCGCCGCCAGGGGCAGGGGAGTGGTGCGCAGCAGGTGCTCGGCCTGCTCCACCCGCAGGTCCTGGACCAGCCCGATGGGGGTGCGGCCCAGCGTGCGGGCCACGGTGCGCTGGAGCGTGCGTTCGCTGACGCCGAGCGCACGGGCCGCCTCGGCGACCGACAGCGGCTCCGCGATGCGGGCGCGCACCCACTCCTCGAAGGCGGCCACCAGCGGGTCCTGCCGGGCCAGGGCGCTGGGGATCGTGTAGGCGGCCTGGGAGGCGCGGTCGTCCACGACGAGGTAGTGCCGGACCAGGTCGGCCAGACTCTGGCTGCGCATCCCGACGATGGCCAGCGCCAGGTCGATGTGGCTGAAGGCGGCGCCCGCCGTGGTGACTCCGTCGGAGGTGGTCACCATGCGGGTCTCGTCCACGGACACGCGCCGGTAGCGGTCCCTGAACACGGGCGCGAGCCACCAGCTCGTGGTCGCCCGCAGCCCGTCGAGGACGCCCGACTCGGCGAGCAGGAACGTTCCCGTGCACGAGGAGGCAAGGGGCGTGCCGCGCTCCCGGGCCTGGGCGAGGACCGTACGCGCCGTGCGGTGGCCGGTGGAGGCGACCGCCTCCACGAGGGCGTCGGGGCGGCGTTCCGCGAGCGCGGGCAGCACGAGCAACCCCGCGTCCTCGGCGGTGGCGGCGGGTTCGGTCCGGATGCGGTGGCCGAGCCCGCTGCGCACGTCCCGCCGGACACCGACGGTACGGATGTCGAAGGCCGGGGGGACCGCGCCGGGCACCTGGCCGCGCAGCGCGTTGGCGGTGTGCAGGACGTCCAGGACGGCCGAGATCCCGGAGTCGAAGACCCCGTCGAGAGCGAGGACTGCGATTTTCATCCCCCCACGCTAGCCCGCCCTCCCTGTCGGAATCGGACTGCAAGGTGCCGGATGCGACACTCCCCCGGGCGGCTGCCCCCGCCCTAGGGTCGGGGCATGACCACGTACGAGACCACGGGGCCCGCAGAGCGCTCCCGCACCCATACCTGGCGGCCCCGGCCGGAGATCACTCCGGACATCCTCGGGATGAGCGGGCTGGAGATCCTCCGGGCGAGCCTGAAGGGCGAACTTCCCGGCGCCTCGATGATGAGCACCCTGGGTTTCCGGCTGACGGAGGCCCACGAGGGGGTCGCGGTCTTCGAGGGCGACCCTGGCGACCACCTGCTCAACCCGATGGGCACCGTGCACGGCGGCTTCCTGGCGACCCTGCTGGACTCCGCGCTCGGCTCCGCGGTGATGACCCGGCTCCCGGCGGGCACCACGTACACGACCGTCCAGCTGGGCGTCCACATGATCCGCCCGGTCCTGGCGGACACCCCCACCCTGCGCTGCGAGGGCACCGCCCTGCACGTGGGCCGCACCACGGCCACGGCCGAGGCCCGGATCACGGACGTCCGCGAAGGCAAGCTCTACGCCCACGGGACGACGACCTGCGCGATCCTGCGCATGCGGTAGGGGCGCTACGCCGGGAAGCGGCGGTTCACCCAGCGGAAGGTGAATTCGATCAGGGTGGCCGCCGCCGCGGCGATGGCCACGGCGATCCAGGGCATCGTGGCGCCCACCAGCTTGAGCTGGAAGAAGTCCTGGAGCCACGGGACGACCAGGACGATCAGGAAGGCGCCGCCCATCGCGCCGACCAGGGCGACCCGCCACCAGGTGTAGGGGCGCGCGATGATCGCCAGGACCCACATCGAGGTGAGGAAGAGGGTCAGGGTGGCCGCGCTGGTCTCGGCATTGAGGGAGTCGGGGCCCGTGTAGTACGCGCGGGCGATCAGGTACGAGACGAAGGTGGCCGTGCCCGCGATCACGCCGCCGGGGATCGCGTACCGCATCACGCGCCTCACGAAGTGCGGTTTCGCGCGTTCCTTGTTGGGGGCCAGGGCCAGGAAGAAGGCCGGGATGCCGATGGTGAGGGTGGACAGCAGGGTCAGGTGCCTCGGCAGGAAGGGGTACTCGACGCGCGAGCAGACCACCAGGATGGCGAGGAGCACCGAGTAGACCGTCTTCGTGAGGAAGAGGGTCGCGACGCGGGTGATGTTGCCGATGACCCGGCGGCCCTCGGCCACCACCGAGGGGAGCGTCGAGAAGCTGTTGTTCAGGAGCACGATCTGCGCGACCGCGCGGGTGGCCTCGGAGCCCGAGCCCATGGAGACGCCGATGTCGGCGTCCTTGAGGGCGAGTACGTCGTTGACGCCGTCGCCCGTCATGGCGACCGTGTGACCCCTGGACTGGAGGGCGCCGACCATGTCGCGCTTCTGCTGCGGGGTGACGCGGCCGAAGACCGTGTTCTCGTCCAGGACCCCGGCCATGTCGGCCCGTTCGCCGGGGAGCCCCCGGGCGTCCACGGTGTTCTCGGCGCCCGGCAGCCCCAGCTTCCCGGCGACCGCGCCGACGGAGACCGCGTTGTCCCCGGAGATGACCTTGGCCTTGACGTCCTGCTCCTCGAAGTAGCGCAGGGTGTCGGCGGCGTCGGGGCGCAGCCGCTGCTCCAGGACGACGAGGGCGGTCGGCCGCACCCCGGTGGCCACGGCCTCGTCGTCGAGCTCGCGGGCGGAGCGGGCGAGCAGCAGGACGCGCAGGCCCTGCTCGTTGAGGTCGTTGATCTCGTCGAGCGCCGGGTCCCCGGCGGGCAGCAGTACGTCGGGGGCGCCGAGCAGCCAGGTGTTGTTCTCGCCGTCGCCCTCGCTGAAGCTGGCGCCGCTGTACTTGCGGGCGGAGGAGAAGGGGAGCGACTCGGTGCAGCGCCACTCCGCGCTGTCGGGGTAGGCGTCGATGATCGCCTGGAGGCTGGCGTTGGGGCGGGGGTCGGACTCGCCGAGGGCGCCGAGGACCTTCTTGACGTACGCCGGTTCCGCGCCGCCGAGCGGGCGCAGTTCGGTGACGTCCATCCCGCCCTCGGTGAGGGTGCCGGTCTTGTCGAGGCAGACCACGTCGACGCGGGCGAGGCCCTCGATGGCGGGGAGTTCCTGGACCAGGCACTGCTTGCGGCCGAGGCGGATGACCCCGATGGCGAAGGCGACGGAGGTGAGGAGGACGAGCCCCTCGGGGATCATCGGGACGATGCCGCCGACGGTGCGGGCGATGGCGTCCTTGAGGTTGGAGTCCTTGCCGACGAGCTGGCTGAGGATCAGGCCGATCGAGGTCGGGATCATCATCCAGGTGACGTACTTGAGGATGGTGGAGATGCCGGAACGCAGCTCGGAGTGGACGAGCGTGAAGCGGGAGGCCTCTTCGGCCAGCTGGGCGGCGTAGGCCTCGCGGCCGACCTTGGTGGCGGTGAAGGCGCCGCCGCCGGCGACGACGAAGGAGCCGGACATGACCGGGTCGCCGGGCTTCTTCAGGACGGGGTCGGCCTCGCCGGTGAGCAGGGACTCGTCGATCTCCAGGCTCTCGGCCTCGCCGACGGATCCGTCGACGACGACCTTGTCGCCCGGTCCGAGTTCGATGACGTCGCCGAGGACGATCTCGGAGGTGGAGATCTCGGCGGTACGGCCGTCGCGGCGGACGCTGGGTTTGGCCTCGCCGATGACGGCCAGGCCGTCGAGGGTCTTCTTCGCGCGCAGTTCCTGGATGATGCCGATGCCGGTGTTCGCGATGATCACGAAGCCGAAGAGGGTGTCCTGGATCGGCGCGACGATGAACATGATCACCCAGAGGACGCCGATGATGGCGTTGAAGCGGGTGAAGACGTTCGCGCGGACGATGTCGGCGGTGGAGCGGCTGCTCCGTACGGGGACGTCGTTGACGTCGCCGCGCGCGACGCGCTCGGCGACTTCCGCCGTGGTCAGTCCGGCGGGCTTGAACCGGGGGGCCGGCGGCCGCACGGGGTGCACGGGGTCGAGCTCGGCCCCCGCGTCGATGGCGGCCCCGCCGCCGGCGGCGGCCGGGCGCCGCTCCGGCCCGTCGTGGTCGATGTCTGCCCGCTGCGTCATGGTTTCGACGTTAAGGGCGGTTCGAACGCTTTACCCGCCGAGCGGACCGAAGATCCGACTTCGGGATGACCCGAATCGTCCGTTGGTAGCCCCAACAGCCCCGCCGGCGTTTGAGGCGCGGGGTCTGGGGCGGAGCCCCAGGGGCCTGGCCCCCGCTCGCCGCACTACGCCTGACCCGCCTCCGGCAGCGTGCCGTCCTGTCGGGCCCGCGCAGCGGCCTCGGCCGCGTGGCGCTTGAGCGCGGCGTCACGGCCCCGGACGTACCAGATGCCGATCAGGCCGAGGAAGCCGCCGGCCGCGCAGGTCCAGACCCACCACAGCAGGTCCCGGTCGGCGAACCATCCGTAGAACGGGAGCTGGGCGAGGAACATGGCGAACCAGAGGATCGTGCCGCCCACGATGGTCGCGACGACCGGGCCCTCCAGGGGCTCGGGTGCCTCGTGCTTCGGAGTCCATTTCGCCATGCGCCAAGTCTAGGCGCCGCAATTCGCGGTCTACGCGCGGAGATGGACGCCCCTTCGTTCATGTGTTCATACTGAAACGGTTTGGGCCAGGCCCATTTTCTTCGTATGAACCCCCATTTGAGGACCGTATGAGCACCTCGGCCCCCGCCCCCGAAGCCATCCGTCCGGAGCCTTCCCCCCGGGAACCCTCCGGCGGCCTGGACCGCCACTTCAAGATCTCCGAGCGCGGCTCGACCATCGGCCGCGAGATCCGCGGCGGCTTCGCCACCTTCTTCGCGATGGCCTACATCATCGTGCTGAACCCGATCATCCTCGGCAGCGCGAAGGACATGTACGGGCACCAGCTCGACGGCGGCCAGCTGGTCACGGCGACCGTCCTGACGGCGGCCTTCACCACCCTCCTCATGGGCGTCATCGGCAACGTCCCGATCGCGCTCGCCGCCGGACTCGGGGTCAACACGGTCGTCGCCCTCCAGCTCGCCCCGCGCATGAGCTGGCCCGACGCCATGGGCATGGTGGTCCTGGCCGGCTTCGTCGTGATGCTGCTGGTCGCGACGGGCCTGCGCGAGCGGGTCATGAACGCCGTCCCGCTCGGCCTGCGCAAGGGCATCGCCATCGGCATCGGCCTGTTCATCATGCTGATCGGCCTGGTCGACTCCGGCTTCGTCACCCGCATCCCGGACGCCGCGCACACCACGGTCCCGCTCCAGCTCGGCACCGACGGCCACCTGCACGGCTGGCCCGTCCTGATCTTCGCGGTCGGCGTGCTGCTCACCCTCGCGCTGCTGATCCGCAAGACGCCCGGCGCGATCCTGATCTCGATCGTGGCCATGACCGTCGTCGCGGTCGTCGTCCAGCTCGTCGTCGGGCTCCCGGACTCCGGCTGGGGCCTGACCGTCCCCGAGTGGCCGGGCAACCCCGTGGCCGCGCCCGACTTCGGGCTCGTCGGCCAGGTCAGCCTCTTCGGCGGCTTCGGGAAGGTCGGGTTCCTGACGGGCGTCCTCTTCGTCTTCACCGTGCTGCTGTCCTGCTTCTTCGACGCCATGGGCACGATCCTCGGCGTCGGCGACGAGGCGAAGCTGATCGACAAGAAGACCGGCGAGTTCCCCGGGATCAACCGGGTCCTGCTGGTCGACGGCCTGGCCGTCGCCTCGGGCGGCGCGACCTCCTCGTCGGCGACCACCTGCTTCGTGGAGTCCACGGCCGGTGTCGGCGAAGGCGCCCGCACGGGTCTGGCGAACGTCGTGACGGGCGGCCTCTTCGCCGTGGCGCTGTTCCTCACCCCGCTCGCCACGATGGTCCCGTCCCAGGCGGCCACCCCCGCGCTGGTGGCGGTCGGCTTCCTGATCCTGGCGGGCTCGGTCAAGGACATCGACTGGAGCGACTTCACCATCGCCGTCCCGGCCTTCCTGGCCATGGTGATGATGCCCTTCACGTACTCGATCACCAACGGCATCGGCATCGGCTTCGTGAGCTTCTGCGCGCTGCGGCTGGCGACCGGTCGGGGCCGGGACGTCCCGGTGCCCATGTACGTCGTGTCGGCGGTGTTCGTCTTCTACTACGCGATGCCCGCCCTGGGCCTCACGTAGGCCCCGCGCCGGGCTCACGTCAGCCCGTAGAACTTCTCCGTCTCGTCGACGGCCGCCTTGAAGCGCTCGTCGAAGTCATCGCGAATGAGCGTCCGGACCACGTAGTCCTGGACGCTCATTCCGCGTTTGGCGGCATGAGTCCGGAGCCTGTCGAGGAGCTCCCCGTCTATGCGCATGCTCAGCACATGTGTCCCCATGCCGAAAGAGTCGGGGCTGGGGGCGTGTACGCGTGTCACTTTCCGCGCCCTACTCACCCTTACGAGTGATGAGGCCTGGTAGAGGCTGACGACGCGGGGCGGATGGGGTGCAAGGGAAACCCGGTGTTCTTTAGCGAGAGTAATGAGTTATTCTAAGGACATGCGTGACCTTTCCCATGGCGACGACGCTGCCGCCGTGAACGACCTCCGCTCCGCCGTCATGCGGCTGGGCCGGCGCCTCAAGCACCAGCGCGTCGACGAGTCGCTGAGCCCGACCGAGATGTCGGTCCTCGGCACCCTCGCCCGCTGCGGCCAGGCCACCCCCGGTGAGCTGGCCCGGCGCGAGCACGTACAGCCGCCGTCGATGACCCGCATCGTCGCGCTGCTGGAGGCCAAGGGCCTGGTCACGCTGGAGCCGCACCCCGACGACCGCCGACAGAAGGTGGTCCGCCAGACCGAGGAGGCCGAAGCGATGCTCGAAGAGAGCCGTCGCAAGCGGAACGCCTTCCTGGCCGGGCTCGCGGCCGAGCTGACCGAGGAGGAGTGGGCCAAGCTGCGCGCGGCCGCACCCGTCCTGGAGAAGCTCGCGCACCTATAAGGACGACGCCAGGAGGCGACCGCTTTGAGTACGGGAAACGGAGCAGACTCCGCACCCGGCCACACATCCACCCCCTCTACAGACACACGCCCGTGCACGAGCACGGGCAAGAGCAAGAACTCGATGTTCAGCTCGCTGAGGATCCGGAACTACCGGCTCTTCGCCACGGGCCAGGCCGTCTCGAACACCGGCACCTGGATGCAGCGCATCGCCCAGGACTGGCTGGTCCTCTCCCTGACCGGCTCCGCCTCCGCCGTCGGCATCACCATCGCGCTGCAGTTCCTGCCGATGCTGATGTTCGGCCTCTACGGAGGCGTACTCGCGGACCGGCTGCCCAAGCGGCCGCTGCTGATCGCCACCCAGAGCGCGATGGGCCTCACCGGGATCGCGCTCGCCGCGCTCACCCTGGCGGGACACGTCCACGTCTGGCACGTCTACCTCGCAGCCTTCCTGCTCGGCCTCGTCACCGTCGTGGACAACCCCGCGCGGCAGACGTTCGTCCCCGAGATGGTCGGCAAGAAGCAGCTGGCCAACGCGGTCAGCCTGAACTCGGCGAACTTCCAGTCCGCGCGGCTGGTCGGCCCGGCGATCGCCGGTGTGCTGATCACCGCCGTCGGCTCCGGCTGGGCCTTCCTGCTGAACGGACTGTCCTTCGCCGCCCCCGTCATCGGCCTGCTGCTGATGCGCACGGACGAACTGCACCCGGTCGAGCCGCAGCCCCGTACGAAGGGGCAGCTGCGGGAGGGCCTGCGGTACGTCGCCGGACGGCCCGAGCTGATCTGGCCGATCGTGCTGGTCGGCTTCATCGGCACCTTCGGATTCAACTTCCCGATCTGGCTGTCCGCGTTCGTCGACGACGTCTTCCACGGGGACGCGGGCACGTACGGGCTCTTCAACACGCTGATCGCGGCCGGCTCCCTGGCGGGCGCGCTGCTCGCGGCCCGGCGGGGGATCTCCCGGCTGCGGCTGCTGACGGCGGCCGCCGCGCTGTTCTCGGTCCTGCTGATCGTGACGGCCTTCGCGCCGGGGTTCTGGCTGTTCGCGGCGCTGCTGGTGCCGATCGGGCTGTTCGGGCTGACGGTCAACGTCACGGCCAACTCCAGCGTGCAGATGGCCACCGACCCGGAGATGCGGGGGCGGGTCATGGCCCTGTTCATGATGGTGTTCACGGGCGGCACCCCGGTGGGTGCGCCGCTCGTCGGCTGGATCACGGACACGTACGGCGCGAGGATCGGCATGGCGGCGGGCGGGGCGGTGTCGCTGGCGGCCTCCGTCGCCATCGCGGTGATCCTGGCCCGGGTGGGCGGCCTGCGCCTGAGCGTCTCCCGCCACGGGGTCGCCTTCGTCCCGGCCCCTACGCGCCGCCGCGAACTGGTGGCGGTGGCCTAGCCCCTGCGGGCCACCTCCCCGGAGCGCCGCCCCGGCCCCCGCGCCTCAAACGCCGGCGGGGCTCGGTTTGCCTCCGGCGGCGCCTCAAACGCCGGCGGGGCTGGATGTGGCCGCTGCCGTCCGCCCGGCGCGGCTGGATCGCCCGTAGGGCAATTCCAGCCCCGCCGGAGGCAAGACCAGCCCCGCCGGCGTTTGAGGCGCGGGGCCTGGGGCGGAGCCCCGGGGTGCCGCGCAGCGGTACCTCCGGCGTGCCCGGCGGGGCCTATACGCTCGGGCCATGAGACTGTTCGTCGCCGTGCTGCCGCCCCCCTCCGCGGTGGAGGAGCTCGCGCAGGCCGTCGAGGGGCTGCGGGACGACCGGCTGCGCTGGACCGGCCAGGCCGGCTGGCACTTCACGCTCGCCTTCCTCGGCGAGGTACGGGACGAGGTGCTCCCCGAGCTGCACACCCGCCTCGAACGCGCCGCCCACCGCACGACCCCCTTCCCCCTGCGCCTCCACGGCGTCGGGCACTTCGGGGACCGTGCGCTGTGGGTCGGCGCCGCCGGGGGCATCGACGCGATGCGCATGCTCGCCGAACGCGCCGAGGCCGCCGCCCGGCGGGCCGGGGTGCCGATGGGCCGGCACCACCGGTACACCCCGCACCTCACCCTCGGCCGCAGCCGCGAGATCCGGCGCGACCACCCCGAGCAGGGATCCGGTGACGGTCTGCGGCCCTACCTGGAGGCACTCGCCTCCTTCGAGGGGACCGCCTGGCCGGTCACGGAGCTGAGCCTGGTCCGCAGCAACCTGCCCACGAGCGGGATCCCCGGTGAGCAGCCCCGGTACGAGACGGTCGCGGCCTGGCCCCTGGAAGGGCGGCCCGAGGGGAGCGGTTAGGCTCGACGGGTGGATCCCAAGACCAGAAACCGTGTGATGGCCGGTGTGCTCGTGCTGATGTTCGTCGTCGTGGCAGTGGCGGCCGCCGTAGGCCAGTGACGAACGGGCCGGCGGCCGCGTCCGCCACGGCCCCGCGACCCCGCGCCGGTCAGCTGTCGACGGCGTCGGTCACGCGAATCCAGTCGTCCAGGTCCGCGGTGCGGGCCTCCAGGGCGCTTCGCATGCCCGTGGCACTGGAGGTGCCGAGGGCCAGGCGCAGCGGGGGGTTGGGGCTGTCGACCGCGGTTCGGATGCCTTCGGCGATCCGTGCGGCGGAGGAGAACGCGGACGCGGGCAGTTCCCCCATGCCCTTCTGGACCTCGCGGACGGTCCGGTCGTAGTCGTCGAGGCCCGCGGCGACGTCGAGGTTGGCCAGGAACGGGGTGGCCGTCATCCCGGGCTGGATGAGCGTGACGTTGATGCCGAGTGGTGCGACCTCGGCCACCAGCGCGTCCGACAGTCCCTCGACCGCGTACTTGGTCGCGGCCAGCAGTCCCACGCCGGGGTGGGCGGACTGCCCGTAGACGGACGAGCCCTGGAGGATGTGTCCGGATCGCTGGGAGCGGAGTACCGGCAGCGTCGCGCGGAGCACGTTGAGAACTCCGAAGACGTTGGTGTCGAACACGGCGCGGACCTGCGCGTCGGAGGCTTCCTCGACGGCTCCGAAGAGCCCGTAGCCGGCGTTGTTGGCGACCACGTCGATGCGGCCGAACCGCGAGAGCGTGCGTTCCACCGCTTCCCGGACGGCCTGCTCGTCACGCACGTCCGCCCGGATCAGGAGCAGGCGGTCGCCGTGCGCTTCGGTCAGTTCGTCCAGGGGTGCGGTGTCTCGGGCGATCGCCGAGACGGCGTCGCCGTTCTCGACTGCCTGGAGGGCCAGTTCGCGGCCGATGCCGGAGGTCGCACCGGTGATGAACCACGTGCGGGAGCCGGCCTGCTGGTTTGACGTTCCATTCATGTTGCGACCGTAAGTCGTTAGCTCATAACGCGTCAAGCGATGTGGCGCTGGACGTTGCCCGTTAGACGACTTAGTGCCTCTTCTCGCTGCGGTACGATGGGGTGATGAGCAGTACTGCGGCCGGATCCGCGAAACCCAGCCCGCGCACCGTCGCGCCGACGGTGGAGACCGTGCTCGCGTTCGTGAACACGCGCGCGGACGGAGGCGGCCGGCGGGAGCTGTTCGGGGACGGGCACTCCTTCGCGGCGTGGCTCGCGGAGCACGACGAGTTCGGCGGCGACATCGTGGCGACCGATGCCGACGCCGCCGCCGCACGCGAACTGCGCGACGCCCTGGTGACCCTGCTGCTCGCGCACTCGGGCGACGAGGAGAGCCTGGGCGAGCCGCTCCGGCAGGCCGAGGAACACCTGCGGCGCGCGGGTGCCCTCTACCCGCTGGCGACGGTGGTCACGGCCGGAGGAGTCGAGCTGGCGTCGCCGCAGGCAGGGGTGCCGCGTGTGTTCGGGACCGTACTGGCCGCGGTGACGACCTTCGCGCAGACCGGCGACTGGGGGCGCATCAAGGCGTGCCGCAACCCCCCGTGCCACTTCGGTTTCTTCGACCGCACGCGCAACGGGGCGGGGCTCTACTGCAGTACCGGCTGCGGCTCCCAGGTGTCCATGCGCAACTACCGCCGCCGGCAACGCCGGGAGGACGAGGCAACTCCCGGGGCGTGAACGGGCGGTTGCGCCGGCGCCAATGCGCTTGCCTGGAGTGGACTCGAAGCAGTTGGCTTGTGCCTCATGAAGTACACGCAGCTCGGACGCACCGGACTCAAGGTCAGCCGACTTGTACTCGGCACCATGAACTTCGGTCCGCAGACAGATGAACCGACCAGCCACGAAATCCTGGACGCCGCCCTCGACGCGGGTCTGAATTTCGTCGACACCGCCAATGTGTACGGGTGGGGTGAGAACAAGGGGCGCACAGAGGAGATCATCGGCACCTGGTTCGCACAGGGTGGTGGCCGGCGCGAGAAGACGGTCCTGGCCACCAAGGTCTACGCCTCCATGTCCCGCGAGGGCGAGACCTGGCCCAACGAGGACCGGCTGTCGGCGCTGAACATCCGCCGGGCCGTCGAGGCCAGCCTGAAGCGGCTCCAGACCGACCACATCGACGTCTACCAGTTCCACCACATCGACCGCCTGACCCCCTTCGAGGAGATCTGGCAGGCCGTCGACGTGCTGATCCAGCAGGGCAAGATCCTCTACGCCGGTTCCTCCAACTTCCCCGGCTACAAGATCGCCCAGGCCAACGAGACGGCCGCCCGGCGCGGGATGGTCGGACTGGTCAGCGAGCAGTGCCTGTACAACCTCTACGAGCGCCGCGCCGAGATGGAGGTCATCCCGGCGGCCCAGGACTACGGGCTCGGGGTCATCCCCTGGTCCCCGCTGCACGGCGGCCTGCTCGGCGGTGTCCTGAAGAAGGAGGCCGAGGGCAAGCGCCGTACCGAGGGCCGTGCGGCGGAGACGCTCGCCGACCCGGCGGTGCGGTCCCGGTTCCAGGCGTACGAGGACCTGCTCGACAAGCACGGCCTCGCCCCGGGTGAGGTGGGCCTGGCCTGGCTCCTCACCCGCCCCGGGGTGACCGGCCCGATCGTCGGCCCGCGCACCCCGGAGCAACTCGCGGGCGCCCTGCGCGCGCTGGAGCTGGAGCTCCCGAAGGAACTGCTGGCGGAGCTGGACGAGATCTTCCCCGGCCCGGGACCCTCCCCGGAGGCCTTCGCCTGGTGATCCCGTGGTGCACCGGCCGTCGCCCCCGTCGGGGGGCGACGGCCCGCACGCGCGCCGACGTCACGACGTCAGGGCAAGGGCCCCACGCGCGGCAGCAACTCCTCGGCCGTGGTGACGAAATGGCGCTGGACGAGGCTGTGCGGGAAGAAGAATCCGCTGTCCGTGCGGAAGAGCAGGACGCGTTGCTCCGCGGTGTGCAGGAAGCGCCCGTAGCGGTACGGGGTGCTGCCCCGGTGGGCGAGGACCGCACGGATCGTCCAGTGGCGTACGACCGCCAGGCCCCCGTAGCGAAAGCCGCGGACCACCGCGAACAGCGTGCCCAGCAGGCCTGCCACGAAGCCCGCGCGGCGCAGGTCCTGGTCGGGTGAGGCCAGCCCGATGAGCGTCGTCACGAACACGGCCGCCACGGCCAGGCCCGCGAACCCGTGGACCAGGGAGAAGCGGACGGTCCGGCGGATGCCCTCGTTGGGGCGGGGGCGCCGGTCCTGCAGCGAGGGCTCGAACTGGTTGCCGAAGACGTAGAAGGTGCCCAGTGCGAGGGCCACGACCGGGGCGATCCAGTCGGGCTCCGGGCAGACCAGGTGGACGACGTAACCGACCAGGAGGTCGATGGAGATCCACATGGCGATGGACAGCGCGAGCCGTTTCACGGGGAAGAACCCCTGGGGAGACATCGCCCGCTCGCTCCTGCGCCAGGTCCACCGCAACTGCTCCACGGGCGAGAACACGTCGGTGAGCATGCCTTCCATCTGGGTGGTCGCGACCCACAGATAGGCGAGCCCCACCACGATCGCTCCCGGCGACCCCAGGTGGACGCCCGTCAGCAGCATCAGGGTCAGGATGACCAGCATCGCCGGCCTGTTGTTCACCATGGGAATCACCAGGGCCCCGCGCTCCTTCTCGCGGCCCCTTCCGCGCTTCGTCTCGCCGCCCCTTCCAGGCTCCGGCCGCGTCAGGAAGTGCTCCTCCGACTGGTACGCCTGTACCGCGGTGTTGGCCACCATGCCCAGGGCGACGACGGCGGCGGCCGGCACGTCGGCGTGCAGCACCCCGGCCCGGTCCGCCGCCACCAGCCACAGCACGGGCACCCCCAGGGCGCAGGCCGCCATGGCCACGGTCGGCACGATCTTCGGCAGTATCGCCTCCCGGCGCGACAGCCAGCTCAGGTCCAGCCGGTCCAGGTACAGGACCTGCTCCTTGCGCTCGGTGAGCGTCCGGGCCAGCCACGTCAGCCAGGTCAGCGTCCGGTGCGGGGCGTCGTCCGGCTGCGGGCGGTCGCTCCGCAGGCACGTCCCCACGTAGGCGTCGAAGATCCGGCTCTGCCGGTCGTCGAGGGTGCCCCCCAGCCGCAGGTCGTCCGCGGAGCGGTTGGCGTAGGCGACGCAGATGATGTTCAGCATCATCGGCGACTGCAGCAGCGGCCACAGGTCCTGCCGCTCCGTCAGCGCCGCGCGCACGTCGGCGAGGGCCGTCCTGTTGGCGTTGAGGAAGGCCTCCACCTCCTCCCGCTCCGGCGGCTGGATCTCGACGTAGCTCAGCCCGCGCAGGCTCTCGGCCAGCCGTTTCAGATCGCCCTCGTCCGTGCGGCAGCCGACGGCCATGCCCGGGCAGAGCTCCCGAAGGCGCCGCAGCTCCTTGACGCACTTGCGCCAGTGCACCTTCGGGACCTCGTCCAGGCCGTCCAGCACCGGGAGCAGCAGGTGCTGCTCCAGCCAGCTGCGCACGAGGACCGCCGAGACGCCCTCGATCCTGCTCATCTCGGTGGTGAGCCAGTCCTCGACCGCTTCGCCGCGGTAGCCGTAAAGGCGCAGGTAGACCGGGATGTGGGCGGGGTCCGCGCCGCCACCACCGGCCAGGGCCTCCTCGGCCAGCCGGTGGGCGAGGAGGGCGAGCTGCGTGGTCTTGCCCATGCCCGGCTTGCCCAGCACCACCAGATCGTCCCTGGCCCCGTACAGCGCACGGATGTTGCTCACGTCGGTTTCCACCCGCTCGGGCGCGGCCCGCGGCACGCTGCCGGCCCGGCGTCCGGTCCGGGGGGCCGGCTCCTGCTTCCCCTCCTCCAGGATCACGAACCGCGGTTCGAGGTAGTAGTGCGCCTCGGAGCGCCGGAAGTCCTCGGCCGCCTTCTCCATGAACCCTTTGATCACCCGGCGCTGCATCTTTGCCGCGGCCTTGTCCCTGCGCAGCCGCCCCAGGAAGGTGAACACCGCGGCCACCCCTGCGAGAACGGCCCGCAGGAAGCGGCGGACCGGGTAGCGGGGCAGTTCCGTACCGGGACCGGACAGGGGCTGCGCCGCCTCCTCCTCGGGGCTCTCGTCCGCGACCCCGGGGAGCGGCCCCGGGTCCGGATCGCCGTCTTCGGCCTCCTTCGCCCGGGCGGCGGCCCGGTGCCAGCGCGGCTCCCAGTCGCCGGGGTCCCCGCCGAGCGCCGTGACCAACGGGAGGAAGCAGTCGAGCTCCGGAATCGTCTTGCCGGAGAAGAACTGCGACACGGCGCCGGAGGAGATGTGCGCCTCGCGGGCCATCGCTCTGACCGACAAGCGGTCGGCCGGTGCCGGCGCCATCCAGAGCTCGTCGTAGACCCGGCGCATGAGGGCCGCCCAGGGCTGTCTGTCGGGTGCGGCCGCCGCCGGGTCGGGGCGCTGGGGGCCCTTCGGGCGGTTACCTCCGGCTCCTGCCATTCACTCTCCTCGTTCAAGGACCGTTCATGGGCGTTCACGCGTTCATGGATGTCCGAAGCCCCTGGTCAGCGGCTTGCGGCGGGCGTAGAAACGTTCTCGGCGGAAGTCGTCGCCGGCCGTGGAGCCGGGGCTCCGCCGCTGCCCGGAGCACCCATCTTGGCGAGCCGGGCCGCGCTTGTACGGCCAACTGCCGGGATCGGTCGATTCGTTGGCTGATCCGCCGAAGTCCCCTTGCCCCGCCCGTCCTTCGAGGAGTTCACCGATGACTGCTTCCCGCCTTCTCGCCTCCCTCGGCGGTCTGTCGACGGCCGCGCTGGGCGTCGTGGCCGACGCTCCCTGGTGGGTGGCCGGCACCCTGGTGTTCGCCGGCCTCCTGGTCCTGCGGGCCGAGGCGCTCGTCGACGCCCGCAACGAAGCGCGCCGCGGGCTGCACGAGGACCGGCTGCTGGGCGAGGTGTCGCGCAAGCAGGCCCTGGACTACCTGAGGGAGGTCAGGCAGGCGCGGCGGCCTTCCGACGGGGAGGGGGAAGCGGAAGGGGGAGAGGCAGGGGCAGGTTCCTAGTGCTGCGGGCGGTAGGGGCCGCCGATGCCCCAGGCCTGGTGCAGCACCGCCGCGAACTCCCCCGCCAGGCGGTGCTCGCCGGAGGCGTTGGGGTGCGTGCCGTCGTAGGTGTCGTCGTGGATGTCGTACGAGGCCGGCCGCGCGGCCAGCAGGACGGGCGAGGCGTCGGTCGTCAAGTCGGCGACCGCCTTCGCCAGGAGCTCGTTGAAGCGGTCGACCTCGGCCGCGAAGGGCGCGTCCTCCTCGGCCCGGACGTTCGGAATCACCGGCAGGAACACCATCCGTACGCCCGGGTGGGCGGCGCGGGCCTCGGCGATGAACCGGCGGGCGTTGGCGGCGGTCTCGTCGGACTTCGTGTAGAAGCCGAGGTCGATCAGGCCCAGGGAGACGAGCAGGACGTCGGCCCCGCAGTCCCGGACGGCGGGCCCGATCAGGGGCGCCATGTGCTGCCAGCCCTCGCCCCAGCCGGCGAGGTGCCGGCGGGCGTGCTCGGGGAAGCCCGGGTCGGCGTACGCGGTGGAGCCCTCGTACAACTCGTGGCGCGGGCCGACGATCTCGTAGGGGCCGCCGAAGGTGGTGTCGAGGTGCTGCCACATCCGGTAGCGCCAGGTGTAATCGCCGGCGCGTCCGATCGTCATGGAGTCGCCGACGAACATGAAACGCATCCGGTCATCATCGCGGATCGCCCGCCGTGAGCAGCTGTGATGCCGGACACGCGGTGCGGGCCGGCAGGCTGGGGGAATGCGCATGCTGCCGTTGTCATCCGCCGCCGTCACCGCCGCCGTCACCGTCGTCGCGGCCGCCCTCGCCGTGCTGCCCTCGGCCGCCCTCGCCGTGCTGCCCTCGGCGGCCCTCGCCGTCTCCGCCTCGGGGACTCCCGGGGCGTCCTCGTTCACCATCACCGACCCCCGGATCAAGGAGTCGAGCGGGCTCGCGGCCAGCCGGATCCACCCGGGCGTGTACTGGACGCACAACGACAGCGACGACGGCCCGTACGTCTACGCCGTGGACTCGGCGACCGGGAAGACGGTGGCCCGCGTCACCCTGACGGGCATCGGGAAACCGCGCGACGTCGAGGCCATCTCACTGGGCCCGGACGGGCAGTTGTACGTCGGGGACATCGGCGACAACCTGAACGGCACCTGGGACCACGTGTGGATCTACCGCTTCGAGGAACCGAAGGAACTGGCCGACGTCACGGTCAAGGCGACCCAGTTCACCGTGCGGTACGCGGACGGGCCGCGGAACGCGGAGGCGCTGATGGTGCATCCGGTCACGGGCCGCGTGTACATCGCGAGCAAGGACGAGAGCAAGGGCGGCCTGTACGAGGGCCCCGCGGAGCTGTCGACCGGCTCGGCGAACGTGTTCCGGCGGGTCGCGGACGTGCCGTGGGTGACGGACGGGGCGTTCTCCCCCGACGGGACGCGGCTGACCCTGCGGGGGTACTTCATGGCCCGTACGTACCCGTGGAAGGACGGGCGGCCGGAGGGTGAGGGCGAACGGGTCGACGCGCCGTGGCAGGGGCAGGCCGAGTCGGTGACGTACACGCCGGACGGGCGGACGCTGATGTTCGGGGCGGAGGGCGAGGGCAGCCGCGTCGTGGCCGTCCCGGTACCCTCCGCGGCCCCGTCGCCCTCGGGCACCGCGGCCCCGGCCGCGCCCGGCTCCTCCGCGGCGGAGCCGGCGCCGCAGGGCAGCTTCACGAAGGGCGCGGCCGTCCTGGCGGTGGCCTTCGTGCTGGCCTTCGGCGCGAAGCGCGTGTTCCGGCGGCGGGGCGCGGGGGACTGAGCCCCTGCGGGCCGCCCTCCCGGGGGCTCCGCCCCAGACCCGGCGCCTCAAACGCCGGCGGGGCTGGGTTTGCCTCCGGCGGCGCCTCAAACGCCGGCGGGGCTGGATTGCCCGGAGGGCAATTTCAGCCCCGCCGGCGTTTGAGCGCCGGGGCTTTTGAGCCGCGCCTGGCGGACGGCAGCAGCAACATCCAGCCCCTCCGGCGTTTGAGGAGCGGGGCTGGGCGGAGCCCGGGATGCCGCGCAGCGGCGTCTCGGCCCCGCCCGGACCCGGTGGCCGTCACTCCTCGTGGATCGGCACCCGGCCGTTCAGGGACGGGGCCGCCGGGGCCGCCTCGGCAGGGGCGGCGGCAGCCGTCGGCGGCTGGGACATCGAGGCGAGGAGCTGGCGGGCCACGCCGAGGCCCGCGCCGCCCATGGAGAGGGCCTTCGCGAACATCTCCGACATCCCCTCCGCCCCGTTCAGCAGCACCATGTGCTCCACGTTCCCGAACGCCCCCGCGCCCGCCTCGACGATCGCCGGCCAGTTCTCGGCCAGCTGCTGCGCGACCACCGCCTCCTGGTTCTCCGCCAGCGCCGCGGCCCGCGCCTTGATCGCCTCCGCTTCGGCGAGACCCCGGGCCTTCGCCGCCGCCGCCTCCGCGAGACCGCGGGCCTGCGTCGCCGCCGCCTCCGCCTCACCCGTGGCCCGCGTCGCCGTCGCGGCCGCCAGACCGCGGGCCTCCGTGGCCGCCGCGTCGGCGGTCGCCGCCGTCTTGACGCGGGTCGCCTCCGCGGCCGCCGCCAGCTCCGTCTCCCGCGCCTTCGCCTGGGCCGACGAGATCCGCGCGTCGCGCTCCGCCTCGGCCCGGGTCCTGATCTCGTACGCCTTCGCGTCGGCCGGCTTGCGCACGTCCGCCTGGAGCTGCTGCTCCCGCCGGTGCGCCTCCAGCTCCGCCACCTTGGTCTCCTGGACCACGACCTCCTGGCGCGCCGCCGCCTCCGACAGCGGGCCCGCCTGGCGGGCGGTGGCCGCCGCCTTGTCGCGTTCGGCCTGGTAGCCGGCCTGGAGGATCTCGCTGTCCCGGGTGGCCTCCGCCATCCGCGCGAACGCGGTCTGCTCGGCCTCCGTCGCCAGCCGGTTCGCCTCGGCCTGCGCGATCCGCGCGTCCCGCTGCACGGCGGCCGCGTGCGGCATCGCCAGGTTCTTGATGTAGCCGGTCGGGTCCTCGATCTCGTGGATCTGGAGCGAGTCCACGATCAGGCCGAGCTTCTCCATCTCCGTACCGCAGGCCGCCCGGGTCTGCCCGGTCAGCTTCTCCCGATCGCGGATCATGTCCTCGACCGTCAGGCCGCCCACGATGGAGCGGAGATGACCGGCGAAGACGATGTGCACCCGCTCCGGCATCATCTTCTGCTGGTCGAGGAAGCGGCGCGCCGCGTTGGCGATGGACACGAGGTCATCGCCGATCTTGAAGATGACCACGCCCTTGACCCGCAGCGGGATGCCCTGGTGCGTCACGCAGTCCACCACGAGCTGCGTCTCGTTGAGGTCCAGGGACAGCTTCCGCACGGCCTGTACGCCCGGGACGACGAGCGTTCCGCGCCCGGTGACGATCCGGAACCCCATGCCCTCGCCGAGTCCCTCGGTCTTGTGCGTGGAGCCGGAGATGACGAGTGCCTCGTTCGGTTCGGCCACCCGCCACATGAGCTTGAACAGGCCGATCAGAGCCACGATTGCGGCGAGGACGATCCCCGCCACGACGCCGATAGCCATCGGCAACGCCCCCTTATTCCGGTGCCGTTCGGCACCGACGAGGGCGAGTCTGCGCCTGCCCGGACCGGCCGGGAAGACGTAGGCGGATTCTTATCGCCATCTTGATACACACAGCTCAGGCGTCGTAGGCCGCCATCACGTAGACGGTGCGCGGTGGCTGGTACTCGACGACCGTCACCACCGTCCCGACGCCGAGCCGTTCCGGCCCGGAGCCCGGCACCGGGTGGGCGAGGAAGTGCTCCGCCCCGCCCCGGATCCGTACGATGACCTCGCCCACGAGGCCCGGCCCGACCGTCCCGGTCACCCGGCCGGTCATCCCCACCATGTCCATGTCGGCGTCCCCCATGCCGCGAGGGTACGCCGCCGGAGCGGGTGGCGGACGGACCTTACGAGTGACCCAGGTCCGCGGCCTGTACGTCCGCCGGCGGGACCGAGCCGGTGTCCGCGGCGGGGGCGGGGTGCAGGGGGAACTCGTCCGCGGCCATCGAGTCGAGCACCGGCGGCGCCGGCCTCGGCGGCGCCGGCATGACCGCGGCCTCGGAGTGGCCTCCGCAACCGTAGGAGAGGGAGACCAGACGGCCGTCGGCCGGGGAGAACTCGTTCGCGCAGACGCCGAAGGCCTGGCCCAGCGAGCCGCCGATCGCGACCAGGAAGCCGCACGAGACGCACGAGGCCGGCGCCGCCTGCGCCATCGGGGTCTTCGCGCCGAAGCCCTCGTCCCAGCGGTCGGCCGCGGTGTGCAGCCCGTACCGGGACAGGACCCGGGCCCGGCGCATGCCCAGCTCCTCGGCCACCGAGGTGATCGAACCGCGGGCCGGGACCACCGTGCGGTCCGTGACGTCGGCGTCTTCCGCCTCGACCAGTTCGGCCATCTCGGTGGAAACGACCGAGTTCGGCGGCGGGGCGTCCTCGCCCGACCAGCCCGGCTCCAGCCGCAGGTCCTCCGCGTCCGTGGGCAGCAGGTCGCCGGGGCCCATGTCTCCGGGGCGCAGCCGCTCGCTCCACGGCACCCACTCCGGCGCGAGCAGCGCGTCGTCGCCCGGCAGCAGCACCGTTTCGTCGAGGGTGACGTTCTTCGCGCGGGAGGCGCGGGTCACGGTGACGGCCCAGCGCCAGCCCCGGTAGCCCGGTTCCTTGCACTCGAAGAAGTGAGTGACGACCCGGTCGCCCTCCGCGACGGCGGAGACGTGCTCTCCCACCACACCGGGGTACGCGGCCTCCTCGGCCGACGCGCGGGCGAGTTCTACCGCCTCGACGCACAGGCGGTCGGGGGTACGCGGGGTACGGCTTCGCGTCGTCGCAGCACTCACTTTTCTCGTTCTCTCCTACGCCGTCTCACGTGTGCGCCGTCCGTACTGTCGTCGTCAACGACCCGTCGGTGCCGTCCGTACGTGGCGCGGGCGGAGCGGACCAGAGGGCCGCGTCGACGTCCGCACCCGATCGGACTCCGGGCGCACCTTTATGCGATCCATTCTGCGGGATCGCGAAGAGGCGCGCGGCCAGGAGCAACCGCCGGTGGCGCGCTACGCACGCTACCTCCTCCGAAGCCTCCGGCCCACATGCAAGGTCCGATTCGCGGACAAGGAGCGGACCCGGAGTGGCCCCGGACCGGACCCGAGGCGGCACCCCGAGCGGACCCGAAGCGGACCCGAAGCGGATCCGAAGGCGGGACGGGCCGCGACGACCACGCGGCCACGACCCCACGAGCCCGCCACGAGCACGCGCCGGGAGGGCTCCCCGACGGCGGGGTGGGGCACTATGGCCACGTGGCACCCGCACGGTCGTCCGGCGACGGCTCGGGACCGGCCAGGCGGGCCGGCCGGGCCCTGGGGCGTGCCCTGCACACCCCGATCACCGGTACGGCACGCGGGATCCGGCGGGCCACGCACGCGCACGGGGCCGGTGAATCGGGCCTCGGCAAACTCATCGAGCTGCACGCCATCAACGGCGCCGGCGACATGCTCATCACCGTGGCTCTGGCCTCCACGGTGTTCTTCTCCGTCCCCACGGACGAGGCCCGCGGCCGGGTGGCCCTGTACCTGGGCATCACGATGGCGCCCTTCACCCTGCTGGCCCCGGTGATCGGCCCGCTGCTGGACCGGCTGCCGCACGGTCGCCGCGCCTCCATGGCGGCCGCGATGCTGGCCCGCGCGCTGCTGGCGGTGATGATGTCCGGCGCGGTGGCCACGGGCGGCATCCAGCTGTACCCGGCGGCGCTCGGGGTCCTCGTCGCGTCCAAGTCGTACGGGGTCGTGCGCAGCGCGGTGGTCCCGCGCCTCCTCCCGCCGAAGTTCTCACTCGTCAAGGCGAACTCGCGCGTCACGCTGGCCGGCCTGCTGGCCACGGGCGTGGCGGCGCCGGTGGGCGCCGGGCTCCAGGTGATCGGGCCGCAGTGGCCGCTGTACGGGGCCAGCGCCATCTTCGTCTGGGGGACCGTCGCGGCGTTCACGCTGCCGCACAAGGTGGACGAGGCGAAGGGCGAACGGCGGGCACGGCTGTCCACGCACGAGCCGCACTCGAAGCGGCCGGGCCTTCGCACGGTGAGCCGGTCGGTGCTGTGCGGACTGCTGGCGAACGCGTCGATGCGGGCGCTCTCCGGCTTCCTCATCTTCTTCCTGGCGTTCCTGCTGCGCGAGCACCCGCTCGGCGGGCAGAGCGCGGCGGTGTCACTGGGCATCGTGGCCGTCTCGGCGGGCATCGGCAACGCGTGCGGCACGGCGGTGGGCTCGTGGCTGCGGGCGCGGGCGCCGGAGGCGATCATCGCGGCCGTCCTGAGCCTGACCCTCGGGGTGGCGATCCTGGCGGCGGTCTTCTTCAGCGGGCTCTTCATGGCCGTCCTGGCCGCGACGGCGGGGTTCTGCCAGGCGCTGGCGAAGCTGTCACTGGACGCGATGATCCAGCGGGACGTACCGGAGGCCGTGCGGACCTCCGCGTTCGCCCGCTCCGAGACGCTCCTCCAGGTGGCGTGGGTGCTGGGGGGCGCGATCGGCATCGTCCTGCCGCTGAACGGGGTCCTGGGCATGTCGGTCGCCGCGGCGATGGTCGCCCTGGGCACGACCATGGCCCTCCGCGGCCTGTTGACCGCGCCGCGCCACCACCAGCCGGGGGCCCAGCGACCCCGCGTCGCGTAGCCGCCGAAGCCGCCGCTGCGCGGCCCCCTGGGCTCCGCCCAGACCCGCTCCTCAAACGCCGGAGGGGCTGGGTCGGGCGTTTGAGGCGCGGGGTGCGGGGCGCAGCCCCGGCGAGGCAGGGCCGCGACTCACCGCAGGCCGGACCCCGTGCAGCGGCTCGGCCGACCGGCCCGATAGCCTTCGGCTCATGACCGCACCGCTTTTCTCGGGTAGGGCCCGCCGCAGCGTCGCGGCCCTCGGAGCCGTGTCCGCCGGCCTCCTCCTCCTCTCCGCCTGCGACAAGCCGACACCGCTGGCGACCGTCACGATCGGCACCTCGTCGGTGTCCGCCGAAGCCGCCTGCCACTCCGACGGCGAGCCGCTCTCCATGGACCGGGTCCAGGAATGCCTCACCGGCCTCAAGGACGCCAAGACCATCGAGTACGGCCGAGGCGACACCCTGCGTCTGGGTGTCGAGCCGGAGGTCGTCGAGGACGGCAAGAAGTGGTCGGCGGTGCTGGACGGCCAGCCGATCACCGAGCCCTCGTCGAACACCTACCGCAGCTTCCCCGGCGCCGACGTCTTCGCGACCGGCGGCCAGGGCGAAGCCCCCGCCTCGAAGAAGCTCGCCTTCCTCCAGCTCGACGAGACCGGCAAGCCGCTCGCGGTCTGGTCCTTCAACCTCAAGCTCAAGTAACCGGACGGCCCACCGGTGCGCGCGCTCGTGGTGACCGCGGTGGCGGCGGAGGCAGACTCCGTCGCCGCCGGTCTGACCCCTCATCCGGACACCCCCGGCCCTGAGCCGCGCACCCTCCCCGGTGGCTACCGCACGACCCGGCGGGACCTCCCCGGCATCGCCCTCGACGTGCTCGTCGGGGGCGTCGGGCCGGCCGCGGCAGCCGCCGCCACCGCCACCGCCCTGACCCTCGCCGGCTACGACCTCGTGGTCAGCGCGGGCATCGGCGGCGGGTTCCCGCCCGCCGCCCCGGTCGGCTCCCTCGTGGTCGCCGACGCGATCGTCGCCGCCGACCTGGGGGCCGAGACCCCCGACGGCTTCCTCGACGTCTCAGCCCTCGGCTTCGGGCACAGCGTGCACCTGCCTCCCGCGGAACTCGCGGCCCGCGCCGCCGAGGCCACCGGCGCGCTGCTCGCGCCCGTACTGACCGTCTCCACCGTCACGGGCACCGCCGCCCGCGCCGCCGTGCTCGCGGCCCGGCATCCGCTGGCCGGGGCCGAGGCCATGGAGGGCTTCGGGGTCGCCGAGGCGGCAGCCGCCCACGGGCTGCCCGTACTGGAGATCCGCGCCGTGTCCAACGCCGTGGGCCCGCGTGACCGCGCCGCCTGGCGGATCGGGGACGCGCTCGACGCGCTCGCCGGCGGCTTCCGCGCACTGGGCCCCGTACTCGCGAACTGGGGAGAACGCCTTGAGCAACGCCACGAGCACCGCCACGAGCACCGGCACGACCGGTAACGCCGCCGTGCGGATCGCCTACTCACCCTGCCCCAACGACACCTTCGTCTTCGACGCCTGGGCCCACGGCCGGGTCCCGGGGGCGCCCGACCTCGACGTCACCTTCGCCGACATCGACATCACCAACGGCATGGCCGAGCGCGGCGAGCTGGACGTGCTGAAGGTCTCGTACGCCGTACTGCCGTGGGTGCTGGAGGAGTACGCGCTGCTCCCCTGCGGCGGGGCCCTGGGGCGCGGCTGCGGCCCCCTGGTCCTGACCCGGGAGCCGGATCTCGACCTGACGGGCAGGACGGTCGCCGTGCCCAGCGAACGCTCCACCGCCTACCTGCTGTTCCGGCTGTGGGCGGCGGACGTGCTGCCCGACGGGGTCGGCAAGGTGGTCGTGCTGCCGTTCAACGAGATCATGCCGGCGGTCCGCGACGGCCGGGTGGACGCCGGACTGGTCATCCACGAGGCCCGGTTCACCTATCAGGACTACGGACTGCACTGCCTGGCCGACATGGGCGAGCACTGGGAGTCCACGACCGGCCTGCCGATCCCGCTCGGCGCGATCATCGCCAAGCGCTCGCTGGGCGCCGAGACCCTGCGGACGCTGGCCGCGTCGGCCAAGGCCTCGGTCCTGATGGCCTGGGACGACCCGGAGGCCTCCCGCCCGTACGTGCGCGCCCACGCGCAGGAACTCGACCCGGCCGTCGCCGACCAGCACATCGGCCTGTACGTCAACGAGTTCACGGCCGGGCTCGGCGAGGACGGCTACGCGGCGGTGCGCGGGCTGCTGACCCGGGCGGCCGCCGAGGGCCTGGTGCCGGCCATCGCGCCGGGCGCGCTCGACTTCCCGTAACCCCCGACGACGAAGCGCCCCGCCGCTCTTTCGAGTGGCGGGGCGGCGACGTGCGTATGTACGACGGGTCAGACGTCGAGCTGATCGGCGACCGCGCGCAGCAGTCCGGCGATCTTCGTGCCGTGCGTCCGGTCGGGGTAGCGGCCCCGCTCCAGCATCGGCGTGATGTTCTCCAGCAGGGTCGTGAGGTCCTGCACGATCGAGGCGAGCTCGTCGGGCTTGCGCCGCTGCGCGGCCGCGACGGACGGCGCCGGGTCGAGCACGGTCACCGAAAGGGCCTGGTCGCCGCGTTGGCCGGCGACGACGCCGAACTCGACGCGCTGGCCGGGCTTGAGGGCATCGACCCCGGCGGGGAGCACCGACGAGTGGACGAAGACGTCGCCGCCGTCGTCGCGGGAGAGGAAGCCGAAGCCCTTCTCACTGTTGAACCACTTGACCTTGCCGGTGGGCAAAGCACGCACCCCGTCTCACATACCCGGAACCGAACCAACATGTCTCAGCAGGTCAGGGTATCCATGTACCTGGGCCGTTACTGCCTGCTCTCGCTGTGAAGAGTCTCCCCTGAGTTGCGGCCCGTCAAGCATGGCCGAACACCCCCTGCCCGGATCTCGACCCTTGCGGAAAACACCGGGAACGACGCGGAAAGGACCGGGCACGGGCGGGAACTACCCTGGTGCGGTGACTGACACCTCTTCCCCCGACGAAGCGCGGCCCGGCGACGCGCTGGTGAAGGCCGGCGGCATCGTGTTCATCGCGGGCGCCGTCGCCACGCTGGTGACGATGGCCCCGCTCTTCCTCGACATCGACCCGTTCCCGTCGTACGCGTGGGCCGTCTGCATGCTCATGGGCGTCGGCTTCGCCATCTCGGCGGCGGGCGTACTGCGCTCGGCCGCGGCCCAGCGCAGGGCCGCCCGGGCCTCACAGGCGTGATCAGGGAGCCTTAGACCGGCTGGGCCGCCGCCACGTACTGCGCCAGCCACTGCGGCAGCGCCGTCAGGTCCGGCAGGACCACGTCGGCGCCGGCCGCGCGCAGCTCCGGCTCCGGGCAAGGGCCGGTCGGGACCGCCACCGACACGGCACCGGCCGTACGGGCGCCGCGTACGTCGCCCACGTGGTCGCCGACGTAGACCTGCGCCCCGTACTCGCGCAGCGCACCCGCCTTGGCCTCCGCCCACAGCCAGCCGATCACCGCGTCCGGCTCGATGCCGAGGTGCGACAGGTGCAGACGGGCATTCGGCTCGTGCTTGGCGGTGACCACGATCGCGCGGCCACCGAGGGCCTGGACCGCCTCCACTGCTTCGCGGGCGCCCGGCATCGCCGGGGTCGGCTCGATGGCGTACGTGGGGTAGATCTCACGGTATCGGTCCGCCATGGCCGGGATCTCGGCCTCCGGGAACCAGTGCGCGAGCTCCTCGTCGAGCGGCGGCCCGAGCCGCGTGACGGCCGCGTCGGCGTCGATGAACGTACCCGTCTCGGCCGAAAGCGCCTGGTAGGCGGCCTTGATGCCCGGGCGCGAGTCGATCAGGGTCATGTCGAGGTCGAAGCCGACTGTGAGGTTCATACCGTCCATTGTGCCGAGGCGGACGGACGGCAGACCGACAGCAGGCCTACGGCGGGAAAACGAACCCACCCCGCCCCCTCGCCCTCCCCGAAATTTGTTCTCAACCTTTCCCGTGCGGCAGCACTCAGGACAGGGGTGAGAGACACGATGTGAAGGGGAGGGCGGATGCCACCAGGCACCGAGTACGACTTCGAGGCCTTTGCCCGGGCCAGTCAGCGCAAGCTGTACCGCACCGCGTACCTGCTGTGCGGGAACGCGGACGGCGCACGCGACCTGACCCAGACGACGCTCGCGAAACTGTTCCAGCACTGGCGGAAGGTGTCCGCCGCCGACAGTCCCGACGCCTACGCCAGGACCGTACTGACCCGCACCTTCCTCGCCGAGCGACGCCGCCGCCTGCGCGACCTCCTGGCGCACCGGCACGCCGACGTGCCACCGCTGCCCGAACACGCCGAACTGCGCGTCACCCTGCTCGCCGCACTGGCCCAGCTCCCGCCACGGGCCCGGGCCATGGTCATCCTGCGCTACTGGGAGGACCTCAGCGTCGGCACGGTCGCCGAGCTGCTGCGGTGCAGCGAGAGCACGGTCAAGAGCCAGTGTTCGCGCGCCCTGGGCAGGCTGCGGACGCAACTCGGCGAGGCCCACATCTACGCCACAGGGAACTGAGGAACTGAGGAGACGCCATGAGTACCCACGAAGAGCTCTACGAACTCCCGGACGACAGCGCGGTCCTGCTGGTCCGCGACGCGATGGACCGCACGACCGCCGACCTGCCCCCACTGCCCGACCTCACGGGCCCGGCCCGCGCCCAGGGCCGCCGCCGCAAGGCGCGCGTCCGCTTCGCGATCGGCGGCGGCGCACTCGCCGTCGCCGCGCTCGGCGTGGCCGTCGCCACCGCGCTGCCCGCCGACACCAGCGGCCGGCAGGTGGGCGGGACGATCAACGTGGCCGGTCAACCGTCGAGCAGTGCGCTGCTGCCGCCTGTGCACATCGAACCGACCGCGGGCGAGGATTCGATGGCCGACCTGCCGCCGGCCGAGCGGGCCAGGCAGGAGAACTTCCAGAACCAGGCGGTCGGCGTCCTCCAGGACCTGCTGCCGGGGACGGTCGGCACCGTACAGCGGACCGACCTGCACGTGAGCCAATACCAGGGCACCAAGGACGGCAAGGCGTTCACCATCATCTTCAGGGTCCGCCCGTCGAATGCGGACCCCGGCATCAAGCCCTGCCTGGGGGTGAAGGGCCAGATCTGCAAGACGGCCACTCTGCCGGGCGGCATCGAAGCCACCGCGGCGACCTCCCCGATCAACAACGGCAACGTCACCGCGACGCAGGTGTCCTTCCATTACGGAAGGAGCAACGTCTCCCTGACCATCGCACCGCACGACGCCTCGAACACCTCGGCGCCGGTCACCAACGACCAACTGCTCGAACTCGCCAAGGCACAGCCCTTCCTCGACCTGGTCAAAGCCGCCGACGCCAACCCGCTACAGGAGCCGCAGCAGACCATCCCGGGCGGCTGAGCGGGACGTACGGAGGGGTGCGGCGGGGCAGCAGCCCGGGTGGGCGGCGCCGCGGCCGACCGGCAGTCAGAGAAGTCTTGGGGGTTTCCCGTCAGTCCCATCGCGCGCTTCTCCCTGACGGCGCCCACGGCCTCTTCGGGCTGGTCATAGGCCGCCCACGATCGCTACGCGGTCCTCAACGACGGCGTCAGCAGGCGGTCTTGGGCTGGTCCACGGCGGGCGGTTAATGGCTTGCCGTCGACCGGTCCGGGTGGATAGGAACGTCGCATGCTTCGAGGCGGCAAGGTCGGGCTCAGGGCCCGGCACGATGAGGACATCCCGATCCTGCGGACCGAGCTCTACGACGACGTGGTCAACGGCTCGCGGGCCGAAGGCGGCCCGTGGCGGCCGATCACACCCGGTTCGAAGGACCCACGGCTCGTGGTGGACGACAAGGAGCAGGGGCACGTCCCGTTCTCCGTGGTGGAGCTGGACGGCGGCACGCTGATCGGCACCGCGACCCTGTGGGGCATCGACAACCACAACCGGTCCGCCCACATCGGACTCGGACTGCTGCCGTCTTCCCGTGGCAAGGGCTACGGCACCGACGTGGTCGCCGTGCTGTGCCACTACGGTTTCGTCGTGCGCGGCCTGCAGCGGCTGCAGATCGAGACCCTGGCGGACAACCACGCGATGCTGCGCTCGGCCGAGCGCAACGGCTTCATCCGCGAAGGCGTCCTGCGCTCCTCTGCCTGGGTACTGGGCGAGTTCCTGGACGAGGTGTTGCTCGGACTGCTCGTCCAGGACTGGAAGCGGCCCGACAAGGGCTGACGAGAAGGCCGGAAGGGCAATTCCTCTGCCCAGGACGGGCCGCAGACGCCGTCATCGAGGAGCGCGTAGCGATCGTCGGCGGCCTATGTCCGGCCCCAATCGACCGTCGGACGCCGTCAGGGAGAAGCGCGTAGCGATCCGGTGCGTGACCAGCCCCTGGCGGGTCGCAGACGCCGAGACGTGAGGAGCGCGTAGCGATCTGGGGCGCCCTTCCTGCCGCTCAGGCTCTTGTGGTCGACCTTTGGAGGGGTGTGGCCGCCTGCGCGGCCCGGAGGGCGAGGCGGGCGGGCCCGAGGTGGGGCCCGCTGGGCGGGAGCCTGGTCGGGCATTGCTGTGGGCCCGTTTGGGAATCTCTGGCCCGGCCCGTTCCTTTGGGGGGTTCCCGGCAGTCCTTGTCTTTCCGTGGCGGGACGGTCTGTCAAGGGTCGCCGAAGGCGATCGCGCAGCGACGCGACGACGAAGGAGGAGCGCCCTTGACAGGCCGGCCCGACGCGGAAGGACGATGGGACTGACGGGAAACCCCCAACCCTCACTGGCTCCCGACCGGCCGGGGCACCGCCAACCCGCCTCCCCACTCCCGCCCCCTACCGCCTCCGCGCCCGCCACACCAAGTACGCCGCCGAAGCGATGCCCGCGCCTCTCAGGAGCCAGGGCCACATGCCCTGCAAGGCGGTGCTCAGCTGGTCCTCCGGCAGGACCTCGCCCCAGCGGCCGTTCATGCGGCCCCACACCCACACCACCGCTCCCGTGAGCACCACGCCCGGCGGGCCGAAGACGGTCCACTTCCGTTCGACGGGGCCCAAGGCCCGCGAGGCGTAAGGCAAGAGCCAGCCGATGACCAGCAGCAGCCAGTAGCCGCTGACCACCCCCGCGAGCAGCACGATCGCGGCCAGCAAGAGGAAAGCGTTCGGGCGCGGCCGGGCTGCGGGGGTCTCCTCTGCGGCCGGCTCCGCCGCCGCGGCCTCCCGCTTGGCGCGCCGCCGGTCACGCAGGAACCGTACGAGGGTCCGCCCGCGCCCCTCCCCCGCCCCGCCGGCATCGGCGTCGGCGTCGGCCTCGGCAGCGGCCTCGTCATCATCCAGCTCCTCCTTGAAGAGGTCCGGGATCTCGATGCCGCCCGCGAACCCCTCGACCTGCGGCCCACGCCCGTAAGCACCCGGTGCCACCCGCCACCAGTCGGGCTCGGCCCCGTCGGACGGGCCGAGTTCGTCGAGGCCGGCCAGGTGCGGCGGTACGTTCCGGGGCTCGGCCGCCGGCCGCTGTGGCGGCACGCCCTTGCGGCGCAGCAGGCCGGGGCTCCGCTGGACGGGTACCGCGCCGGGCGCGGGCTCCTGGGCAGCGACGGGGACAGGAGCAGAGGTCGAGCCGGAACCGGAACCGGAGCCGGCCCCAGCCCCAGCCCCAGCCCCAGCCCCAGCCCCAGAGAGCGTCCCCAGCGTGTCCAGGACCTCCTCCGGGGTGCCGATGCGTTCCAGGATGCGGCGGACGGCGGCCGGGGTCTCCGGGTCGTGCTTGGCGCGCCGACGGTCGATCTCCTCCCGCAGCCCGGCCACCAGCCTCATCCGGTCGCCGGAGGAAAGCTGCCGCCGCTGCGCCAAGTCCCCGACCCGGCTCAGATATTCGTAGACCAGATGGTCGCTTTCGATCCCCATGCCCCGGCTCCTCCCAATCCCGCTGCCCGAAAGGTAGCGCGTGCGCCCGTGGAGCGGCCGTGGGCGCAGCGGATAACGTTGACCGGATGGGGGCCGGCCGACGCACTGGCCGACCGACCGGCCACCCTGACCGGCCGACGCGACCAGGAGGCGACCGTGCCCGAGGCAAGCACTGCGGGAACAGCAGGGGCATCCGGCGGAAGCGCCGCAGCAAGCGGAACCGCCCCCCGCTCCCTCGCGGAGGCGCTCCGTGCCCGCGACGACGCGGCGCTCGCCGCGCTGCTCCACGCCCGCCCGGACCTGCTCAGCCCCGTACCCGGCGACGTGACGCAGCTGGCCACCCGGGCCGGGACCCGGGCCTCGGTGGTGCGGGCCCTGGACCGCCTCGACCGGTTCGCCCTGCAGACCGCCGAGGCCCTCGCGGTGGCCCCCGAGCCGTGCCCGTACGAGGTGCTGGAGCGGCTGCTGACCGGTGACGGCGGCGAGGACGAGGCGGCCCGGGACGCGCTCCCCCGCGCGCTGGGCACCCTGCGCGACCAGGCCCTCGTGTGGGGCGACGACGAGCGGCTGCGGCTGGTCCGCACCGCCCGCGAGTTGCTCGCGCCGTCCGCGCAGCGGCCCTCCCCCACCGGCCTCGGCCCCACGGTCTCCGAGGCCACGGCCGGGATGTCGCCGACCCGGATCCAGGAGATCGTGGCGGCCGCCGGGCTGCCCGCCACCCACGACCCGGTGTCCGCGGTGACGGCGCTGACCGCCCTGTTCACCGACCGGCAGCGGATGTCGCAGCTGCTGGACGAGGCCCCGGCGGAGGCGCACCAGGTGCTGGGCCGGCTCGTCTGGGGTCCTCCGTACGGCGAGGTGACGCCGAATCCGACGGCGCCGGTGCGCTGGCTGCGCGACCGGGGGCTGCTGCTGCCCGCGTCGGCGCGGACGGTGGTGCTGCCCCGCGAGGTGGCGTTGCACCTGCGGGGCGGGCTCGCGCACCGGTCCGTGGAGCCGGTGGCCCCGGCGGTGCCCGCGCACCGCGAGCACCGTCCACAGCTTGTGGACGCGAACGCCGCCGGACAGGCGCTGGCCGCGCTGTCCACCGTCGAGGAACTGGTCAAGTCCTGGGAGCACGCCGGTCCGCCGGTGCTGCGCGCGGGCGGGCTGTCCGTACGGGACCTGAAGCGGACGGCGGTCGCTCTCGACGCGGCCGAGCCCCAGGCGGCGTTCTGGGTCGAACTCGCCTACGCGGCGGGCCTGCTGGCCAGTGACGGCGAGGCCGACGAGCGTTACGCGCCCACGCCCGCCTTCGACGACTGGTGCGAACTGCCGCCCGCGGAGCGGTGGTCAGCGCTGGTGGCGGCCTGGCTGCCGGCCACCCGGACGCCGGGTCTGGTCGGCGAACAGGACGCCAAGGGCCGCACCCTGTCGGCGCTGGGCCCCGAACTCGACCGCTCCGGCGCCCCCGAGGTCCGCCGGCGGGTCCTCGCGCTCCTCGCCGATCTGCCCGAAGGCGCCTCCGCCGACCCGGACGCGGTCCTCGCGCGGCTCGCGTGGGAACGTCCGGTGCGCGGTACGAGCGAGCTGCGCGCCCGCCTCGCCCGATGGACGATGGCCGACGCGGAGGTCCTCGGCGTCACCGGCCGCGGCGCGCTGTCCGGCCCCGGCCGCGCGCTGCTCGCCCACGACGACCCCGCACCCCTGCTGGCGCCGCTCCTCCCGGAGCCCGTGGACCACGTCCTCCTGCAGGCCGACCTCACGGCGGTGGCGCCCGGTCCGCTGCGGCGCCCGCTCGCCGAGGTCCTCGCGGTGCTGGCGGAGGTGGAGTCCAAGGGCGGGGCGACCGTGTACCGCTTCACGCCCGGGTCGGTGCGCCGCGCCCTGGACGCCGGGCGGACCGCCGCCGACCTGCACGCCTTCCTCGCCGAGCACAGCATCACCCCGGTGCCGCAGCCGCTCGCGTACCTGATCGACGACGTGGCCCGGCGCCACGGGCACCTGCGCGTCGGGGCCGCGTCCTCGTACGTGCGCTGCGACGACGACGGCATGCTGAACGAGATCCTGGCCGACAAGCGCTCGGCCGGCCTGGGGCTGCGCCGCCTCGCGCCGACCGTGCTGGCGGCCCAGGCCGAACCGACCGCCCTCCTCGACGGTTTGCGGGCGATGGGCTACGCCCCGGCGGCGGAATCCCGTACCGGTGACGTCCTGGTGGCCCGCGCGGACGCCCACCGCACCCCGGACCGCCAGGCCCCGGTACCGGTCCCGGACGGCCCGCCGGTCCCGGACGAGACGCTGCTCGGCGCGGCCGTACGCGCGATCCGGGCGGGCGACGTGGCGGCGACGGCGGTCCGCAAGGAACCGGCGTCGGCGTCGGCGGCGTCCGCGTCCTCCGCCTCGTCCGTCGTGCCCGGCGAACTCCCGCGCACGAGCGCGGCGGAGACCCTGGCGACGGTCCAGGCGGCGGCCCTGACCGGGTCGGCGGTGTGGATCGGCTACGTGAACGCGGAGGGCTCGGCGAGCCAGCGCGTCATCGCCCCGGTGCGGGTGGAGGGCGGCTTCGTCACGGGCTACGACCACACGGCGGACGAGGTGCGCACGTACGCCCTGCACCGCATCACGGGCGTGGCGGAACTGGCGGAGGAACACCTCTAGCCGACGGCACCCGACCCCGCCGGCACACCCCCAAGCCCCGCCGGCGTTCGAGGCGCGGGGTCCGGGGCAGCGCCCCGGCAACGGCGCCGCACACACCTGCGCACAGCCCGCACAGCCCCGCCCCGCACCGCGCAGCCCCGCACCCGCACCCGCACCCGCACCCGCAGGGAAAACCAATGGCGGCCCGCCGCAGGCGCCCCGCACCCTGAACGGCATGCAAGACACGCGAGACGTGCACGCCACGCGAGACGTACCCACCCGCCAGATCCGAGCACGGCACACGGACACCACCGTCACCGTCTACCAGGCCTACGCCCCCCACCTCGGCGGCCCCGCCGCCCGCGACGGCCGGTTCCCGGCCGCATGGAAGCGCGAGCGCATGACGTGGATCAAGCCCTCGTTCCTGTGGATGATGTACCGCTGCGGCTGGGCCACCAAGCCCGACCAGGAGACGGTGCTGGCCGTCGAGATCACCCGCGCCGGCTTCGACCAGGCGCTGCGCGGGGCCTGCCTGTCGCACTACGTCCCCGACGTGCACGCGGACCGCGCGGCCTGGCAGGAGTCGGTGCGGACGACGTCGGCCCGCGTCCAGTGGGACCCGGAGCGCGACCTCCACCTCGATCCGCTCCCGCACCGCTCGCTCCAACTGGGCCTGTCCGGTCCGTTCTCGCGCGCCTACGCCGACGAGTGGACGGTCTCCATCCGCGACGTCACCCCGCTGGCCCGGGAGATCCACGGGCTGGTCCGGTCCGGGGAGGGTGACGCGGCCCGCGCGCTACTGCCCGCGGAAACCCCTTACCCCTCCGGCCCGTTGCCTCACCTGGGCGCGTAGTCGATCCGCCCGACGTCGAAACATCGCTCATGCCCGGACCCCACGGGCCTCCTCCGCCAGCGTCAGCAGCCTTTCCACCGGCCACTGGTCGTCGACGTGCTGCCCGTACGACCGGGCGAGGACGGTGCCGTCCGGCCCGATCAGGAAGTCCGCGGGCAGCCCCAGCCGCCCGTTCGCCTGGGTGCGCGAGGGCAGCTTCCCCCTGCCCCTGATCACCTCGACCCCGCCTGCGGCCACCGCCCGCACCACCGGCCACCAGGCCCGGGGGCTGAGCAGGGACCGGTAGGACGACTCGACGCCGTACTCGACGTACAGCCGCTTGTCCGGGTCCGCGACCACCGCGAAGGGGAAGTCGGCGACGTGCTCGCGCAGTTCCGCGGCGCTGGAGTGGAAGACGACGACCTCCCTGATCCCGGCCGCCTCGATCTCGGCGTGGCGGCGCACGACGGAGCGCAGGTGCAGGTGGCAGACGGGGCAGCCCGCGAACCGGCGGAACTGGAGGTGGACCAGCCGGTCGGGTCCGGCGTCGGGGTCGGGGACGGCCACGGGCGCGCCGTCCGTTACCGCGGTGAGGGTGCGGGCGGGGACTACGGAACCTACGGAGAGCTTCATCGGAGCTGGACCCCCTGGTTAGGCGTATGCCGTACACCTACCAGCGTAGGCGTATGACGTACGCTGTCAACCACCATGCCCCGACCCCGCTCGCTCACCCCGGCCCGGCTGGCCGCCGCGGCCCTGGCCGTCATCGACCGCGACGGACTCACCGGCCTGTCCATGCGCGCCGTCGCCGTGGAGCTCGGCATCAGCACGATGGCCCTGTACCGCTACGTCCAGGACCGCGAGGAGCTCGAAGCCCTCGTCGTGGAACTGGTCCTCAGCGCGGTCGACTCCACCCCGCCGCCCCCCGGCCGCCCCTGGCAGGAGCGGGTCACCGAGCTCGTCGCCCGGCTCCGCGGCGCGGTGGCCGCCCACCCGGCCGTCCTGCCGCTGGTCCTCACCCACCGCCACCGCTCCCTGAGCGTGATGAGCTGGGGCGAGACGCTGCTCGGGGTGCTCACCGAGGCCGGCATCGGGCCCGAGGAGCGGATCATCGCCCTGCGGGCCCTGCTCGCCTACGTGATCGGCGCGGTCCAGCAAGAACACCTCGGCGCCCTCTCCGGCGCGGGCACGGCCGCCATCGCCGAACTCCCGGCGGAGCGGTTCCCGTACCTGACCGAGGCCGCACGCGGAGCCCCGGCCCTCACTCCGGACCGGGAGTTCGACGGCGGCCTGGCCCTGCTGCTGCGCGGGCTGGGCCCGGTCTAGGCAGTCGCCGCGAGCTCCAGATCCAGGTCGACGAAGGCCACGGTGTCCCCGGGCAGTACATAGCGCTCGATCTCGACGAACCCCCGCGCGAGCGCGAACCGCAGCCCCTGCGGATTGCTCTCCAGCACCACCGTCCGGACCGTCGCGGCCCCGAGTTCCCGGGCCTGCGCCAACCCGTGCTCGTACAGCGCAGCGCCGAGGCCGCGCCCCCGGTGCTCGGGCAGCACCCGTGCGATCACGACCACCGGATCCTCGCCGGCGGGCGGGCGCACCGTCATGCAGCCCACCAGCACGTCACCGACGTACGCGACGTCCAGCCGGTTGCGCCCGGCCCGCTCCAGCACCTCCTCCGGGGAGAGCGGGGCCGTGGGAACGACCAGGTTGTGGACGTGACGCCAATCCCGGAGCACGCTGTCGACACCGGCACTGCCACCGGCACCGGCACCGGCACCGGCCCGCTCGACGCGGAAGCCGTCCGTCGGCGGTGTGCGCCTGCTCGTCGGTGTGCGCCTGCTCGTCTCCATGAAGTCCGGTCCCCCGTCGGCCGTGATCCGCTTTCGGCCCGGCAAGCTAACACGCCCCGGCCACCCCGCTCCTCCCCGATAAGGCAGACTGGAGGTTTGGCCGCCCGCACCCGGGTGACCGCCCCGCGTCGGAAAGGTACGTGCGTGAACGGGCCTCTCATCGTCCAGAGCGACAAGACCCTCCTCCTGGAGGTCGACCACGAACTCGCCGGAGCCGCGCGCCGCGCCATCGCTCCCTTCGCCGAGCTGGAGCGGGCTCCCGAGCACATCCACACCTACCGGATCACCCCGCTCGGCCTGTGGAACGCCCGGGCCGCCGGGCACGACGCCGAGCAGGTCGTCGACGCGCTCGTCGAATACTCCCGCTACCCCGTCCCGCACGCGCTGCTCGTCGACGTGGCCGAGACCATGGCCCGCTACGGCCGACTCACCCTCTCCAAGCACCCCGTGCACGGACTGGTCCTGACCAGCACGGACCGCCCGGTGCTTGAGGAGATCCTTCGGTCCAAGCGGATCACCCCGCTGGTCGGGGCGCGGCTCGACGCGGACACGGTGGCCGTGCACCCGTCCGAGCGCGGGCAGATCAAGCAGACGCTGCTGAAGCTGGGCTGGCCGGCCGAGGACCTCGCCGGGTACGTGGACGGCGAGGCCCACCCGATCGACCTGGCCGAGGACGGCTGGGCCCTGCGGCCGTACCAGCAGCAGGCCGTCGAGGGCTTCTGGCACGGCGGTTCCGGGGTGGTCGTACTGCCCTGCGGCGCCGGCAAGACGCTGGTCGGCGCGGGTGCCATGGCCAAGGCGAAGGCGACGACGCTGATCCTCGTCACCAACACCGTCTCGGCCCGCCAGTGGAAGCACGAGCTGGTGAAGCGGACCTCGCTGACGGAGGACGAGATCGGCGAGTACTCCGGCACCCGCAAGGAGATCCGCCCCGTCACCATCGCCACGTACCAGGTCCTCACCACGAAGCGGAAGGGCGTCTACCCGCACCTGGAGCTCTTCGACTCCCGGGACTGGGGCCTGATCGTCTACGACGAGGTCCACCTGCTGCCCGCGCCGGTCTTCAAGTTCACCGCCGACCTCCAGGCCCGCCGCCGGCTCGGCCTGACGGCCACTCTGGTCCGCGAGGACGGCCGCGAGTCGGACGTGTTCTCGCTGATCGGGCCGAAGCGGTTCGACGCGCCGTGGAAGGAGATCGAGGCGCAGGGCTACATCGCCCCGGCGGACTGCGTCGAGGTCCGCGTGAACCTCACCGAGTCGGAGCGGCTGGCGTACGCGACCGCCGAGACGGAGGAGAAGTACCGCTTCTGCGCGACGACGGCGACGAAGCGGAAGGTCACCGAGGCGCTGGTGCGCAAGCACCAGGGCGAGCAGACGCTGGTGATCGGCCAGTACATCGACCAGCTCGACGAGCTCGGCGAGCACCTGGACGCCCCCGTCATCAAGGGCGAGACGTCGAACGCGCAGCGCGAGAAGCTGTTCAACGCCTTCCGCGAGGGCGAGATCAACGTGCTGGTGGTGTCGAAGGTCGCGAACTTCTCCATCGACCTGCCGGAGGCGACGGTCGCCATCCAGGTGTCGGGCACGTTCGGCTCCCGGCAGGAGGAGGCACAGCGCCTGGGCCGCGTACTGCGCCCGAAGTCGGACGGTCACGAGGCGCGGTTCTACTCGGTCGTCGCACGCGACACGATCGACCAGGACTTCGCGGCCCACCGCCAGCGCTTCCTGGCCGAACAGGGCTACGCGTACCGGATCATGGACGCGGACGAACTGCTGGCGAGCGACTGACGAACGCCCCGCCGGCGTTCAAGGCACGGGGTCCGGGCCGGGATCCCGCGCGGCGGCACATCCAGCCCGCCGGCGTTCAAGGCACGAGGTCCGGGCCGGGATCCCGCGCGGCGGCACATCCAGCCCCGCCGGCGTTTGAGGCGCGGGGTCCGGGGCAGCGCCCCGGCAGCGGCGCGGCAGCCGAATCACGGCACGGCACCCGGACCGGGAGGTCAGCGGCGGATGACGCCCGCGTCCTCGGCGTACTCGCCGAGGACGACGACGCTCACGGCGGCCGCCGCGAAGACCTTGGCCGCACGCAGCGCATTGCCGACGAAGTGCCGGGGGTGCGAGCCGGAGGAGGTGGCGGTGGCGCCGCTCGGGCGGCCGCCCTGGATCGGGGTGAAGGTTGCGGTGCTCATGTATCCATGGTGCGCTTCCGGCCGGCACCGCACATCGCCCTGCGGGCGGAACCCCGGGGCCGCGGGGGTCCTCCTCGGGGCTCATACGGCCCCCTAGTGGTGTACCCAAAGGGTGACAACGGCCGGGTCGTCACCCGGACGGAGGTCCCGGACGGAAGTCCCGGACGGAAGTCCCGTACCGGAGGGACTCACGGCCCCGAAACCCGTTCGCGCCCGCACGCCGCGGTGACTAGAATCTCCGCTCTTGCCGCCTCCCACCGCCCCACCGGGGAGAGCCGCCCGCCGGACGGTAACCGGCGGGCCAACTGTTCCGCACCAGCAGCTGGAGGCAGTCCCGTGCCCGCGCACGCCCCCGACACCACCCCCGACGCCACCTCCGAGGCCGATCCGCTCGGCCGCGAACGCTCGCACCTCGCCGCCTCCCGCGCCGCGCTCCGTGCCATGCGCGAGGACGTGGAGGCCCTGGACATCCGCGACGTCACCGCGAACTGGGTCAACGCCATCGTCCTCCAGGCCCAGATCGACGACCGCATCAAGGCCCTCGCGGACCTCTCCCACACGCCGCTCTTCTTCGGCCGCCTCGACTACCTGCACGCGCCCGGCGCCGACCTCGCCGAGGGCGCGGAGGGCGAGCAGTTCTACATCGGCCGCCGCCACGTCCACGACGCCGGCGGCGACCCGATGGTCATCGACTGGCGCGCGCCGGTCTCCCAGCCGTTCTACCGGGCCTCCAAGCAGGACCCGCAGGACATCGGCCTGCGCCGCCGCTTCGGCTACACCGGCGGCGAGCTCACGGCGTACGAGGACGAGCACCTCTCCGACCCGGCCGAGGCGTCGGCCGTCAGCAAGCTGCTCCAGCAGGAGATCGAGCGGCCGCGCGTCGGCCCGATGCGGGACATCGTCGCGACGATCCAGCCCGAGCAGGACGAGATCGTCCGCTCCGGCCTGTCCGGCTCCGTCTGCGTGCAGGGCGGCCCCGGCACCGGGAAGACGGCCGTCGGCCTGCACCGGGTCGCGTACCTGCTCTACGCGCACCGCGACCGCCTCGCCCGCACCGGCACCCTCGTCATCGGGCCGAACCGTTCCTTCCTGCATTACATCGAGCAGGTCCTGCCCGCCCTCGGCGAGCTCGAGGTCAAGCAGGCCACCGTCGACGACCTGGTGGCCCGCGACGGCCTGGAGGTACGCGGTACGGACGCCGCCGCGACCGCCGTGGTCAAGGGCGACTCCCGGATGGCGCAGGTGTTGCGCCGCGCCCTCGAATCGCACGTGACGGCGCCCACCGAGGCGCTGATGGTGGTGCGCGGTTCGCGCCGCTGGCGCGTGCCGTCGTACGAGCTGGCCGAGATGGTGGAGGAGCTCCGGAACCGCGACATCCGCTACGGGGCCGCCCGCGAGGCGCTCCCGCAGCGCATCGCGCACGCCGTCCTGGTCCGGATGGAACAGGCGGGCGAGGCGCCGGACGACCGCGTGCAGGACTCGGTGGCCCGCAACGCGGCGGTGAAGGCGGCGGTCAAGGAGGTCTGGCCGCCGGTCGACCCCGCGAAGCTCGTACTGCGCCTCCTGTCCGACCCGGAGTTCCTGGCGGAGCACGCGGCGGGGGTCCTCGACGAGGACGAGCAGAAGCTGCTGCTCTGGCCGAAGCCCTTCCGCAGCGTGAAGTCGGCGAAGTGGTCGGCGGCGGACCTGGTCCTGATCGACGAGGCGGCGGACCTGGTGGAGCGCACCCACTCCCTCGGCCATGTCGTCGTCGACGAGGCGCAGGACCTGTCGCCGATGCAGTACCGGGCGGTGGGGCGGCGCTGCACGACGGGTTCGGCGACGGTGCTGGGCGACCTCGCGCAGGGCACCACCCCGTGGGCCACGCGCAGCTGGGACGAGGCCCTCGCGCACCTGGGAAAGCCGGCGGCGGTGGTGGAGGAGCTGACGGCGGGCTTCCGCGTGCCGCGCGAGGTGATCGCGTACGCGTCGCGGCTGCTGCCGTCGATCTCGCCGGGGCTGGCGCCGGTCTCCTCGGTCCGAGAGACCCCGGGCTCGCTGCGGATCTCGGCGACGGAAGACCCCTCCGACCTGACTCCGGCGGTCCTCGCCGCCTGCCGCGAGTCCCTCGCGTACGAGGGCTCGATCGGCCTGATCGCGGCGGACGCCCGCATCCCGGCCCTGGCGGAGGCCCTGCGGGCGGCGGACCTCCCCTACCTGTCCCCCGGCGAGGAGACGACGGCCGAGTCCCGCCTCACCCTGGTCCCGGCCTCGCTCGCGAAGGGTCTGGAGTACGACTACGTGGTCCTGGACGAGCCGGCGGCGATCGTGGACGGCGAGCCGGACGAACGGACGGGCCTGCGCCGCCTGTACGTGTGCCTCACCCGAGCCGTCTCGGGCCTGACCCTGCTCCACGCGGCCCCTCTTCCGACCGCCCTCGTCTGACGGGCGGGGTGTGGCGCTGCGCGCAGCCGCTCCCCGCCCCGCCCTTCCTCCGTTCCCCGGGGCTCCGCCCCAGACCCCGCGCCTCAAACGCCGGCGGGGCTGGGTATCCCCGCCGGGGGCAAAGCCTCCCCCTCCGGCGTTCGAGGCACGGGGGCGAAACCCAGCCCCTCCGGCGTTCGAGGCGCGGGGGCGGGGCAGCGCCCCGAGGCTCGGCCGGTCAGGCCAGCGCGGCCCGCCACTCCGCGACGGCCGCCGCCGAGACGGGCCGCCCCCACCCGGAGGGACGCGCCGCCCCACCGATGTGGAACGCGTCGATGCCCGCCTCGCGCAGCACCGGCAGGTGCGACAGGGCCAGCCCGCCGCCGACCATGATCCGTGCCCCGTACCCCGGCTCTCCCCGCCTCGCCGCGCCCGCCTCCGCGCGCAACACCGGCAGGCCCTCCTCGACCCCGGCCGCGGAGCCGGCCGTGAGGTACGTGTCCAGCCCGGGCAGCTCGGCCAGCGCCTTGCGCAGCCCGTCCCGGTCCGCCGCGCGGTCGATCGCCCGGTGGAAGGTCCACCGGCAGCCCTCCAGCTCCGCGACCACCGCGCGGGCCGCGGCCAGGTCCGGGCTGCCGTCCGGGTTCAGGAAGCCGAGGACGAACTCCCGCGCCCCTTCCGCCCTCAGCTCCCGTGCCGCCTCCACCACCACGGAGACGTCGCCCGCGGCGAAACCGTCCGCCTTGCGGAGCATCACGCGCAGCGGGATGTCGACCGCCGCTCTGATCGCCGCGAAGGTCTCGCGCGACGGGGTGAGCCCGTCGGCGGCCATGTCGGTGACCAGTTCGAGTCGGTCCGCCCCACCGGCCTGGGCCGCGACCGCGTCCTCCACGTCGAGGGCGATCACCTCCAGGAGCGCACGGTTGCTCATCAGATGCCGTCCTTCGTCCGGTAATGGAAAATAGGTCTAGTCCAATATCAGGGTACGGGTCTCCGCCCGCGCTCCACCAGCACAATCACGCCACCCGCACAATGTGCGCATGGACACAGGCACCCCGCACGACGACACCCCCGCCCTCCGGGCGCACTGGCAGGCCGCCGTCGCCGCCGCCGGCGCCTCCCCCGACCGCGACCCCGCCCCCTACGCCGACCGGCTCCTCGCCGCATGGGCGGAACCCCAGCGCCGCTACCACACCACCGCGCACCTGGCCGACGTACTCGCGCGGATCGACGTACTGGCCCCGCACGCCGCCGACCCCGCCGCCGTCCGGCTCGGGGCGTGGTTCCACGACGCCGTCTACCGGCCCGACCGCTCCGAGAACGAGGAGCGCAGCGCCGCCATGGCCGAGCGCGCCCTGCCCAAGCTCGGCGTGGACGCCGCCCGCACCGCGGAGGTGGCCCGGCTGGTCCGGCTCACCGTCACCCACGACCCCGCCCCCGGCGACACCAACGGCGAGGTCCTCTGCGACGCCGACCTCGGCGTGCTCGCGGGCGCCCCGGAGGCCTACGCCGCGTACGTGGCCGCCGTCCGCGAGGAGTACGGCTTCGTCCCCGACGAGGCGTTCCGCACCGGCCGCGCCGCCGTCCTGCGGCAGCTGCTCGACCTGCCGCGGCTCTTCCGCACCCCGTACGGAGCCGCGCACTGGGAGGCCCCGGCCCGCGCCAACCTCACCGCCGAGCTGGCGCAGCTCACTGGACCCTCCCGGCAACGGGGAATTTGATCGCGTTCACACCGGTTGGTATCAGTCATGCCCGCCGATGCCGCACGCCCCTCGCACCCCGCCCGTAGCCGCATGCCCGTGGCCGTCTACGTCCTCGGACTCTCCGTCTTCGCACTCGGCACCAGCGAGTTCATGCTCTCCGGGCTGCTGCCGCCCATCGCCGAGGACATGGGCGTCACCATCCCCCAGGCGGGCCTGCTCATATCCGCCTTCGCCATCGGCATGGTCGTCGGGGCGCCACTGCTGGCCGTGGCCACCCTGCGCCTCCCGCGCCGCACCACCCTCATCGCCCTCATCAGCCTCTTCGGCCTCGGGCAGGTCGCGGGCGCGCTGGCCCCCTCGTACGAGCTCCTCTTCGCCTCCCGCGTGGTCTCGGCCCTCGCCTGCGCGGGCTTCTGGGCCGTCGGCGCGGCCGTCGCCATCGCCATGGTCGACAAGGACCAGCGGGCCCGCGCGATGGCCGTCATGATCGGCGGCCTGTCCATCGCGAACGTCCTCGGCGTCCCCGCCGGCGCCTTCCTCGGCGAGCACCTGGGCTGGCGCTCCGCGTTCTGGTCGGTGGGCGCGGCCTCCGCCATCGCCCTGGCCGGCATCCTGGCGTTGATCCCGCGCATCCCGCTGCCCGCCGAACGCCCCACGCTCCGCCGTGAACTGCGCATCTACCGCGACCGCCAGGTGTGGTTGTCCGTCGGCATCACGGCCCTCGCCGCGGGCGGCGTCTTCTGCGCCTTCAGCTACCTGTCGCCGCTGCTCACGGACGTGGCCGGGCTCGACGCGGGATGGGTCCCGTGGATCCTCGGCCTCTTCGGGATCGGCGCCCTCGTGGGCACCACCATCGGCGGCCGGGTCGCGGACGCGCACCTCTTCGGCGTCATGATCTGGGGCATCACCGCCTCCACCGTCTTCCTCACCGCCCTCGCCCTCCTCGCCTCCACGGCGGCCGCGGCGATCGCCCTGTCCTTCCTCCTCGGCGTCTCGGCCTTCTTCACCGCCCCCGCGCTCAACGCACGCATGTTCAACGTCGCCGGCGCAGCCCCCACCCTGGCCGGCGCCACCACCACGGCCGCCTTCAACCTGGGCAACACCGGCGGCCCGTGGCTCGGCGGCACCGTCATCGACGCGAACCTCGGCTTCGCCGCCACCGCCTGGGCGGGCGCGGCCATGACCGTCACGGCGATCGCCCTCACCCTGGTCGCCCTCCGCCTGCACCGCCGTACACCGCACCGGCCGACCCGCGTGGTGGCCTCCGCGAGCCCGGCGCCGGGCCGCGCCGCGGAGCAGACCGGCGAGTCGGCCGTAGAGCCCGCCCGCGCCTGACGAGGCGCCCGGTCGCCGCCCCGGGCCCCGATTCCTACGATGGGAGGGACCGCTCGGGGACGTGCGTCAGAGGGGGTCCCCGATGGCCCGCCACCGGACGAGGACGACGACCGCCCTGGCCGCCGCTTCCCTGCTGCTGACCGCGCTGTGCGCGGGCCAGGCCCCCGCCGCCGCCCCACCTGGCCGGGCCGGCATCGATCCCGCGACCGCCGAGCGGCTCGACGACGCGATCACGGCGGCCATGCGCGAGGCGGGCATCCCCGGTGTCGGGGTCGGCCTGTGGATCGACGGCGGCGAACCCTACGAGCGCGCCTTCGGCACCGCCGACAAGGCCGCCGGCACCCCTATGAAGACCGATCTCTCCACCCGGATCGGCAGCGTCACCAAGACCTTCACCATCACCGGCGTCCTGCGGCTGGCGGACGAGGGGAAGGTACGGCTCGACGCGCCGATATCGACGTACCTCGACGGCGTGCCCGGCGGCGACCGGATCACGGTCCGCCAACTCGCCGAGATGCGCAGCGGCCTGTACGACTACACCCAGGACAAGACCTGGCTGGCCGCCTACCAGGCCGACCCGCACCGCTCCTGGACCCCGCGGCAACTCCTCGACGTGGCCTTCCGGCACCCCGCCCAATTCCCGCCCGGCACCCGCTGGATGTACTGCAACACCAACACCGTGCTGCTCGGCCTGCTCGTCGAGAAGGTCTCCGGACAGCCCCTGCACACGTACCTGGACGAGCACGTCCTCGAACCGGCGGGCCTCGACGAGACCTCCCTGCCCACGGACTCCGCGATGCCCGGCCCGTACGCCCACGGCTACACGAACTTCACACCGGACGGCGCGACCGCCGACGCCTCCACGTGGAACCCCTCCTGGGCCTGGGCGGCCGGCGCGATGATCTCCACCATGGGCGACCTGCGCACCTGGGTCCCGACCCTGGTGGACGGCCGGCTGCCCGACGGCGACCGCCTCCTGGAACCCGGCACCCAGGCCCAGCGGCTGCGCATGCTCCCCACCGGGTACCCCGATGTGCGCTACGGGCTGGGCATCGCCGACATCGACGGCTGGATCGGCCACAACGGCGAGCTGCCCGGCTACGAGACCATCGCCGCCCGGCTCCCGCAGGCCCGGGCCACCCTGGTGATCGTGGTCAACTCCGACATCGACGGGAAGTACGGCAACCTGAGCTCCCTCATCGGCAACACGGTCACGAAGATCGTGACTCCGGAGCACGTGTGGTCGCTCCCGGCGGAGGCGCAGCCCAACGGAGTCCCTGAGCCGTCGGCCCGTCCGTCATCCCCGGCCCCGCCCTCGTCCCCGGCCCCGCCCTCGTCCCCGCCAGTGACGAGCCTCCCACCCGGCTAGGCCGGGCGGCCCTTGGGGCGGCGCAGGCCGGCCTGGGTGATCCGGCGGACCAGTTCCTTGCTGCCGATCTCCACCGCGCCCGCGGCGACCGCGTCCGCGTAGCGGTGCGAGGGCACGTCGTAGTGGTCCCGCTCGAAGGCGCGGGGCGGGCAGCCGATGGACGCCGCGAAGGCGTGCAGTTCCTCGTACGAGACGTCGCTGACCAGGTGCGACCACATGCGGCCATGACCCGGCCAGGTCGGCGGGTCGATGTACACCGTCACCGGCGGCTCACCGGCCCGGGTGGAAGACCGGCCCGAGGGCGCCGACGGACGCCACCCTCACGCCCGCCTCCGAGCACACCCAGTGCGGGTCGGGTCCCAGCTCCGGTTCCACGTCCAGCGCGTGCGGGTCGCCGTGCGTACAGACCGGGCACAGCGGCCAGCGGCCGTACTTCTCCAGCAGTGCGTCCTGCACGTCCTGGGCGACGAGTCCGGCGAGGTAGTCGACCCCCTCCGGCCACTGCTCCACCCACCACCGGCGGTGCGTGACCGAGTCCTCGACGAGGGAGACGACATCGGCATCGGCGACCTCGCCGGCGGCGAGATCGGCGAGCACGAGTGCACGGGCGACATGCAGCGCCTGTTCCAGTGGGGTCGCGTGGTCCATGCGCTCATTGTGGCCCCGTGACAAGCCCGTGGCGAAGGCCCTCTCGCGGATGACTTGTGGCGGCTTGCCCCACCCTGTCCCTGAAAATAGATTTCACGCGTGAGCAGGAAGCCGAAGGAAACCTTCACCCCGGCGCCGCCCCGGTCCGAACCCGCGACCGCGTCAGCCAGGACAACCGCTCGGGGCCCGCTCAGGCCCGACACCACCGGCACGGCCACCGCCCGGCCCGGCACAGCCGAGACCGCCCCGCCCCCGCCGCCCCCGCCGGCTTCGCCGGCCCCGGCCCTGCGGGCGCGGGTGCGGAGTCTCGCGCCGTCCATGACACGGTCCGTGCGGGCCGTCGCCGAAGCCGTGGCCGCCGATCCCGCCGAATGCGCCGCGCTCACCGTCACCGCCCTCGCCGAACGCACCGGGACCAGCGAGGCCACCGTCGTCCGCACCGCCCGCCTCCTCGGCTACCCCGGCTACCGCGACCTGCGCCTCGCCCTCGCCGCCCTGGCCGCGCGGCAGGAGTCCGGCGCGGCCCCCGCCGTCACCATCGACATAGCCGTCGACGACCCCCTCGCCGACGTCGTCGCCAAGCTCGCGCACGAGGAGGCGCAGACCCTCGCCGACACCGCCGCCGGCCTCGACCTCACCCGGCTCTCCGCCGCCGTCGCCGCCCTCGCGGCCGCCCGCCGCATCGACGTCTACGGCATCGGCACCTCCGCGCTCGTCGGCCAGGACCTCGCCCAGAAGCTGCTGCGCATCGGCCTGATCGCACACGCCCACAGCGACCCCCACCTCGCCGTCACCAACGCCGTCCAGCTGCGACCCGGCGACGTGGCCGTCGCCATCACCCACTCCGGCTCCACGGGCGACGTGATCGAGCCGCTGCGCACCGCCTTCGAGCGCGGCGCCACCACCATCGCCCTCACCGGCCGCCCGAACGCGCCCGTCACCCACTACGCCGACCACGTCCTCGCCACCTCCGCCGCCCGCGAGACCGCGCTGCGCCCGGCCGCCATGTCCAGCCGCACCAGTCAGCTCCTCGTCGTCGACTGCCTGTTCGTCGCCGTCGCGCAGCGGACGTACGAGCGGGCCGCGCCCGCGCTCGCGGCCTCGTACGAGGCCCTTGCACACCGTCACTCCACCCGGTAGGAGCCGCCCATGACCGCCTACGCCGAACTCCGCGCCCAGCTCGCCACCCTCACCACCGAGGCCTTCCGTCCCGAACTCGCCGAAATCGACCGGCTGTCCACCCTCGACATCGCCCGCACCATGAACGCCGAGGACGCCACCGTCCCGGCCGCCGTCGCCGCGCAACTGCCGCAGATCGCCGCGGCCGTCGACGCCATCGCCGTACGCATGGCACGCGGCGGCCGGCTCGTCTACGCGGGCGCCGGCACCGCCGGCCGGATGGGCGTGCTGGACGCCAGCGAGTGCCCGCCCACCTTCAACACCGACCCGGCCGAGGTCGTCGGCCTGATCGCGGGCGGCCCCACGGCGATGGTGAAGGCCGTCGAAGGCGCCGAGGACTCGGCCGAGTTGGCCGCTGCGGACCTCGCCGCGCTCGCCATCGGCCCGGACGACACCGTCGTCGGCATCTCCGCCTCCGGCCGCACCCCGTACGCGATCGGCGCCGTCGAGGCCGCCCGTACGCGCGGAGCGCTCACGGTCGGGCTCTCCTGCAACGCCGGCTCCGCGCTCGCGGCCGCCGCCGAGCACGGCATCGAGGTGGTCGTCGGCCCCGAACTGCTCACCGGCTCCACCCGCCTGAAGGCGGGCACCGCGCAGAAGCTCGTGCTCAACCTCATCTCGACGATCACCATGATCCGCCTGGGCAAGACCTACGGGAACCTCATGGTCGACATGCGCTCGTCGAACGAGAAGCTGCGCGCCCGCGCCCGCCGCATCGTGTCCCTTGCCACCGGCGCTCCCGACGAGCAGATCGAGGCCGCGCTGACCGCCACCGGCGGCGAGGTGAAGAACGCCGTCCTCGTCATCCTCGGCGGGGTCGACGGCGACGCGGCCGCCGAACTCCTCGCCGCCTCCCGGGGCCACCTCCGCGCCGCCCTGGCCGCCGCCCACGAACCCCGCTGACAGGCGCAGACCGACAACGACCGACGCCCCCGGCACACCGACGCACCCCCACGCCCCCCGAGAGCAAGGCGACCCCCACGATGCCCACCGAGCCCAACGAACCCACCGGGCCCACCACGCCACCCGCCGAGCCGCCCTCCAAGACATCCGCCAAGCCGCCCGCCAAGCCGCCCGCCGACAAGCACCGCGCCACGGCCGCCGCGATCCTCCCCCTGGTCGGCGGCCCGGACAACATCACCTCGATCGCGCACTGCATGACCCGCCTGCGCATCGCCCTGCGCGACCGCTCCCTCGTCGACGACGAGGCGCTGAAGGCCCTGCCCGCGGTGATGGGGGTGGTCGAGGACGACACGTACCAGATCGTGCTCGGCCCGGGCGCCGTCGCCCGGGTGACCCCGGAGTTCGAGGCCCTGGTGGAGCAGGGCCGCTCGGCGATCGCCGCCGCCCACCACCCCCCGGTCACGGCGGACGACCTGAAGGCCCAGGGCGCGGCCCTCAGGGAAGCCCGGAAGGCCCGCAACGCCACGCCCTTCAAGCTGTTCCTGCGCCGCATCGCGAACATCTTCGTCCCGTTGATCCCGGCCCTGATCGGCTGCGGTGTGATCGCGGGGCTGAACGGCGTGCTCACCAACCTCGGATGGCTGCCGGCCCTGGTCCCGGCGCTCGCCGCGATCGCGTCCGGATTCATGTCGCTGATCGCGGTGTTCGTCGGCCACAACACGGCCAAGGAGTTCGGCGGTACGCCCGTCCTGGGCGGTGCGGTCGCCGCCATCATCGTCTTCCCCGGGGTCGCGAAGATCACCGCCTTCGGGCATGAACTCCGGCCGGGCCAGGGCGGCGTGCTCGGCGCCCTGGCCGCAGCCCTCCTCGCGGTCCAGGTCGAGAAGTGGTGCCGGCGCTGGGTGCCGGAGACCCTGGACGTCCTGGTCACCCCCACCCTCACGGTGCTGATCTCGGGCCTGGTCACCCTCTTCGGCCTGATGTTCATCGCCGGCGAGGCCTCCGCCGCCATCGGCACCTTCGCCGACCGGCTGCTCGCCATCGGCGGCGCCTTCGCGGGCCTGGTCCTGGGCGGGCTCTTCCTCCCCCTGGTCATGCTGGGCCTGCACCAGGCCCTGATCCCGATCCACACCACCCTCATCGAGCAGTCCGGCTACACCGTCCTGCTGCCCATCCTCGCCATGGCGGGCGCGGGCCAGGTCGGTGCGGCCATCGCCGTCTACTGCCGGCTGCCGCGCAACGGCTCGCTCCGCGCCACCATCAAGTCGGCGCTGCCGGCCGGTTTCCTGGGCGTCGGCGAGCCCCTGATCTACGGCGTCTCCCTCCCGCTGGGCCGACCCTTCGTCACCGCCTGCATCGGCGGCGCGGCGGGCGGGGCCTTCGTGGGCCTGTTCAACCAGCTCGGCGTGGCCTTCGGCTCCACCGCCATCGGCCCCTCGGGCTGGGCCCTCTTCCCGCTCCTGGACGGCGAGTCCGGCATGGGCGTCACCGTCGCCATCTACGCGGGCGGGCTGGCGGTCGGCTACCTGGTGGGCTTCGCCGCCACGTTCTTCTTCGGCTTCACGAAGCAGATGCTGGCCGAACTGAACACCGGCCCGGAGCCCGCCGCCCCGGCCACCGCGCCGGAACCGGCGAAGCAGCCGGTACCGGCGTGACCTCCGGCGGCCTGATTGGCTGTTCGAGCATCCGATCGGGCCGCACCGGCAAGAACCGGACTCACCCGAGGGCCGGGTAGTCCGTGTATCCGCGGTGGTCGCCGCCGTAGAAGGCGCTGGGGTCCGGGGTGTTGTACGGGCCTCCGGCCGCGAGGCGGGCCGGGAGGTCCGGGTTGGCCAGGAACAGCACGCCGTAGGCGATCAGGTCGGCCGTGCCGTCCTCGACCAGCTCCAGCTGCTCCCGCCCGGTCGGCTCCGCGCCGGTGAACGGGTTGAGGACGAACGTGCCGGGCCACTGCTTGCGCAGCCGCAGGGCCAGGTCGCGCCGCCCCTCGGCCTCCAGCTGGTGCAGGTAGGCCAGACCCAGCGGTTCCAGCCGCGCCAGCAGGGCGCTGTAGGTCTCCTCCAGGTCCTCCCCCTCGGCGATGTCGTTGTACGTGTTCCCCGGCGAGATGCGGAAGCCCACCCGGTCCCCGCCGATGGCCTCGGCCACCGCGGTCGCCACCTCCACCGCGAAGCGGATCCGGCCCTTGACCGAGCCGCCCCAGCCGTCGGTGCGCAGGTTGGAGCCGGGGGCGAGGAACTGGTGGATCAGGTAGCCGTTCGCCCCGTGCAGCTCCACCCCGTCGAAGCCGGCGGCCACGGCGTTCCGGGCCGCGGCGGCGTAGTCCTCGATGGTCCGGGCGATCTCGTCCTCGGTCAGCTCCTTGGGCATGGGCAGCTCGGCCGGTCCCTGGTGGGTGTAGACCGTGCCCTTCGCGGCCACCGCGGACGGGGCGACGGGCACCAGGCCGTCCGGCAGCAGGCTGGGGTGGCCGATCCGGCCGGTGTGCATCAGCTGCGCGAAGATCACGCCGCCCTCACGGTGCACGGCGTCGGTCACCGGGCGCCAGGCCTCGACCTGCTCCGCGGAGTGCAGGCCCGGGGTGTCGGTGTAGCCCTGGCCGACCACGGAGGGCTGGATGCCCTCGGTGATGATCAGGCCGGCGCTCGCGCGCTGGGCGTAGTAGGTGGCCATGAGGTCCGTGGCCGTCGCGCCGGGAGTGAGGGCGCGGCCGCGGGTCATCGGGGCCATGGCGATGCGGTTGGCCAGGCGCTTCCCGGCGAGGTCGTAAGAGTCGAATGCCGTCGGCATGATCGCGTTCCTTGTCTTCGCAGGTGCTGCCGCTCGATGCGGAGTTAACTGTCCGAACAAGTAAATGCGCCCACCCCATTCCCGAGGACGCGTGACCTGCACCACACCAGCTAGAGCAAGGTGCTGCAACACGGCCTCATACGCCCGGGCTCCACCCGCCCCCGTCGCGATAGGCTGATCTCTGTTCGAGCAGTTACACACCGCAGCGAGGGACCCATGAGCGAGCCCAAGGCCACGACCGACGGCAACCGGGCAGCCACCGACCCGGCCTCCGACCCGGCAGTCGCCCCAGCCACCGACCCGGCCACCGACCCCGCGGCCGCGCAGTCGCTGCCGCCCTCCGTCCTGGCCGGCCCCCTGTCCCACGCGATCTTCCGCGTGGCCCGCCTGCACCGCATGCTCGCCCAGCAACTGCTGCGCCGCGTCGGCCTCCACACCGGTCAGGAGCTGGTCATGATGCAGCTGTGGGACCGCGGCCCGCAGCGCCAGACCGACCTCGTGCGCCTCCTCGGATCCGACGCCGCCACCATGACCCGCACCATCAGGCGCCTCGAACACGCCGGCTTCGTCCGCCGCAGCCCCAGCCCCACCGACAAGCGCGCCACGATCATCGAACCCACCGCCGCCAGCCTCGCCCTGCGCCGCGAGGTCGAGAACATCTGGGCCGAACTCGAAAGCAGCGTCGCCGACCGCCTGACCCCCGACCAGCAGACCGAAGCCCTCCAGGTCCTGAGCCGGATCGCGGACGGCCTCACCCAGGCCACGACGCAGAACGCCGGCGGCGCGGATCCCGCATGATGCGACCATGATCAACGACATACCTCCGGTGGTCCCCGCCGGCCGGATGGCCGCACTCCCCCAGCCCTAGTTCCCCCTCCCCGGCGGGATGCGCCTCCGCCCGTGGCAGGCGCCCGACGCGCCCTCCCTGCTCGCGTCGTACGAGGACCCGGACATCCGCCACTGGAACCGCCCGGCCCGCCGCACCCCCGCCGAGGCCGAGGCGCACATCGTGCGCCTCCGCGACCGTTGGCAGGCGGAGGAGGCCGCGATCTGGGCCATCGCACCGGCCGCCGCCGAAGCCCCGGCCCTCGGCCTCATCGGCATCGGCGACCTCGACCTGCGGGGCGGCAGCGGCGAGATCGTCTACTGGCTGCTCCCCGCGGGCCGCGGCACCGGCGCCGCCGTCGCGGCCACGGCCCGCATCACCCGCTGGGCCTTCGAGGACCTCGGCCTGCAACGCCTGCGCATCACCCACTCCGTACACAACCCCGCCTCCTGCGCCGTCGCCACCAAGGCCGGCTTCCCCCTGGAGGGCACCATGCGCGGCGCCCTCCTCCACGCGGACGGCTGGCACGACGAACACCTCCACGCCCGCCTCCGCACGGACGACGTCCCCGCGGGCCATCCGGGCGGGGCGCCGGGGCCGTACGGCATGGCGCCCCGACCCGAGGTGCCCCGCGGCGGATGCTGAGGGCTCCCCGGCCAGGGAGAGGCCCGTGAGTGATCCCAGCACCCGAATGACCCCGAGCCGGGCGAGCGCCGCAGCCGATGCGGGCAGTGACCTTCCGGCCCCCGGGGTCATCGGCATCGGACTCGCCGCGGTGCTGACCTTCGCGCTCGCCCAGGGTTCGTGGCAGTGGTTCGCCACGTTCATCGGGGTGACGCTCCTCGCCGTGATGTGCGCCTTCCAGCGCCGGGCACGGTGGAGCCCGGACCTCCGCTCCGCCTACATGCGCGGCCTGATCGCCTACGCGCTGGTCGTCGGCCTGTGCGTGGCCATCGCCCTCGCGCCCCTGCTGCAACGCCGCGCCTGGCTGTTCCCCATGCCGGGCACCCGCGCCCAGTGCGCGCTGCTGGGCCGGTACCAGGCCGTCCAGACGGAGGCCGCCCTCGGGAACCTGGCCGGCAGCGACCCCGCGGCCCTGGCCTTCACCCAGCAGACCCACGCCCGCGAGGCCGTCGCCGACTGCCTGGCGGCCACGACCACCCTGTGGCTGCCCCTGTACGGGGTCGGCGTCGCGGCCCTGGTGGGAACGGCCGCCTGGTTCCACGACCGGTCCCGGGCCCGGACCCAGCCCCCCACCCGATCGGGTTGACCCCCGGCCGTTCGGCCGAATCGCTCCATCCGGAGCAAGGGCGGGAGGTGCCGCCAGGGCCCCGCGTTCGCGTACGGCTCCAGGCTGACGATCCCCTCACCCGTCGGGATCAGCCTCGACACGCAAGCACTGAAGGACTTCGCCGCCTGGTACCGCGCCCGAGCGCGCCCCGCTCCCGTCACCAGCCCCACACCGGCAGCACCTCGAACGTCGGCGGCAACTGCTCCGAGTCGTACGCCCCCAGGTTCACGAAGACGTAGCTGCCCGGCGGCCCCGGCCAGAAGGCGAACCTCTGGCTCAGCGGCACCTCCCGCAGCACCGTCGACTCCTCGCGGCGCCCGCCGCCGCCCAGGTCCAGGCGGGTGAGGTACGTCCACGGGTGCTCCGAGGTCACCACGGCGACCTCACCCGCACCCCGCGCCCGCCCCAGGCCCAGGACCCGCTCCCGGCCGAAGCCGGTGTGCCAGGCGCGGTGCCCGTCGGTGAGGGAGTACGCGGACACCCCCGCCTTCTTCCCGTCCCTCACCGGCACGACCAGCAGCTCCCCGCTGACCAGCGGCTCCGGCGACCCCGACGACAGCAGCAGCTCCTCCTCCGCCCCGGCCACCGGTACGGAACCCCGCGTACGCCCCTCCCCGTCGAAGAGCAGCACCCCGTCCGTGCCGCGCTCGGCCGACTCCTTCACCCGGAGCGCGAGCGGCTGCGCCGACAGCACCCGGACCTCGCTCAGCCCGCTCTCCACCGGCAGCGCCGTCTGCCAGACGCGGGCCCCCGTACGGGAGTCGACGGCCGTGACCCGGGCCGACCGCCCGCACTCCTCCACGTACAGGACCCGCTCCCCGGCCCCGTCGACGACCCGGACCGCGCACTCGCCCGGTACACCGGCCCGCCACAGCTCCCCGCCCCCGCGCAGGTCGAGGCCGATCACTCCGAGGGTCTTGTCCGCCACCACGGCCGTGCCGCCCACCGCGGCCACCCCGGCCCCCACGGTGTCCCTGCCCCACAGCCTCTTGCCGGACGTCAGCTCCACCGCCTCGACCCGCGCCCCGCAGCCCTCGCCCCGGTCGTAGGCGACCACCCCGATGTCCGAGGGCGTGGTCCGGCTCAGCGCGCACACCGACATCCGCTCGGGCGCGCCCAGCCGCCAGCCGTGACGGCCCTCGCCGTTGAAGGAGACGAGCCCGTCCGTACGCGCCCGCACCATCACCGGCCACCGCTCCACCGCCCAGACACCGACCGGCTTCACCGAGGACGGCTTGTCGGGGGCCTGCCACCCCGACATGTACATCTGCGGGCCGCGCATCCACTCGAACCCGAGCCAGCCCGGCCACAGCGCGACCAGTGCCAGCACCGCGGCCAGGACCCCGGTCAGACAGGACCGGGTGAGCGGCGCCACCTTCCGGAGCAGCAGCGACGACCCCACCGCGAGAAGGCCGAGCAGCAGGGCGGAGAGCATCAACGCGCCCATGCCGCGCGGGCAGTCCGTGCCGCCGCCGCACTTGTTGCCGTCCATGTCGGCGAACGCGAGCTTCAGGAACAGCACGAAGTACAGCAGCGCGACCGCGCCGAGCGCCGCCGTGACCGCCGGCCACGCACTCCCCAACAGCCGCTTCCAGAAAGGCACTCCGCCGTCCACGATCCCCCCAAATCCCGACCCACACTATGCGGATACTCGCGCGACTCCGGCCCGTCGACCATGACAGCTTGTGGACATGACCCTCTCAATCGAGCCCATGGACGGGCCGACCGCGATCCGGGCCGCGGACGCCTTCAGGCTGATCTACGCCGAAGCCTTCGCCGAACCCCCCTACGACGAGACCGAGGAGGACGTCGCAGCCGCCTTCCACCGCTTCCCCGTACAGGCCGCCAGGCCCGGCTTCCTCGCCACCCTGGCCCGCACCGAGGACGGCGAGCCGGTCGGCATGGCGTACGGCTTCGCGCTCGCCCCCGACGCGGTGTGGTGGAACGAGCTGACCACTCCCGTCCCCGACGACATGCGGCGCGAGGACGGACACCGCACCTTCGCCCTCATGGAACTGGCCGTACGCGGACCATGGCGCGGCCGCGGCGTCGCCCGCCGCCTGCACACCGCGCTGCTCGACACCCTCCCCGCCGAGCGCGAGCGGGTCCTGCTGAACGTCCACCCGGCGAGCGGGGCCGCCCCGGCCGCCTACCGCGCCTGGGGCTACCGCAAGGTCGCCGAGGCCCAACCGCTGGGTCCGGGCACGGACCTCCGTGACGTGATGCTGCTCGCTCTGCGCTGAAGTCGAGCCATCACTTGGGCGGCTCGGCCGTCTTCTGGACGGCCCGGGCCTTCTCCAAGAGCTCCCGGTAGGGCATCTCCGTCGTGGAGCCGCGCACCGCCGAGAGGCCGTATCGGGCACGGAGCTTTTCGCTCTGCAAGAGATCCCCCAAGGGATGCAGGGGATCAAATTTCACTCGGTCACCCGGAGGTGACACATCCACGACTATATTCGACCACCGACCCATGGATACCCTGAACACCGTTATACGCAGACGCCCTCGGGTCACGTTCAGGATTTCACTGCTGTTCGAGATGTCGGATCGATACATGTATTTCGTACCGGCGGGGATGTCTTCCTTCTTGGCCACCTCCTCGAGAGCCCTGCCCCCAACCCCGGAACGCTCGTACTCAGACGACATCTTCATTCTGTCCTTCCTGATCACGTACACCTCGGTCTGCGCCCTGATCGCTTCGAACTTGCGACTCTCGGGATCATCGATCTCAACGACTGAATCCTGCGCGATTTCCTCCCCTGGATTCAGCACGCGGCCCACCGGCTTGACGAACGCGCCATCGTAGATCAGGTCGTCTTTTTCCACCTTGACATCGGAGCGACTACTCGCGGGCACTCCGTGGATCCAGTACTGGCTGTCGAGGACGTAGACGGGGACCTCTCCCGCGTTCTTCACGTACAGATGAACCGTCACGTACAACGGCCCCTCTCTCTTTTCCAGATTCGACTCCCTGAACTCCGCCCCGCTCTCCACCAGTGGGGTTTTCACATAAGGGACGTAGATCTGCGAATACGCCAGGTTGGCGCCAGCGAGAATCGTGGAGACGACCGCCCCGATCGCGATCTTCGTAGGGTTGCGAAGCCCCTTCCACGCCCGGGCTTTGGCGAGTTCCACCAAGGCCAGCGAAGAGGCGAGGGTCAGGGCCATCCCGATCAGCCTGTAGCGGGTGGAGCGCTCGCCGATTTGCAGCAGGAGGAGGGTGACACCGCAGAGGAAAGCGATCACGACTCCGGCGAGAACGACCACCCCTGAGTAACGCCATCGCCGCTTACCCCAGTAGTCGACACAGGCGACCGCGGCGAACACTTCGACCACGGATGCCACGAGCACGGTGAATCCGGCAATGCGTCCGCCGTAGGTCAGGGCATCCCCGCTGTCCGAAATTCCGATCCAGAAGAGCGGACAGGACGTCGCGAGGAGGCCGGCGAACATGAGACAGCCGATCGTTCGTCGCCGCCACCCCCTGCCGTCCGGCCAGACAGTGCTGTCGCCGCCGAACCAATGGATGTCGTGCCCGGGTTCCACACCGGCACGATCCAGATACTTTCGGAGTTCCCTGGGAGACCAGGCCTTGCCCACGGTCTTGCCGGCGATCTGAACCTTGCGCAAGCCGAGGCCGTCAGGCGCTCCCACGGTCACCTCAGGCGTATTCGCCATGACACCAGCCTGCCCCCTGATCGCTGCTCCCGCCTCTGGAGTACGGCCCCATGCCGGCTCCGCGCCAGGGTGCGCCCGACGCGGCGCGGGGCGAAGCTGGTGCCGAGAGGAGAGCCCCCATGCGCAGACGAATCCTCGGGTTCACCGCCGCCCTCGTCCTGGCCGTCCTCGGCTCCGCGGCCCCCGCCGCACAGGCCAACGCCCCGACCGTCACGGGACCGGAATGCGTGAGGCAGAAGGGGACGCTGCACTACGACTCCGCCACCGCCTTGTGGACCTGCATCGGTGGCACCCACGACGGCGAATCCATCACCAAGAAGTGAACCTTCAGCCGCCGCCGGTACACCGCAGGAACCGCACCAGGTCATCGGCACCGTAGCCGACCTTCGGCCCCCGCTCGGCCGCCATCAGCAGCAACTGCCCGACGATCTCCGCGCCCCAACCGTCGGTACCGTCCGCCGACCACTCCCAAAGCTTCTCGACGCCCAGGTCGTTCATGAGCAGCCCGTGCTCCTCGCGGATCTCCCGTACGGTCTCGGCGACCGCCTCCAGCAGCCGCGCCCCCGGCCGCTCGCAGCGCAGCCCGAAGTACCCGCCGACCTCCTCGACCGAACACCCCTGCGGCGGGCGCGCCTTGAGCCCCTCGTAACGGGCGTCCTCGAACTCCGGGCACTCCCCCACCGGACAGTGCAGCAGCGTGAACCGCTGCCACCCCGGCGGCGGAGGCGGCTGCGGCCGCCACGCCTTCAACCCGAAGGCCTCCTGCACGAGCGCCGTCGCCTCGTCCGCCGTCTCCGCCGTACGCGCCTCCCGCCGCTCCCCGTCGTCCCCGACGGCCGTCCAAAGCCCGCCGCCGTCGCACCGCACCCGTACGGAGAGCCCCGTACCCCCACGCCGCCACGCCCCGCCGGCCAGGGCCGCCTCCAGCGCGTGCAGCCTCCAACCGAGTTCGAAGCCCCACTCCACCGCCTCGCTCACGGGTGCGCCCTCTCGTGGAGTACGGCTGCCAGCCGGAGCGCGGTGTCCAGGTTGCAGCGGCCAAGGTCGACCAGAGGCAGGCCGTAGGTACCGGCGGCGGAGACCCGCTCCACGTCGAGGGAGGGGAACACCACCCCCACTCCGGCCAGGGACTCCTTCAGCTGCCGGACAGCCTCCTCGGCCGCCCGCATGCGCTCCTGTGGGGAGAGCACCATGACATGTCACCTTTCTACTCTGCGTATCCGACTTCGACACACAGCGTGGCGACCGGCTCGCTAGCCTTTCAATGCGGACACCGCAACAACGGTGCGTGTTGGCCAGGGAGTTGCCATGCCAGGAAAGAACCTCGACCCCTCCTCCTCACCCCGCGCCCTACTGGGCGCCGAACTCCGCGTGGCGCGCGAACGCGCGGGCAAGAGCCAGACCGAGCTCGGCGAACCGCTCTTCGTGAGCGGCTCCTTCATCGGCCAACTGGAGGCGGGCACCCGCCGGATGCACATCGACTTCGCCCGGCAGATCGACGAGATCCTCGGGACGGACGGCTTCTTCACCCGCAACTGCGGGGCGGCGGCCAAGTCCAAGTACCCCGATCACTTTGCCGCTGCGGCTGAAGCGGAGGCGCTGGCGACTGCCATTCGGGAGTACGCACCCCTCCTGATCCCAGGGCTACTCCAAACGGAGGCGTATGCCCGGGAAGTGTTCCACGCCTACCAGCCCACCGCACCGCAGGAAGCCATCGACCAACTGACCGAGGCCCGGCTGGCGCGCGCCTCGCTGCTCGCCGATCCAACAACGCCCCTGTTGTGGTGCGTGCTGGACGAGGCGGTGCTGCGTCGGGAGGTGGGCAGCGGGGCGGTGATGGCCAAGGCCCTGCGCCGTATCGCGGCTCTTGTCCGCGCCCGGAGGGCCATCGTGCAAGTACTCCCGTTCAGCGAGGGTGCCCACGCCGCACTAGAAGGGCCCCTCAAGCTGATGTCCTTCGAGGACGCTCCCCCGCTCGCCTACGTCCAAGGCATGGGAACGGGGCAGCTGTTCGACGATCCGGCCACCGTCACCCGGCACACCCTGGCCTACGATCTCCTCACGGCCAACGCGTTGTCACCGCGCAAGTCGCTGGCCCTGATCGAATCGGTGGCGGAGGATTACGAACATGATCAGCACGCCTGAGTACGACCTGTCGATGGCCAACTGGCACAAGTCCAGTTACAGCGGCGGCAGCGGCGGCGACTGCCTCGAAGTCGCCGACGGACACGCCGACATCGTCCCCGTCCGGGACTCCAAGGTCCCGAACGGCCCGCACATCGCGTTCAACGCATCGGCCTGGGCGACCTTCATCTCCGCGCTCTGACCCGTCACAACCCACCCGTGAACAGCAACCGGTTCGCGGTGCCCGGCTCAACGCCCGTCAGGACGTTCTTCGTGGACACGTCCGCCAGCCAGGCCTTGACCTCCGCCGGGGCCGCGTCCGGGTGGGCCTGCTTGTAGAGGGCGGCCACCCCGGCAGCGTGCGGCGAGGCCATCGACGTGCCGTTGAGGGCCACGCTGCCGCCACCGAGCCTCGCCGAGACGATGGCCTGGCCGGGGGCGTAGAGGGTGACGCACGGGCCGTAGTCGGAGAAGCCGGTCTGCTCGTCCGACTGGTTGGACGCGCCAACCGCGACCACGCCCTCGGCGGACGCGGGCGAGAAGCTGCACGCGTCGACCGAGGAGTTGCCCGCCGCGAACACCGGCAGCACGCCCGCCTCCGCCAGGGCGGTCGCGGCGCTGTTCACCGTGGTCGAGCGGTCCCCGCCCAGGGAGCCGTTCAGCACGGCCGGCCGGCGGGCGTTCTTCGCGACCCAGTCCAGGCCCGCGAGGACCCCCGACCACGAGCCGGAACCGTCGCACCCGAGCACGCGGACGCTCACCAGGTTCGCCTTGGGCGCCACCCCGAAGGTCGCACCGGCGACCGTGCCCGCGACGTGCGTGCCGTGGCCGGAGCAGTCCTGGCCCTGGCGGCCGTCGCCGACGGCGTCGAAGCCGAAGGCGGCCCGGCCGCCGAACTCCGCGTGCGCGTAGTCGATGCCGCTGTCGAGGATGTAGGCGGTCACCCCGGCGCCGTCACCAACGGTGGTGAAGCCGTCGTCCAGCGGCAGGTTCCGCTGGTCGATCCGGTCCAGCCCCCAGGAATGCGCCGGTGCCCGCGTCTCCCCCGCACCGGTCGGCATCGGCACGTAGACCGAGGCGTCCTCCTCGACCGACTTCACCCCGGCGCTGCCCCGGACAACCGTCAGCTCGCTCGCGGTCAGCGGTACCGCGAAGCCGGTCATCGCCGACGTGTAGACGAACGACGGCTCCAGGCCCAGCGCCTGCGCGACCTCCGCCGCGTCCCGGCCCTCCTCCAGGGTCACGATGTACCGGCCCGGCACCGGATCGGCCGCCGTGAACAGCGGCGCCGGGGGCGGCTCCGGGGCGACGGCGGAGGCCGTGCCGGCCGCGATCGGGGGCACGGCGAGGAGGGCGGCGGTGGCCAGACGGGCGAGCAAGCGCATGTACGGAACTCCCTGACGGGGTTGAGGGTCGACACGGGCGAGCCGCCTCCCTCAGCGGCGCGGCCCCACCTTCCCATCGGGTGCCGCCCCGGCACGGTGTGAACCGCAGCCCCCCGCCCGACCGATCACCCGTACGGCCTTCCGCACCCGCGGGGCTCGTTGACCGGCCCCGCCGCAGGTGGTGGCCTCGCCGCATGAGCAACCCCCCGAGCCCGCACCGAGCACTGCTGCCCGCGCTCGTCCTCGTACTGGCCGCCGCGGCCACCCCGCCCGCCCACGCCGCCGCCACTCCCGAACCCGCACCCACACCACGGCCGGCGGCGGCCTCGGCGGCTGCCGACCATCCCACGTACATCGTCACCGTGCGGCGCGGCCTCGACCCCGGCGCCGTCGCGCGGGCCTACGGGATCACCCCGGTCCACGTCTTCCGCACCGTTATGAACGGCTTCGCCGCCCCGCTCTCCCCCGGGCAGGTGGAGGCCCTGCGGGCGACGGACACGCTCGTGGAGTCGGTCGAGCAGGACGGTTCCGCCTCCTCGGGCGGACCTGCCGGCGCCTGACCCGGGCCGGGCGCACGCCCCCTGCGCGCCCCCCGAGGGCCGCCGTGCGCCCTTGCCGGGCATTTCGGGCGATCACTACGTTCACGCTGCGTACACACCGCACACGCACAGTAATCACCCGAGGAGATGCATGAACAAGGCTGCTTGGCGTTCGCTCGCGCTCGCCACCGTGCTGGCCGTCCTCCCGCTCGGTGCGACGGCGACCGCCGAAGCGGGGGCGCCCGGGCCCCTGACCGCCGATGCCGTGGCGGCCATGACGCCGCAACAGCAGGGCGAGGTGCTGGAACCGCTCAGAGTCGTGGCCGACGCCGCGGCCCGGGCCGGACGCTCCGCTTACGCGGACGTGTACACGCAGGTCGAGATGGCCCCCGACTACCGCTCGGTGAACGTCTACCTCACCGACACGACCCGGGGCGCGGCCTTCCTCGACGCGGTACGCAAGGCCAACCCGAAGGCCGACACGAAGCTGCTGAACGTACGCAAGAGCGCGAAGACGCTCCAGCAACTGCGCAAGGAGATCAACACCTTCCGCAGCCGCAAGGACCTCCCCTTCAAGATCGACATGGCGGGGAGCACCGTCGACGGCGGCGCGATCGAACTCAACGTCGACGACGCGAAGGCCGCGCAGAAGTACCTCGCCGGGCCCGCCGTCGCACAGGAACTCGCGGCGACCCGGACCACTCCCATCCGCGTCCGCCAGTCGACCCGCTCGGTGCCGCTGAGCCGCTGGGACGACCGGGCACCGTTCTACGCGGGGGCCGCGCTCGGACCCGCGAACGGCCCCTTCGCCCACTGCACCAGCGGCATCCCGGCCCACAGCACGGTGGACAACCGTCAGTGGCTCGTCACCGCGGGGCACTGCTACGGGCTCGGCGAGACCGTCTTCACCGCCGGCGGCTTCCGCGTCGGCACGGTCGGAGCCAAGCTGGACGACCTCGACTCGGCGTTCATCGAGACGCCGACGAGCCGCTACACCTGGGACGGCGTCGACGCACAGGGCTACACCCGCCGCCTCAACGGCGTGCGCAACGTGGCCGTCGGGGACTTCACCTGCCACCTCGGCTACACCACCAAGGTGGCCTGCAACATCCGCACCGCGTACTCCGGCAGCGCGACCTGGGTCAACAACGGCGCCTTCGTCTGGGGCAGCGCCAGCGACCCGGACCCCCGCCCCGGCCCCGTCATCTCCCGGCCCGGCGACAGCGGCGGGCCGGTGATCACCGTCAACGACCAGGACTCCCGGCAGCTGAACGGCATGGTCGTCATGGGATGGAACTGCTCCGGCGCCGGTCAGGATCTGGGCTGCAAGCAGGTCGGCTGGATCGAAGTGGGCGACATCTTCGAGAGGTTCGCCCTCCGCCTCGCGGACTGACCCCGACAGCGCGTAAGGTCGGCCCGGTGACTGCCGGGTCGGCCTTGGGCCACACACGAGCGAGGCCCCCGGCCTCCGCGTGACCACCGGGCGGGCCAGGAGCCCGCCGCCCCCTCCATGTCCTCGATCCCGAACCCGAGACTTGGAGAGCCACCCCAACATGTCCGTCACCGCGGTCCAGCTCAACCACACCGTCGTCCACGCCACCGACCGGCAACTGTCGGCCGAGTTCATCGCCGCCGTCCTGGGCCTGAAGCCGAGCGCCCCCTTCGGGCCGTTCCTGCCCGTCGACCTCGGCAACAACGTGACGCTCGACTACTACCAGCAGCCCGCCGGCGAGCCGCTCCAGCCGCAGCACTACGCGTTCCTCGTGCCCGACGAGCAGTTCGACGGCATGATCGCCCGGCTGGACGCGATCGGCGTCACCTACTACGCCGACCCCAACCACACCGAACCGGGCCGCATCAACGGCCTCTTCGGCGGGCGCGGCGCGTACTTCGCCGACCCGGACGGCCACAACATGGAGATCGTGACCCGGCCCTACGCCAGGCCCTGACCCCTCCCGGCGCCGGGCGCGCGTACTCGACGGGCCGACCCGCTCGCACCCCCGCGCCGGCGGGGTCGAGTGTGCGGCGGGGCGCCCCCGCAGGGCGTCGAACGCGGGTGCGCGGCGGGGCCGTGACACCCCCGCGCCGGCGGGGTCGGGTGCGCGGCGGGGCGCCCCCGCAGGGCGTCGAACGCAACCACGCCGCGCACGTCCGCTGCCTCTGCACGTTCGACGCCCGAGGAGGTGCCCCGCCGCGCGCCCGGCCCCGACGGCCCTTCGCGTGCGGGCCGCCCCGGGGGTGCCGCCGCGTGCGGGCCGCCCCGGGGTGCCGCTGCGCGGAGCCGTCCCCTACCCGCCCTTCCACCGTTCCCCGGGCTCCGCCCGGACCCGCCTTGGGGCTCCGCCCCAGACCCCGCGCCTCAAACGCCGGCGAGGCTGGAGGCGGAGCGGCCGAGCGGGTTCGGCTAGACGGCCCCGCCCCGCGCCGCCTCGATGAAGGCGCGGATCAGGTCCGGGGACTTCACCCCCCGCGAGGACTCGACGCCACTGGACACGTCCACGCCCCACGCCCCGGTCACCTCGACGGCCTCCCGTACGTTGCCCGGGTTCAGCCCGCCCGCCAGCACCCACCGCCCCTCGGGGGCGGTGAAGTCCGCCGCGCCCCAGTTCCACGGCTTGCCGGAGCCGGGGTCGGGGGCGTCCAGCAGCAGCAGGTCCTCCCCGTACTCCCCGCAGCGCGCCAAGCGCTCGGCGGTGGCCCGCAGCAGGGTGCGGCCCTCGGCGCGCAGCGCCGCGAAGTCCTCCGGGCCCTCCTCGCCGTGCAGCTGCACACCCCGCACGCCGCTCTCCTCCGCGAACCGGCGCACCTCCTCGACCGGCTGCCCGCGGAACACCCCGACGGTGAGCACCCCCTCCGGCACCCGCGCCGCCAGCTCCCGCGCGGTGGCGGCGTCGACGGTCCGCGGGCTGCCGGGCGCGAACACGAAGCCCACCGCGTCGGCGCCGGCCGCGACGGCCACGTCGACGTCGTGCGCGGTCTTGAGGCCGCAGATCTTGACGAAGAGATCGCTCATGCCCCCAGTCAACCAAAGCCGGGCCCCGGCGGGTGGTCCGTCCCACAGGCCGGGCACGGGCGCCTCCGCGTCGCCAGCCTGGGACGAAGCAGACATTCGGACTGCATTCAGGCGCAGCACGCCACCCGGAGGACGACGGTGACGACCATGACCGAGCGGGCCACACCGATAGAGACACAGTCACCGCCACCGCGGAAACGCCCGAGGGCGGCACCCCCTCCGTCAGGAAGGGGTGCCGCCCTCGGTACGTGAAGAACAGCCGATCAGCCAGGGCCGGAGGCCGGCCCGGTCGATCAGAAGTCCATGTCGCCGCCCGGCATGCCGCCGCCGGCAGCGGCGCCGGCCTTCTCGGGCTTGTCGGCGATGACGGCCTCGGTGGTGAGGAACAGGGCCGCGATGGACGCCGCGTTCTGCAGCGCGGAGCGGGTGACCTTCGCCGGGTCGATGATGCCCTCGGCGATCATGTCGACGTACTCGCCGGTCGCGGCGTTCAGACCGTGGCCGACGGCCAGGTTGCGCACCTTCTCGACGACGACGCCGCCCTCGAGACCACCGTTGACGGCGATCTGCTTCAGCGGGGCCTCCAGCGCGAGCTTCACGGCGTTGGCGCCGGTCGCCTCGTCACCGTTGAGCTCCAGCTTCTCGAAGACCGAGGAGGCCTGCAGCAGGGCCACGCCACCACCGGCGACGATGCCCTCCTCGACGGCCGCCTTCGCGTTGCGAACGGCGTCCTCGATGCGGTGCTTGCGCTCCTTGAGCTCGACCTCGGTCGCGGCACCGGCCTTGATGACGGCCACGCCGCCGGCCAGCTTCGCGAGGCGCTCCTGGAGCTTCTCGCGGTCGTAGTCCGAGTCGGAGTTCTCGATCTCGGCGCGGATCTGGTTCACGCGACCGGCGACCTGGTCGCTGTCACCGGCACCGTCGACGATGGTGGTCTCGTCCTTGGTGATGACGACCTTGCGGGCGCGGCCGAGCAGGTCGAGACCGGCGTTCTCCAGCTTGAGGCCGACCTCCTCGGAGATGACCGTGCCGCCCGTGAGGATGGCGATGTCACCGAGCATGGCCTTGCGGCGGTCACCGAAGCCCGGGGCCTTGACGGCGACGGACTTGAAGGTGCCGCGGATCTTGTTGACGACCAGGGTCGACAGGGCCTCGCCCTCGACGTCCTCGGCGATGATCAGCAGCGGCTTGCCGGACTGCATGACCTTCTCCAGGAGCGGCAGCAGGTCCTTGACCGAGCCGATCTTGGAGTTGACGATCAGGATGTACGGGTCGTCGAGGGACGACTCCATGCGCTCCATGTCGGTGGCGAAGTACGCCGAGATGTAGCCCTTGTCGAAGCGCATGCCCTCGGTGAGCTCCAGCTCCAGACCGAAGGTCTGGGACTCCTCGACGGTGATGACGCCTTCCTTGCCGACCTTGTCCATGGCCTCGGCGATGAGCTCGCCGATCTGGGTGTCGGCGGCGGAGATGGAGGCCGTGGAAGCGATCTGCTCCTTGGTCTCGACATCCTTCGCCTGGGCGAGCAGGGCGGCGGAGACCGCCTCGACGGCCTTCTCGATACCGCGCTTGAGGGCCATCGGGTTGGCACCGGCGGCCACGTTGCGCAGGCCCTCGCGGACGAGCGCCTGGGCGAGGACGGTGGCGGTGGTCGTACCGTCGCCGGCGACGTCGTCCGTCTTCTTGGCGACTTCCTTGACCAGCTCGGCGCCGATCTTCTCGTACGGGTCCTCGAGCTCGATCTCCTTGGCGATGGAGACACCATCGTTGGTGATCGTGGGGGCGCCCCACTTCTTCTCAAGGACGACGTTGCGACCCTTGGGGCCAAGGGTGACCTTGACGGCGTCGGCGAGCTGGTTCATCCCACGCTCGAGGCCGCGGCGGGCCTCCTCGTCGAACGCAATGATCTTGGCCATCTGAAGTGGTCCTCCCGGACAGCGGTGGATTGCTCCTGGACCGCGCCCGCGCCCGCGACGGACGGCCTGCGTGCCCGGCGGTTCCTTCCCGCCGGACCCTGCGGGCCTCACCGACCCGGTCCTCGTTCAGTAGCACTCTCAACCGGAGAGTGCTAACGCCAATGATTAGCACTCGACCCCCACGAGTGCAAGCGGCTTGGGGCAACACCGGTCAACGCCCCCTTGAACAGAGGGGACGTGGCGCAGGGCGTGTCGGGAACGCACGAGGGGCCCGCATCCCTCCTCGGATGCAGGCCCCTCGTTGTGCATGCGCGTACGCGGGTGCGCGCGTACGTATCGCGTCGGTGGTCGATCGCTCCGGGACTCAGCCGAGTGCGAGCTTGACCATGTCCGCCTGCGGACCCTTCTGGCCCTGCGAGATCTCGAACTCGACCCGCTGACCCTCTTCAAGGGTGCGGTATCCGTCCATCTGGATGGCGCTGTAGTGGACGAACACATCCGCACCACCGTCGACCGCGATGAAGCCGTAGCCCTTCTCCGCGTTGAACCACTTGACGGTGCCCTGAGCCATGCCTAACTCCCCTATTACTGGCCCTTGCGCGGGAACGCACTTCGCGTTACCGGGTCATAACTTGCGTCGGAACGCGTCGACCGAGGCTGAATGTATCTGCGCCGATGCTGTCTGCAACAGGTCAATCCGACGAGAAATCTGGACACACAGATACATTGAAATGAAGTGAAAATTTGGCATATTCCAGGGCAACTCGGGCCCGACATGTCTCGCCAAAGCCCCAAACCGCACCCGCACATTGACCAGATGTCGACCCTCACGCGACCCGTTCATATGCGCCGGGCAAAGACAGCGGAGGGGACTTCCCCAACTCTACCGTGCCCAATCAAGCAGAATTGCCCCCTCCGCTTTCAGCGGAGGGGGCAATTCTATTTATGGAGCTCCAGTGGGCAGCCCGTGGGCAACCGGTCAGCAGCCACCCGCGACGGCCGGGATGATCGAGACGCCCGCACCGTCCGGCGTCGCCGCCTCCAGCCCGCCCTCGAAGCGCACGTCGTCGTCGTTGACGTAGACGTTCACGAAGCGGCGGAGCTTGCCCTGGTCGTCCAGGACGCGCGCCGCGATGCCCGGGTGGTTCGCCTCCAGGGACTGGATGACCTCGGCCAGGGTCGCACCCTCGGCGGAGACCTCGGCGGCGCCGCCCGTGTAGGTGCGCAGGATGGTGGGGATGCGGACGTTGACGCTCATGGCGCTACTGCCTTTCCGGGTACAGGGGGGGAGGGGTGTCCGGCGGGTCAGGGCCGGACCCTCGGGTCGTCTGGTGCCGTGCATTGCAAGGCGGAGGAGGGAGTCGACGCGGATGGGGTCTCCCCTGCTCGAGCGAAGCCGAGAGCTTGGGGAAGTCGGCGACCGACGACAACGCGGCAAGGCGCGGTGCCGGGCGGGCCGGGCGGGCCGAGGGTCCGGCCCTGACCCGCCCGATACCCCCTAGGCCAGGCCGGCGGCGCGGAACGCGTCCAGGCTCGGGCGGATGGTGGCGGTCTGGCCGCTGTCGGCGGCCACCGCCTCCAGGGTCTTGAGGCCGTCACCGGTGTTGAGGATCACGGTGGTCAGCGTCGGGTCGAGCAGCCCGTTCTCGATGAGCTTCTTCGTGACGCCGACGGTCACGCCGCCCGCGGTCTCGGCGAAGATGCCCTCGGACTGCGCGAGGATCTTGATGGCCTCGACGACCTGCTCGTCGTTGACGTCCTCGACCGCGCCGCCGGTGCGGCGGGCGATGTCCAGGACGTACGGGCCGTCGGCCGGGTTGCCGATCGCCAGGGACTTGGCGATGGTGTTCGGCTTCTGCGGGCGGACCACGTCGTGGCCGGCCTTGAAGGCGGCGGACACCGGGGAGCAGCCCTCGGCCTGGGCGCCGAAGATCTTGTACGGCTTGTCCTCGACGAGGCCGAGCTTGATCAGCTCCTGCAGACCCTTGTCGATCTTCGTCAGCTGGGAGCCGGACGCGATCGGGATGACGATCTGGTCGGGCAGCTGCCAGCCGAGCTGCTCGCAGATCTCGTACGCGAGGGTCTTGGAACCCTCGCCGTAGTACGGGCGCAGGTTGACGTTGACGAAGCCCCAGCCCTCGCCCAGCGGGTCGCCGATGAGCTCGGAGCAGAAGCGGTTGACGTCGTCGTAGTTGCCCTCGATGCCGACCAGGTCGCCACCGTAGACACCGGCCATGACGACCTTGCCCTGCTCCAGGTCGTGCGGGATGAACACGCAGGAGCGGAAACCGGCGCGGGCGGCCGCGGCGCCGACGGCGCCGGCCAGGTTGCCGGTGGAGGAGCAGGAGAGCGTGGTGAAGCCGAACGCGCGGGCCGCCTCGACGGCGATGGCCACGACGCGGTCCTTGAAGGAGTGCGTCGGGTTGCCGGAGTCGTCCTTGACGTACAGCTTGCCGGTGACGCCGAGCTCCTTGGCCAGGTTGGCCGCGTCGACGAGCTTGGTGAAGCCGGGGTTCAGGCTGGGCTTGGAGGCCACGTCCGCGGGGACGGGCAGCAGCGGGGCGTAGCGCCAGATGTTGTTCGGGCCGGCCTCGATCGCGGCGCGCAGGGCCTCCGGGTCACCGGTGGGCAGGTCGTAGGCGACTTCCAGCGGTCCGAAACACTCGACGCACGCGAAGATGGGGCCGAGCTCGAAGCGGGTACCGCACTCGCGACAGGAAAGACCGTTGGCGGGTCCGAGGTCAACAGAGGTGGCGACAGTCTGTGCAGCCATGATGGCGAGGCCCTTTCTCCTCATCTTCCCCATGGCGCACTTCGCCATGAGACGGAATTGGCACCTTCCCTAGCCGGGGACCCCGCGGGATGCGTATCGCATCGCGAGAACCGACTGGAGGGTTGCCGGGGCTTCAACGGGCCGTGTCCCTCTGCCCCTCTGGATGAGCGGTATGGCACCGGCACACGCGCTCTATGGCGCGCCGGTGCGTTTGTTGGCGGGGACCCCCGGCATGCGGCGGTCCTTCGCGTTGTTCAAGACTGTAACCGAAGGTCCGGGCGGGTGAGACTGCTGTCCGAACCGCGAGATGGATCACATATCGCACCATAACGCCGAAACGCAAGGAGTGCTGAGGGTGCTGGAAGAGGTGGAGCGCTGGCTGGCAGACCGCTCCTGGTCAGCCGCCGACCGACCGCTCGACCAGCTGCTCGACCGGAAACGGGCGGCGGGCACCACGGTCAGCGTGGTGCTGCCCGCGCTCGACGAGGAGCCGACGGTCGGCGCGATCGTGGAGACGATCCGGCGGGAGCTGATCGAGGGGCTGCCGGTCCCGCTGGTCGACGATCTGGTGGTAGTCGACTCGGGCTCCACCGACCGGACCGCCGAGGTCGCGGCGAAGGCCGGCGCGCGGGTCGTGCACCGCGACGAGATACTGCCGCGGATCCCGGCGCTGCCCGGCAAGGGCGAGGTGCTGTGGCGCTCGCTGCTGGCGACCACCGGCGACATCGTCTGCTTCATCGACGCCGACCTGCGGGACTTCTCGGCCACCTTCGTCTCCGGCATCGTGGGGCCGCTGCTGACCGAGCCGGACGTGCAGTTCGTCAAGGCGATGTACGACCGCCCCCTCGGCACTGAATTCGACGGGCTCGCCTCCGGCAAGACCCCCGGCCAGGGCGGCCGGGTCACCGAGCTGGTGGCCCGCCCCCTCCTCAACCTGCACTGGCCGCAGCTCGCCGGTTTCGTACAGCCCCTGGGCGGCGAGTACGCCGTACGCCGCTCCCTGCTGGAACGCCTCCCCTTCCCCGTCGGGTACGGCGTCGAGCTGGGGCTGCTGGTGGACGCGCTGCACACGGTCGGTCTGGACGCGCTGGCCCAGGTCGACGTGGGCGTACGCCTCCACCGCCACCAGGACGGGCAGGCGCTGGGCCGGATGGCCGCGGCGATCTACCGCACGGCCCTGGTACGGCTGTCGCGCGGGCACCTCGTACGGCCGGAACTGACGCAGTTCGAACGCGGACCGGAGGGATTCGTACCGCACACCCACCCGGTGGACACCGAGGAGCGGCCGCCGATGCTGGGCGTCAAGGAGTACGCGCTGCGCCGCGTGGCGTGAGGTTTCGCATGGTTTGAGGGGGACCCGGCCGGGCTAGGTGTGCCGCATGGCTTCTCAGGTACTCGTCGCGGCGAACCGTGGCCCGCTCTCCTACGCCCTCGCCGCAGACGGCGCGCTCAGTGCCCGACGCGGCGGGGGCGGTCTCGTCTCCGGCCTCTCCGCGGCCCTCGCGGAGCAGCCGGAGGCGCTGTGGATCTGCGCGGCCCTGTCGGAGGCGGACCGCGAGGCGGTCCGGCGGGGGGTCTCGGAGCCCGGGGTCCGGATGCTCGACATCGACCCCGCCGTCTACGACGACGCCTACAACGGCATCGCGAACTCGGTGCTGTGGTTCACCCACCACCACCTGTACGACGTACCGCGCGAGCCGGTCTTCGACGCGGAGTTCCGCCGCCGCTGGACCTCCTACGTCGCCTACAACCGCACCTTCGCGGCCGCCCTCGCCGAGGAGGCCGCCGAGGGGGCCTGCGTACTGGTCCAGGACTACCACCTGGCTCTGGTCCCCGGGCGGTTGCGGGAGCTGCGGCCGGACCTGCGCATCGCGCACTTCACGCACACGCCGTGGGCCTCGCCGGAGTTCCTGGACATGCTGCCGGACGACGTCCGGTCGGAGCTGGTGTGGGGGATGCTCGGGGCGGACCGGCTCGGATTCCACACCTGGTCCTGGGCCTCCGCCTTCATCAGCGGCGCGGAGACCGACGACGCGATCGGCCTCGCGTGGGGGGCCCTGCCGGGCGGCGACCGCCGCCGCGGCGTCCAGCACCAGCGCACAGGGGCTCCGATCCGCTTCACGGACGTGGACGTGTACCCCCTCGGCGTGGACGGCGACGACCTGCGGGCACTCGCGCACCGGCCGGTGGTGGACGACAAACTGGCGGGGCTGCGCGCGGAGGTCGGCGACCGCAGGACGATCGTCCGGGTGGACCGCACCGAACTGTCGAAGAACATCCTGCGCGGCCTGCTCGCCTACCGGGAGCTGCTCACGACCCACCCCGAGTGGCGGGGCCGGGTGGTCCACCTGGCGTCCGCGTACCCGTCACGGCAGGACCTGGAGGTCTACCGGTCGTACACGTCATCGGTGACGGAGCTGGCGGCTGCCGTCAACGCCGAATTCGGCACACCGGACTGGCAGCCGGTCCTGGTGTCGGTCGAGGACGACTTCGCGCGCTCGCTGGCGGCGTACCGGATGGCGGACGTGGCACTGGTGAACCCGGTGCGCGACGGCATGAACCTGGTCGCCAAGGAGATCCCGGTGGTATCGGAAGCCGGCTGCGCGCTGGTCCTGTCCACCGGGGCGGGGGCGTACGAGGAACTCCGCCGGGACGCCCTGACGGTGAACCCGTACGACGTCACGGAGACGGCCGCCGCCCTGCACAGGGCCCTGTCGATGCCACCCGCGGAACGCGCGGACCGCACGAAACGCCTCGCCGCAGCCGCCACGGCCCTCCCCCCGGCGGCCTGGTTCACGGCCCAGCTGACGGCACTGCGGGGGTAGGGGGCCGCGTCATGGCGCGGGCCGCCCTTGTCCCCCTCGACCCCCCAGGGCCGGGCGGTGGCTGCCCACCCGCCTCTTTGGGTGCGGGTGGGTGTGGGTGCGGTGCCTCACTGCTCCGGGGCCTGAACCGTTCGGGGCGCGGGGGCGGGGAGCCCCGGAGGGGCGGAGGGTGAACAGCTGGTCGGGACCTCGGTTGGCGGTGCCTCGGCCGGTCCGTGGTGAAGAGGGGTTGGGGGTTTCCCGTCAGTCCCATCGTCCTTCCGCGTCGGGCCGGCCTGTCAAGGGCGCTCCTCCTTCGTCGTCGCGTCGCTGCGCGACGGCCTTCGGCCGCCCTTGACAGGCCGTCCCGCCACGGAAAGACAAGGACTGCCGGGAACCCCCCAAAGGAACGGGCCGGGCCAGAGATCCCAAAACGGGCCCACAGCAATGCCCGACCCGGCTCCCGGACAGCGGGCCCCACCTCGGGCCACCCACCCCGCCCTCCGGGCCGCACAGGCGGCCACACCCCTCCAAAGGTCGACCACAAGAGCCTGAGCGGCAGGAAGGGCGCATCAAATCGCTACGCGCTCCTCACGTCTCAGCGTCCGGCCCCCGTCCGGGGCTGGTCACGCACCAGATCGCTACGCGCTTCTCCCCGACGGCGTCCACGGCCTCTTCGGGCTGGTCATAAGCCGCCCACGATCGCTACGCGCTTCTCGACGACCGCGACTGTCCCCCCGTCCGGGGCTGATACTCGCGGTGACCCGAACACAGCCGTCGGACGCCGTCATGGAAGACGATTCGAGGGCTTGGGCGGCTTATGTCCAGCCCACGGCGGCCGTCGGGCGCCGTCAAAGAGGAGCGCGTAGCGATCCGGTGCGTGACCAGCCCCAGGCGGTGGTCAGACGCCGTTGTCGAGGAGCGCGTAGCGATTTGTGGCGCCCTTCCTCCCGCTCAGGCTCTTGTGGTGGGGGTTTCGGGGGGTGTGGCCGTCTGCCCGGCCTGGCCGGTGCTCTGGAGGGGCCGAGGAGGGGTGAGTCCTCGACCGGGTCGGGCATTCCGGTGGGCCCGTGTTGGAATCTCTGGCCCGGCCCGTTCCTTTGGGGGGTTCCCGGCAGTCCTTGTCTTTCCGTGGCGGGACGGTCTGTCAAGGGTCGCCGAAGGCGATCGCGCAGCGACGCGACCGAAGGGAGCGCCCTTGACAGGCCGGCCCGACGCGGAAGGACGATGGGACTGACGGGAAACCCCCAACCCCTCTTCACCACGGACCGGCCGAGGCACCGCCAACCCAGGTCCCGGACGACGGATCTCCTCCGCCCCTCCGGGGCTCCCCGCCCCAGCACCCCGAACCGTTCAGGCCCCGGAGCAGTGAGGCACCGCACCCACACCCACCCGCACCCAAAGAGGCGGGTGGGCAGCCACCGCCCGGCCCCGGGGGGTCGAGGGGGGAATGGGCGGCCCGCGCCATGAGGCGGCCCCCCTACCCCCGCCCCAGCACCCCCGCCAGGTCCGCCAGGTACGCCGCCACCGCCGCCGGGCCCGGCAGGACCAGGTCCGCGCGGGCGGCCAGCTCGGGGACCTCGGCGGAGCCGCTGCACACCAGCAGCCCCGGCAACCCCTCCGCCCGCCGCTTCTCGACCGCCGAGTACGCCGCCAGGTCCCCCAGGTCGTCCCCCGCGTACAGCACCGCCTCCGCTGACCGTTCCGCCAGGAACTCGGTCAGGGCGACGCCCTTGTCCATCCCCGGGGGCCGCAGCTCCAGCACCGCCCTCCCCGGTTCGACCATCAGACCGTGCCGCGCCGCCAGCTCCGCCAGCGGCTCGCGCAGGGCCGCGAAGGCCGCTGCCGGATCGGCGGCCCTGCGCGTGTGCACCGCCAGCGCCCGGCCCTTCTCCTCGATCCAGGTGCCGTGCCAGGCCCCGATGGAGTCCAGGAAGCCCGGCAGCTCGGCCCGTACCGCCGCCACCCCGGGGTGCTCCGCGGGGGCGTGGACTATGCCGGTGACGGCGTCCCACCGCTCGGCTCCGTAGTGGCCGAGGACGACGAGGTGCTCCAGGCCGGGAACGCCCGCGAAGCCCCCGTAGCGGACTGCCACGCCCGCCGGGCGGCCGGTGATCACGGCGACCGAGTCGACCTCGGGGGCGAGTGCGGAGAGGGCCGGGACGGCCAGGGGGTGGGCGCGGGCCTGGTCCGGGTCCGGGACTATTTCGGCGAGGGTGCCGTCGAAGTCGAGGGCGATCACGGAGCGGCGGGGTGCGCGGAGCAGGGCTTCGAGTCCCTCGCGTCCGGCTGCGGTGACGGGCATCGGCAGGTGGTGGTGCGGAGTGCTCCCCATACGGATGACCCTAATGGCCCAGCCGAATCGCGGCTACGGGGCCCGCAGCGCGGCCATCGCCCCGCTACCGCCGTGCCCGCTGGGCTTCGCGGATGCGCCGCAGCCGGTTCACCGTGCCCGGGGCGTGGGCGAGGGCCCGCGGGTCGTCCATGAGGGTGTTGAGCAGCTGGTAGTACCGGACGGGCGTCATGCCGAGCCCTTCCCGTATGGCCCGCTCCTTGACCCCGGGCCCGGGCCAGGTCCGCCCCTCGTACGCGAGCACCGCGGCCTCGGTGGCCGTCAACTGCCCCTCGTCCGTCATACCGCCAGATTAACGCCGCCCACCGACACCCCGCCCGGCCCCGTCCCGGCCGGCCCCGCCCTCAGTGGGCGTCGGCCGTCCGTGCCGCCGTCGCGATCTCCTCCAGCACCTTCTCGGGCTGCCCGCCCGGCTGCACCGCGGTGCCGATCTTCTCCTTGATGTCCTCGCTGACGCCCGCCCAGGACTTCTTGCCGACGGGGTACAGCTTCGCGCTCGGCAGCGCGGTCAGGAAGGTCTTCAGCTGCGTCGCGGCGCCTCCCGTGGCGGCCTGCACGGCACGGTAGCCTCTGGTGGTGGCCGGCAGCAGGTCGTACTTGCCGGTGAAGGCCGTCACGTTCCGCGGCTCGTACAGGTAGTCCAGGAACTTGCCGGATTCCTTGCGGTGCCCGTTCTTGAAGGCCATGACCCAGTCGGCGACGCCCATCGCCTGGGGTTCGGACCCGTCCGACGTCGGCAGCGGCACCATCCCGAACTTGATGCCCTTGGCGGCGGCCTGCTTCAGCAGCGTCGGGTGGCCGTTGAGCATGCCGACCTCGCCGCGCGTGAAGGCGTCGAAGGCGGCCTGCCGGTCGAGCCTGCCCGGTTCGACGGAGCCCGTGAGGCCCTGGCCGACCATCTTGTCCCGGAGGAACTCCAGGGTCTTGATGTTGTCCGGGGAGTCGATGGTGTATGCCTCCTCGTTGTCGGTGTAGCCGCCACCGCCCGCCAGGGTCCACATCATCGTCTCGGCCTGCGCCTCCTCGCGGCCCAGCGGCACCGCGAAGGGGGTGGGTACGCCCGCGGCCTTGAGCTTCTTGGCCGCCGCTTCCAGGTCGGCCCAGTTCTTCGGCTGCCAGCCGGCCCCGCCGGCGGAGCCGGGCTTGGCGTCCTTGCCGACGACGCCCGCGTCGGTCAGCAGCTTCTCGTTGTAGAAGAGCAGCCGGGTGCTGGAGACGAAGGGCATCCCGTACTGGACGCGCTTGACCTTGCCCGCGTCGGCGAGGGGTGCGAGGAAGTCGGCCTCGGTGCGTACGGAGAGCAGCTCGTCGGCCGTGTAGAGCTTCCCGGCGGCCGCGTAGTCGGCGTAGGCGCCGATCTGGGCGATGTCGGGGGCCTTGCCGGCCTTGACCATGGCGGCGACCTTGGCGTCGACCTCCGACCAGGAGTAGACGCTGACCTCGACGTGCACGCCCGGGTTGGCCTTCTCGAAGCCGGTGGCGAGGTCCTTCCAGTAGGCCGCCGAGGAGTTCTGCGGATTGTCCCCGTAGTCGGCCGCCACGACCCGCAGGGTCACCTCGTTGTCCCCGGTGAGTCCCCCGACGGCTCCGCAGCCCGTCAGCGTCACTGCGGTCAGGCACAGCGCGGCGCCGGACGCGGCCAGGCTCAGAAAACGGCCCTTCACGGTTCTCGATCCACCCCTTTGTAGTTCGTACGATCCACATAAGGTCTACACCACTTTGGCGGCTCCCTCACACCCACCCCCCACCCCTGGTCCCGAATTTGTATGGCCACTCAACAATCCCTCTCACTGGACTAGACCTTTCCCGGCCGAGCACGCGAGACTGTCCCTGTGAAACCCGTGAAACACGTCATCGCCCTCGATGTGGGCGGCACCGGGATGAAGGCCGCCCTGGTCGCCGCCGACGGCACCCTGCTGCACGAGGCCCGCCGCGCCACCGGCCGCGAGCGGGGCCCCGAGGCCGTCGTCGAGACGATCCAGGACTTCGCCGCCGAGCTCCTCGCCACCGGCCGGGAGCGCTTCGGAGAGCCCGCCTCGGCCGCCGGAGTCGCCGTGCCCGGCATCGTCGACGCGGAGAACGGCATCGCCGTGTACGCGGCGAACCTCGGCTGGCGCGACGTACCGATGCGCGAGCTGCTCGGCCGCCGCCTCGGCGGGATTCCCGTCGCCCTCGGCCACGACGTCCGCACGGGCGGACTCGCCGAGGGCCGCATCGGCGCGGGCCGGGGCGCCGACCGCTTCCTGTTCGTACCGCTCGGCACCGGCATCGCCGGGGCCATCGGCATCGCCGGCCGCATCGAGGCCGGCGCCCACGGCTACGCGGGCGAGATCGGCCACATCGTGGTACGCCCCGGCGGCCCCGCGTGCGGCTGCGGCCAGTACGGCTGCCTGGAGACCCTCGCCTCCGCCTCCGCCGTCAGCCGCGCCTGGGCGGCCGCCTCCGGCGACCCCGACGCCGACGCCGCGGACTGCGCCAAGGCCGTGGAGTCCGGCGACGAGCGCGCCCGCGAGGTGTGGCTGGACGCCGTGGGGGCGCTCGCCGACGGGCTGGTCACCGCCATCACCCTGCTGGACCCGCGCACGCTGATCATCGGTGGCGGGCTCGCGGAGGCGGGGGAAACCTTGTTCACACCACTACGGACGGCCGTCGGGGAACGCGTGACGTTCCAGCGGCTGCCCGACATCGTTCCGGCGGCCCTCGGGGACACCGCCGGATGCCTGGGCGCAGGGCTGCTCGCCTGGGACCTACTCGCCACGGAGGTACCTGCCTGATGTCCGGAAGCGCACGCAGCACAGTCCTTTCCGGCGCCAGGGTGGTGCTGCCCACCGGCATCGTGGCGGGCGGCCGCGTCATCGTCGACGGCGACCGGATCGCCGGGAGCGCGCACGAGGACACGCGGGTCGTCGACCTGTCGGGGCACTGGATCGTCCCCGGCTTCGTGGACGTGCACAACCACGGCGGTGGCGGCGCCTCCTTCACCTCCGGCACCGCGGAAGAGGTCCTCAAGGGCGTACGGACCCACCGCGAGCACGGCACGACCACCCTGGTCGCCTCCACCGTCACCGGGGAGCTGGACGAGCTGGCCCGGCGCGCGGGGCTGCTCGCCGAGCTCACGCAGCAGGGCGAGATCGCCGGCGTCCACTTCGAGGGCCCGTTCATCAACGCCTGCCGCAAGGGCGCGCACAAGGAGGAGCTGCTGCGCGACCCCGACCCGGCCGAGGTCCGCAAGCTCGTCGACGCCGCGCACGGCACGGCCCGCATGTTCACCCTCGCCACCGAACTGCCGGGCGGCCTGGACTCCGTACGGCTGCTCGCCGAGCACGGGGTCATCGCCGCGATCGGCCACACGGACTCCACGTACGACCAGACGCGCCAGGCCATCGACGCGGGCGCGACCGTCGCCACGCACCTGTACAACGCGATGCCCGGCATGGAACACCGCGCCCCCGGCCCCATCGCGGCGCTGCTGGAGGACGAGCGGGTCACCGTCGAGCTGATCAACGACGGCGTCCACCTGCACCCGGCCATGCTGGAGCTGGCCTTCCACCACGCGGGCGCGCACCGGGTGGCACTGATCACCGACGCGATGGACGCGGCGGGCTTCGGCGACGGCACCTACCACCTGGGCCCGCTGGAGGTCGAGGTCAAGGAGGGCGTGGCCCGGCTCGTGGAGGGCGGCTCCATCGCCGGCTCCACGCTGACCCTGGACACCGCGTTCAAGCGCTCGGTCACCCTCGACAAGCTGCCGGTGGAGTCCGTGGTGCAGGCGATCTCCGCCAACCCGGCCAAGCTGATCGGCCTGTACGACGAGATCGGCTCGCTGGAGCCCGGCAAGTACGCGGACCTCGTCGTCCTGGACGCGTCCTTCGACCTCAAGGGCGTCATGCGGCGCGGCGAATGGATCGTCAATCCCGCCCCCTGAGCGGCGCCCTGACGGCCAAGCGGCTGTACGAAGGAAGGCGGTCGGCCCCGAGAACTGGGCCGACCGCCTTCTGTTTGGCATGATCCCGGCAGCAACAGACCCGGGGGTGCCCAGATGATCCTGACCGTGACGCTCAACACCGCGCTCGATGTCACGTACCGCGTACCGCGGTTGCTGCCGCACGCCTCGCACCGGGTCGCGGCCGTCACCGAACGCCCCGGCGGCAAGGGGCTCAACGTCGCCCGGGTGCTGGCCGCGCTCGGCCACGAGGTGACGGCCACGGGCTTCGCGGGCGGCCCGGTGGGCGCCGTCGTACGGGAGTTGCTGGCGGCAGCGGCACCCGGGGTGAGCGACGCCCTCGTGCCGTGCGCGGACGCCACCCGCCGCACCGTGGCCGTGGTGGACGAGGCCTCCGGCGACACCACCCAGTTCAACGAGCCCGGCCCGCAGGTCACTCCGGCGGAGTGGTCGCGCTTCCTGGCCCGGTACGAGGAGCTGCTGGCCGGCGCGCGGGCCGTCGCCCTGTGCGGCAGCCTCCCGCCGGGCGTCCCCGTGGGCGCGTACGCGGTGCTCGTGCGCCAGGCCCGCGCGGCCGGGGTGCCGGTCCTCCTGGACACCAGCGGCGAGGCCCTGCGGCGCGGGGTCGCCGCCCGCCCGGAGATCATCAAGCCGAACGCCGCCGAGCTGGCGGAGCTCACCGGCTCCCGCGACCCGCTGCCCGCCACCCGCGACGCCCGCCGCCGGGGCGCGCACGCGGTGGTCACCTCGCTGGGCCCCGACGGCCTGCTGGCCACCACCTCCGGCGCCACCTGGCAGGCGGCCCCGCCCCGGGCGCTGGCCGGCAATCCCACCGGGGCCGGTGACTCCGTGGTCGCCGGGCTGCTGTCGGCGCTGGTGGAGGGCCTGGACTGGCCGGAGCGCCTGACCCGCGCGGTGGCCCTGTCGGCGGCCACGGTGCTCGCGCCGGTGGCGGGAGAGTTCGACCCCCGCACCTACGAGGAGGTACGGGGGTCGGTGAAGGTCACGGAGGCCGGCTAGCGGATCAGCCCTGCTCCAGCCACAGCTGGTCGAGGACGACGTCGCACTGGTTGCCGGCCTCGCACGAGATCCTGATGACGTTCTGGCCCTTCTTGAGGTCGACGAGCGAATACGTGTTGGTCCAGCCCTTGGCCCAGTCGCCCTCGGCGGCCTTCGAGAAGTTGGCCATGTTGATCAGCCGCTCCTGCGCGTCGCCGTTGATGGTCAGCGTGGTCTTGGCGTCCTTGCCCGGCACCCCGTAGGTCATCTTCAGCTTGTACTTGCCCGCCTTCGGCAGGTCGAACGTCCACGTCGCCGCGGCGCCCTGCCCGTTCAGACCGTCCACGTACTGGCCGCCGGCGCTCTTGGCGCCCGGAACGGCGCTGTTCAGGCGCGCGCCGCCGGTGAGGGACATGCCTGCGCCCCCGAAGTCCGCCTTCGGCAGCGGGGCGTCCGGCGACTGCGAGGCCGTCGGGGGCGCGCTCGACGGGTTCTGCGGCGCCGCGGACTGCTGGCCGCCGTTCGCCTCGTTCTTCCCGTTCTTTTCCTTGCCCTTGTCCCCGAAGGCCACGGCCGCGCCGATGCCGATCGCCACCGCGGCGACCACCGCGACCGCGGCGATCAGCATGCCCTTCCGGCTGGAGCCACCGCCGCCGTGACCGCCGTGCCCACCGGAGTGCGACATCGTCTGCGTCTGGTGCTGCGGGGGCTGCTGCTGCGGAACGCCGTATCCGCCCGCCTGGAGCGCCTCGGGGGCCTGGTACTGCGCCTGGTAGCCCGGCTGCTGCTGCGCGGGCACGTGCCCGCGCTGCGCGCCGGCGTTCCTGCGCTCGCCGACCGTCCGCACCTGGTGGTGCGAGGTACGGGGAACACCGGGCTGTGCGCCGGAAGGGCCACCCGCGGGTCCCGGGTAGCCGTATCCGCCGGCCTGACCGGGCGGGGTGGCTCCGGCGGCCTGGCCGTCCGCGTAGAGATAGCCGAACGGATCGTCGTCCTCGGGCTGGTTCGCCCCACCGTGCGGTCCGTTGTTCGCGGGCGTCGTCATCGCAGGTCACTCCTTTCGACCCACGGGAGCCTACCCCGAACAGGTGCGCCCACGGGCGCCAGATCGGCTCAGCCCGCCCTGCGATGTGCCTTTGAGCGCGACCTCTTCTCGATGTACATGCGCTGGTCGGCCGAGCGCAGCACCTCGTCCGCGGACATGCCGCAGCCGGCCCAGCCGATGCCGAAACTCGCTCCCACGCGCACCGCGCGGCCGTCCACCCGGATCGGCGGGATGATCGCGTTGCGCAGCCGCACCGCGAGGTCGGCGGCGTCCGCCGCGCCGAGTCCGTCCGCGAGGACGACGAATTCGTCACCACCCAGCCGGGCGACGGTGTCACCGTCCCTGACGCCCGTCGTGAGCCTGCGCGCCACCTCGATCAGGACCGCGTCGCCCGTGTGGTGCCCGAACCGGTCGTTGATCGACTTGAAGCCGTCGAGGTCGCAGAAGAGCACCGCGAGCCCCTTGGTCCCGTCGTCGATGTCGGTCGCGGGCGCCACCGTGTGCACGTGGTGGTCGTACGGGCCGTCCGGGGCGGCCAGCGCCCCGGGGAACTCGAAGGGATCGGCCCCGGGGAGGCCGTCGGCGGGGTCGGGGCGGAAGTCGGGCCGGAAGTCGGGCTGAAAGCCGTGCTCGCCCGCACCACCCCCTGCCTCGCCCCGCGCCTCGTGCCCGTCGTAGGCGGCGTCCAGGGCCTCGATGGCGCTCGCCCGTACGGACTGTGGCCTTCGGCACAGTCGCGCGCCGAGCCGGGCGCGCAGCTCCGCGCTGTTGGGCAGGCCGGTCAGCGAGTCGTGGCTGGCGCGGTGGGCGAGCTGGAGCTCGTGCCGCTTGCGCTCCTCGATGTCCTCGACGTGGGTGAGCAGGAAGCGCGGCCCGTCGGCGGCGTCGGCGACCACGGAATTGCGCAGCGAGACCCATACGTACGTGCCGTCGCGGCGGCCCAGCCGCAGTTCGGCGCGGCCGCCCTCGGCGGAGGTCCGCAGGAGGGTCCCGATGTCCTCGGGGTGGACCAGGTCGGAGAAGGAGTAGCGGCGCAGTACGGAGGCCGGCCGGCCGAGGAGGCGACAGAGCGCGTCGTTGGTGCGCAGCAGCCGGCCGTGCTGGTCGCCGCCCATCTCTGCGATGGCCATGCCGCTGGGCGCGTACTCGAAGGCCTGCCGGAACGACTCTTCACTGGCGCGCAGGGCCTGTTGTTCGCGCTCCAGCCGGACCAGGGCCCGCTGCATGTTCGCGCGGAGCCTGGCGTTGCTGATCGCGATCGCGGCCTGGAAGGCGTACATCTGGAGCGCTTCGCGGCCCCAGGCTCCGGGACGGCGGCCGTTTCGGGGTCTGTCCACCGAGATGACACCGAGGAGTTCCCCGCCGGACGCGTACATCGGGGCGTACAGCCGGTCCTCGGGGTGCCACTCGTCCTCGAAGCGCGGGTCGGGGCCGTCGGTGTGCCACTGGGGGACGTCGTCCTCCAGGAGGATCCAGCCCTCGGTGTGCGGGATGAAGCGGAGGCCGTCCCAGTCCTCACCCATCGTCAGGCGGCGTTCCCAGGAGGAACGGGAGCCCACACGGCCGGTGATGAGGGCTTCGGCGGAGGGGTCGCCGGCGAAGGCGGCGACGACGAGATCACCGTCGGGGCGTACGAGGTTGACGCAGGCGAGTTCGTAGCCGAGGCCCACGACGATGCCGTCCACGACGGTCTGCAGAGTGTCCGCCAGGCTCCTGGCCGTATTGAGCTCGGCCACCACCCGGTGCAGCTGCCGCAGGGTCGCAAGACGGACGTACGGCTCCGACTCGGTCTCCATTGCTCGCTCTCCCCGAGACCTCGACAGCAACTCCAGGTTTGTCATCGGCGTTTCGTTGCGGTGTCCCGTCCACTGAATCACAGTGAGCTGTGCGGCAGGTACACAGGGTCAACAAATCTTGCTCTCTGTGACTCAAGTCACATGAGATGACCAATAGGGCGCATGACGGGCCGGCGGACTGAGAGCGCTCCCGACCGCTCCCCGGCCGTTCCCGGAAGCAAACATACGCCGCGACCTAGGCCAGGAGACGGGGCCACGCCTCGGACCGGGGCCCGATGTGGGGACGAGGACGCGAGATTAGCGTTCGACCGTGCCCAAGACGACCCCCGTACCCGCCCTTTCCCGGAGAAGCCCCCATCCTGAGGGGGTGAGCAACGACGAGTTCCGGGCCGCGATGTCCCGGCTGGCGGCGGGCGTATGCCTGATCACCGCACACGAGACCCCCCTGACGGCGGACGGCCCGCGCGGCGAGGACGTCGGCATGACGGCGACCGCCTTCATGTCCGTCTCCCTGGACCCGCCCCTGGTGCTGGTGAGCCTGCGCGAGGGCTCCCGGATGGACGACCTGCTGGCGGAGCAGCCGCTGTGGGCGGTCTCGGTCCTCGCCGACGACCAGCTCCAGGTGGCGGGCCGGTTCGCGATGAAGGGCCGGATCAGCGACCGACTGCTGTTCGCGGACGTCCCGTACGTACGGGGCGAGGCCTCGGGCGCCCCGCTGCTGACGGGGGCGCTGGCCACCCTGGAATGCCGTACGGAGAACCGCGTGGAGGCGGGCGACCACACCCTGGTCGTGGGCCGCGTCCTGACGGCCGGCCTCCCGAAGCCGGAATCGGCCCCCCTGACCTACTTCCGCAGCCGCTACCGGCACCTCTCGCAGTAGCCGAACCCTGCCCCGGCCAAATCCGGCCCCGCCTGCCATCAAAAGCGCCGGGGGCCGAACCCGGCCTCGCCGGCGCTTGAGGCGCGGGGTGCGGGGCGGAGCCCCGATCTTTGAGCCGCACCGGCAAGACCACACCGGCCGAACCCAGCCCCACCGGCGTTTGAGGCGCGGGGCCCGGGGCCGAACCCCGGCAAAGGCGCCGCACGGGCCGAACCCGACGGGGGCGCGCAGGCGGGGGGCTACCAGTCCCGCCCGGTCCGCCCCCGCTTCGTCTCCGCCCGGGCCTTCTTCTCCCGCAGCCGCCGCTCGTTGATCCCGCGAGGGATCTTCGTCGGCCGGCGCGGCTTCGGCGGCGGCGCGGTCGCCTCGGCCAGCAGCGACGCCAGCCGGACCAGCGCCATCTCCCGGTTGCGGAACTGCGACCGGTGCTCGGAGGCCCGTACGGTCACCACCCCGTCGACCAGCCGCGAGGCGAGCCGCTCCAGCGCGCGCTCCTTCCACACCTCGGGCAGCGCCTTCGTCGCACCCAGGTCGAAGAGGAGCTCCACGCGCGAGTCGGAGGTGTTGACGTGCTGACCGCCCGGCCCGGAGGAACGCGAGAACCGCCAGGCGAGCTCCCCCTCGGGGAGCGCGACCGAACCGCGGATGACATAGGGACCAGGCATGCCCCTATGATCCGCGCCCGCCGCCGCCCCGTCACCCGCATTTACCGCCACGACGAATTCACCCGGGAACCTGCCCGCCCCCTCGTGGCGTTATAGGGATCAGCGGTAATTTGGCCGCCTGTACGTGTTGTGCGTGCATGTCGGATCAGGAAGGTAAGGGACATCCATGGCTGTCAGCCTGTCCAAGGGCGGCAACGTCTCGCTCTCCAAGGAGGCCCCGGGCCTCGCTGCCGTCACGGTCGGCCTGGGCTGGGACGTCCGCACGACCACCGGTGTGGACTTCGACCTCGACGCCTCGGCGATCGCGGTGAACCCGACGGGCAAGGTCGTCTCCGACGGCCACTTCGTCTTCTTCAACAACCGCTCCACCCCGGACCAGACCATCGTCCACACCGGTGACAACCGCACCGGCGAGGGCGCCGGCGACGACGAGGCCATCAACGTCAACCTCGCGGGCCTCCCGGCCGACGTCGACAAGATCGTCTTCCCGGTGTCCATCTACGACGCCGAGAGCCGCAGCCAGAACTTCGGCCAGGTCCGCAACGCGTACATCCGCGTCATCAACCAGGCCGGCGGCGCCGAGATCGCCCGCTACGACCTCTCCGAGGACGCGGCCACCGAGACCGCCATGGTCTTCGGCGAGCTCTACCGCAACGGCGCCGAGTGGAAGTTCCGCGCGGTCGGCCAGGGCTACGCCTCCGGCCTCACCGGCATCGCGCAGGACTTCGGCGTCAACGTCTGAGCCTGAGCAGCTGACCCGGCTCCCGAGCCGACGGCGGACACACCGCCCGCGAAGCCCCCTCCCAGCCGTCCGGGGAGGGGGCTTCGCTACGGTTCGGCAGGTGATCCTCCAACCGCTCGTCAGCGTCGACGGCGCACTGCCCGGACCGGTCCTCACCGAGATCGCCGCCCTCTACGCCACGAACCACGCCTTCTTCGAGCTCAGCGGGGACTTCCCCGATCCGCACCACATCACGGTCGAACAGGTCGCGACCGCCCTCGCCGACGAACTCTCACACGACGGCGCCGAGGTGCTCCTCGCCCGCTCCGCCGGCCGGCTCGTCGGACTCGCGGCCACCCTCGCCCATCACCCCGACCCGGCCTCCGGGGACCCGGACCCGTGGATCGGGCTGCTGCTCATCGACGCCGGCGCGCACCGCGAGGGATTCGGCCGCACCGTGGCCACCCTCGTCGAGGACCGCTTCCGCGCCGCCGGACGCGCGGGCGTGCGGATCGCCGTACTCGACAACAACCCCAAGGCCGTCGCCTTCTGGAAATCCCAGGGCTACACCGCCCTGCGCCGGGCCCGGGACCGCGAACTGGGCCGCGACTGCACGGTGATGCGCAAACCGCTCGGCACGACCCGGCCCGGGCATGCGGGTGAACTCGGACGGGGCACGGCCGACGAGACGCCGTTCGCCTGAAACCGTCACGGAAGAGTCCGCGGCATGACTTCACTGGGATCGGTCAAGCCGTGGAACGACGTACGTGCCGGCCGTCGTTCCTTCCTCACCGCCATGGGCGCCGTGGGTGCCGCCATCGCGACCGGCGTGCCCGCGTACGCATCGGACGGCGCGCGGGACGTCGGAAAGGCCGACGGGTACGTGGACGTGCAGTTGGTGAGCATCACGGATCTGCACGGCTACCTGGCCGCGGCACCGGGGAGCAATGCCACCATCCACGGCAACGGCGACCAGACCTACAGCGTCGGCGGAGTCGCCTACATGGCCGCACATCTGAAGCGGATCCGGGGCGGGAGGGCGAACTCGATCTTCTTCAGCCCCGGTGACAACTTCTCCGGCTGGGAGTTCGATACGGCGGTGTTCGCGGACGAGCCGACGATCGAGGCCCTCAACCTGATGAAGCTCGACTTCTCCACCGCGGGCAACCACGAGTTCGACAAGTCGCCGGCCATGATCACGCAGCACATGGAGGAGGGCGTCCCCTTCCCGGTGGCGGGGCAGGACACGTCGTTCGTCGACTCCACCGGCAGCCGTTTCCGAGGGGCGGACTTCCTCTGCTACACCGGCAACGTGCAGTGGCGCGACGACGGCGCCGACGTCCTCCCTTCGTACAACATCAGGTACGCGACCGGCCCCGGGGGCGAGAGGATCCCCATCGGCTTCATTCACCTGACGGCCGTCGGCACGGAGTCCAGCAGCACCGCGTACCTGCCCGCCGTGAAGACGAACGACGAGATCGAGACCGTAAACCGCCTCGCCGCACTCCTCAAAGCGCGCGGAGTCAACGCGATCGTGCTCAGCATGCACGACGGAGCCGTTGCCGGGAGCGACTTCAATGCCGGACTCGATCCCTCGGGACCCGCGTACGAACTTGCCCTGCGTGCCTCGCCCGACATCGACGCGATCGTCACCGGCCACTGGCACACCCGGTTCAACATGATGCTGCCCGACCCCAATGGGGTGCCCAGGCCTTTCGTGGAGGCCGGTTGCTACGGCCAGCTCATCAACGAGATCAACCTCAAGCTGGATCCGCGGTCCGGCACGGTGGTGCGCGAGCTGACCGTGTCCACCAACCACCCCAACACGCGGACCGATGTCGCGCCGGACCCCGAGATGCGGCAACTCGTCTCGTACTGGGACGGTCAAGCGACCGCCCGGGCCAATTCGACGATCGGCAGACAGAGCGGCTCGTTCCTCCGCAAGCGGAACGCCGCCGGGGAGAGCACCATGGGCGACCTCGTCGCCGACTGGGCGCTGTGGGCCGGCAGTCGGCCCACGGACGGGAACTTCAACGGCAACCGCCACCCGAACGTGCCAGCACAGCTGGCCCTGGTGGCCATCGCTCCCCGGGTGGGGCAGACGGTGATCGCCGGGGACCTCGTCCACGACCCGGCCACGAACGGGGCGATCCCGTTCGTCCGCGCGTGGCGCGGCGTGGGTTACGGCGACCCGATCGTCAGCGTCTGGGTCACAGGCCGACAGATCCACGACGCCCTGGAGCAGCAGTGGACGACAAGAGCGGACGGGAGCATCCAGTACGCGCCGCTCGCCGTGTCGAAGAACGTGCGCTACGGCTTCAACTCGGTCGCCGATGTGGGGTACCGCGTCGATCCCCAGGACGTCCACATCGACGGCGAGCGTCTTGAGCCGGAGAAGCGCTACCGCCTCGCAACCCTCGCCTACACCTTGCTGGGGGCGGACGGCTACCCGGCGCTGACCGAGTTCGAAGAGCCCTTCACCCACCAGCGGGACTTCGAGAGTTTCGTGTCGTTCGTCCGGCAGGCGGGAACCCTCGTTCCCGCACCGACCGACCGCGTCTCGGCGATGTCGGCCGGCGAACTGGGATCGGAACTCGGGGAGATCGTGGATCCGGTGGGACCCGTGCTCTCCGACGGGACCCCGATGCCCCGGCCCGAGGCGGCGATCGTCACTGCGGCGAGGCCGGACGGCCGGCCGTATCCGCCCTGCTGACGGGCCGCCGACGAACCGGCTAGTGGGGCCGGCCCTCGCCGTACAGCCACACGTCCCAGACCTTCTTCAGGTCGTGGCCCGTCCGCTTCTCGGCGTACGCGGTGAAGTCGGACGTGCTCGCGTTCGCGTGCCGGTGGTCGGCGGCCCAGCCGCGGACCAGGTCGAAGAACTTCGCGTCGCCGACCTCCTGCCGGATCCGGTGCAGGACCATCGCGCCCCGGTAGTACACCGGGGTCTCCGAGATCTTCTCGGGCCCGGGCGGGGCGGCGGGCGGGAAGGCGTCCCAGTCCAGGTCGGCGTCGTCGTCCACGTCCGTGTCACCGGTCAGGAACGCCCGGAAGTACTCCTCGGCGGTGTGACCGCCGTGGTCCTCGGCCCACAACCACTCGGCGTAGGTCGCGAAGCCCTCGTTGAGCCACATGTCCTTCCAGGACTTCGGCGACACCGAGTCGCCGAACCACTGGTGGGCCAACTCGTGCACGACGAGGTCCTCCTCCACGGGCGCACCGGAGAAGACGGGCTTGGTCTGGGTCTCCAGCGCGTAGGTCAAAGTCCCCTTCGGCAGCACGATCGCCCCCGTCGTGGTGAAGGGGTACGGGCCGAACCGGCCGCTGCCCCACTCCACCATTTCCGGCAGCCGAGCGAGCGGGACCGCACTCTCGGCCTCCTCCCCCGGCGCCACCGCGTTGTAGACGGGAACCCCCGACGGCGTCTTCGTGGTCGTCACCTTGTACGGGCCCACGACCGCGGTCGCCAGATAGCTCGACATCGGCTCCGGGCTGTGCCACGCGAACTCGGTCCGCCCGTCACCGGTGTCGGTGCGGGCACGCAGTTCCCCGTTCGACACGGCCTCGTAGCCGTGCGGGACGGTGATCGTGATGTCGTACGTGGCCTTGTCGCTCGGGTGGTGGTTGCCGGGGAACCAGGCCATCGACCCGACCGGCTCGCCGACGCCGACGGCACCGCCCTCGGTGGTGATCCACCCCTCCTTGGCGCCGCCCGGGTCCACCACGGTCCTCGGCTTGCCGCCGTAGTCGACCTCGACGCGGAAGACCTCGCCCTTCTTCAGGTCCTCGGCGGGCCGCACCGTCAGCTCGTTGCCCGCCCGGTTGTGGCGGGCCGGCTCGCCCTGCACGGTCACGCCCTCGACCTTCAGACCGCTGAGGTCGAGGTTGAAGGAGCTGAGCCCCTGCTCCGCGCGGGCCGTGATGACGGCCGTGCCCCGCAGCTCCCCGTCGGCGGGGTCGTAGTCCAGGTCCAGCGCGTAGTGGTCGACCTGGTAGCCGCCGTTGCCGGCCTTGGGAAAGTACGCGTCGCGCAGCCCGGACGCACCCGGCCGCCCCTGCACCGTCCCACCCGTACACCCCGCGGTGAGGGCGATCAGGGCTGCGACGGCAGGGGCGGCGAGGCGGGTGAGCGCGCGGTGTTCCACACGCTCGATCCTAAGTGTCCGACCGACTTGTACTACTTCTTCTACTACTTCGAGAGGGCGTCGACGCCGGCCTTCGCGAACTTCTCGTCCAGGTCGCCGCTGGGGGCGCCGGCCACGCCGATACCGGCGACCGGGGCGCCGTTCGCCTGGACCGGGACGCCGCCGCCGAGGAAGAGCGTGCCGGGGATGTCCTTCAGGTTCGGGGCCTGGGCGAGACGGCCCGCGAGCACCGAGGTCGGGGCGTTCCAGGACACGGCCGTGAAGGCCTTGCGCTGGGCCGACTCGTAGGACTGCGGGCCGGCGCCGTCGCCGCGCAGGGTGACGATCGTGTTGCCGTTGCGGTCCACCACGGCGACGGTCACCTTCTGGTTCTCGCTCTGGGCGGCCTCCAGGGAGGCCTGGGCGGCGCGGGTGGCGGCGTCGATGGTGAGGTGCGTGGTGGTGGTGAAGTTCTTGTCCTTCACCTCTTCCTTCTTCGCGACGGCGGCCGGGGCGGACTCCGGGGCGGGGGTGGCACTGGCGCTGACGGCACCGAAGGTCCCGGCGCCCAGGGCGATGGCGAGGGCGGTACCGGTGAGAACGCGGGTGCGGGTGTTCATCTCTGCTCCTGAGGACGGTGACACGGTGACGGCATCGGTGCGGTGGGCGAGCGGCCCGCTGCTTCAGAGCGGCCCGTCTCCCTCCCTGCTCCAAGCCTGGGCCCGAACCCCCCGCCACCCCGTCCCCGTACCGGCTCCGCCCGCCCACCGCACCGGCTGACCCGAGGGTCAACCGATCGGCTGATGCGGACCCGCTCCACGGCGGTATTGGCTGGTCACGGACCCGCACACCCCCACCGACAACACCCCGCCCCGGCGAGCACACCCCGCCCCCACCGACAACACCCCGCCCCGGCGAGCACACCCCGCCCCCACCGACGACAACCCGGCCCGGCGGGGGACAAACCCAGCCCCACCGAGGACAACCCGGCCCCGGCGGGGGGACGAACCCAGCCCCGCCGGCGTTTGAGGCGCGGGGGTCCGGGGGCAGCGCCCCCGGCAACGGCGCCGCACCCGCCGCGACCACCACCGGCCGCATCCAGCCCCTCCGGCGCTTGAGGAGCGGGGCCCGGGGCAGAGCCCGGCAACGGCGGGCCCGGGGCCCCGGGGCCCGGGGCGGAGCCCCGGCAGCGGCGCCGCACCCGGCACACCCAGCCCGCGCCCCGCCGGCAGGCAAACGGCAGACAATGGACCCACGCCCCCGACCCAGGAGCACCCCCGTGACCCCCGCCCGCAACCCGGACACCCGAACCCTGGCCACGGTCGCGCACACCGCGTTCTTCCTGCTCCTCGGCGCCTCCCTGGCCCGCTTCCTCCTCCGCCACCCCGGCGACCCCCGCACCCCGTGGATCATCGCCCTCAGCGTCACCCTGGCCCTGCTCTACGTACTGGGCCCCGCCCTCGGCATCCGGGACGCCGCCCCCACCCCCCGCCGCCTCGTCTGGCTCGGCCTCGTCGTCGCCACCTGGGTGGTCCTGGTCGTCCTCGCGCCGAGCTTCGCCTGGTGCGCCGTACCCCTCTTCTTCACCGCCCTCCGGACCCTCCCCCCGCGCGCCGCGATCATCCTCGTGGCCCTCCTCACCACCTTCGTCGTCATCGCGCAGCTCCAGCTCGCCAAGGCCTTCGACCCCAACCTCCTCCTCGCCCCGCCCGCGGTCGCCGCCCTCGCCACCGCCGTCTTCGTCCACATGGAACGCCAGACGCAGGCGCAGCGCGCACTCATCGACGACCTGATCCGCACCCGCCGGGAGCTGGCCGCCACCGAACGCCGAGAAGGCACCCTCGCCGAACGCCAGCGCCTCTCCATGGAGATCCACGACACCCTCGCCCAGAACCTCTCCAGCCAGCAGATGCTGCTCCAGGCCGCCGACCGCACCTGGGAGACCGACCCGGCCACCGCCCGCGCGCACGTCCGTACCGCCACCGGGATCGCCGCGCACGGCCTCGCCGAGGCCCGCCGGCTCGTCCACGACCTGGCCCCCTCCGAGCTCGCCGACGGCGCCGGCCTCGCCGACGCCCTGCGCGCCCTGGACGCCGGCCCGGACATCGAGGTCCGCTTCCACCTCGAAGGCACCCCGACCACCCTCCCGGACCGCGTCCAGTCCGCCCTGCTGCGCATCGCCCAAGGGGCCCTCGCCAACATCCGGGAGCACTCCGGCGCCCGTACGGCCGCACTCACCCTGAGCTTCCTGGGCGACCAGGTCGTCCTGGACATCGCCGACGACGGCCACGGCTTCGCCGAACCCCAGCCCTCGGCCGCCACCCCCGGGCGCGGCCACGGCCTCCCCGCCATGCGGGCCCGCGTCCGCCAGCTGGGCGGCACCCTCACCATCGAATCCACGCCGGGCGAGGGCACCGTCCTCTCCGCGTCCGTCCCCCTGGAGCCCACCGGATGACAACGATCCTCCTCTGCGACGACCACGTCGTCGTCCGCGCCGGACTCCTCGCCCTCCTGGGCAGCGAACCGGACATCGAAGTCCTCGGCGAAGCGGGCAGCGGCGAGGAGGCCGTCGCCCTGGCCGCCAAGCTCCGGCCGGACGTGGTCCTCATGGACCTCCAGCTCGGCGAGGGCATCGACGGCGTGGAGGCCACCCGCCGGATCACGTCCGCCCCCAACCCCCCGCACGTCCTGGTCCTCACCACCTACGACACGGACGCCGACATCACCCGCGCCATCGGCGCCGGCGCGACCGGGTACCTCCTCAAGGCGGAACGCCCGGAAGAGCTCTTCGCCGCCATCCACTCGGCGGCCCAGGGCCGCACCACGCTCTCCGCACCGGTCGCCAGCCGCGTGATGGCCCACATGCGCGGCAGCCGCCCCACCCTCACCGACCGCGAACTGGACATCCTGGGCCAGCTCGCCCGCGGTCTGGGCAACCGCGAGATCGCCCGGGCGCTCTTCATCAGCGAGGCCACGGTCAAGACGCACCTGGGCCGCATCTACGACAAGCTCGGCGTCGACACCCGCGCGGGCGCGGTCTCGGTGGCCAAGGAACAGCGCCTCCTCTCCTCCTGACGCGCCCCTCGCACTGCTCGGCGCCGGGGCGCCCCACAGGCTTCGGGCCGCTGCGCCGGGCTCCGTCCGGCGGCCGGGGAACTCCCCGGTGCGGGACTTCGCCCATCGGGGACCTCGCCGGTGGGGTGAGCACCGCACCGGACCCGTGACACCATCGGGTACGTGCTCGACATCGGCTACTCCCTCTCCCGGCGCTTCCCGGACCCCCCGCAGACCGACTACCGCTCGGCGGACGTCCACGCCCTGCGGCACGACCTGTTCTGCGGGGACGTCTACCTCGCGGACACCGTCAAGGACCGGGAGGTGTCCACAGCCTGGGGATGGGTACCCGTACTCGACTTCGCGTGGGCGCTGTGCGACATCGTCGAGCAGCTCGACCAGGACCCGCGCGGCAGCCGCTCCTCCCGCCGCCAGTACGCCGAGCTCGACTTCACCGAATCCACCGACCGGATGCTGTTCGAGCGCCGCTTCGGCTGGGTCGACATCGAGGCCGACTGGATGCCGGCGGAGGAAGACCCCCTCACCTTCAGCCACCGCCTGCTGCGGCGCGAGGCCCGCGACTTCCTCCACGACCTGGTGGCGGACCTGATCGACATGCACGAGGGCCTGGCCGACAACCCGGCCATCTGGACCCTCCAGGCCAAGTTCCCCCGCGTCCCCGCATGAGCCCGGACACGAGCGGGGACATGACCGCGCCCATGCCGGAGGCCGAGGCCGCCCGCGCGCGGCTCGACCGGGCCCTCGTCCACCTGGCCGTCACCTTCCGCGGCATGACCGCCAGGGCCGACGAAACCCAGTGCAAATGCCACTGGGGCAGCCCGGAGGAGCTCGCCCTGCTGAAGCTCCCCGACACCGCACTCGACCCCGACCTGCTGCACCGCACCTGGTCCGCCCCCGACTGGACCGACCACGGAGCCGTGCTGCGCCGCGTCCTGCCCCAGTTCGCCCGCGAGCTGACCCGCGGCCTCGGCCCGTACGCGTACGACATCCACAACGTCGGCACCTCGTTCAACCGCGGCAACTGGCAGCAGTGGCCCGCCCCGCAGAACGCGGCGGTGCGGGAATTCCTGCACGCCTGGTGGGCCCACACCCTCCTCGCCCCGGACCCCGCCGTCCCCGCGCGCGACCTCCTCGCGCTGCTCAGAGAGGCCTCCGACACCCTCGCCCCGTGGCTGGCGGTATGGGAAGCGACCGAGGGCCCCGCCCCCGACCAGCACCTGGCCGACACCATAGAGGCCTGGGAAACAGACCTGATGTACGGCTACGTGCCGTGGACCACCTGGGGCACCACCTGGGACGAGGACAACGACCTCCACGACGAGCTCTGCGCCTGGTTCGCGCACCACGCCCCCGCACGGCTGCGCGCCCGCGGCGCCCCCGACCGGCTCGTCCACACCGCACGCCTCCTCGGCCTCCCCGGTCCCGACCGCGAGAGCGACCCGCACTGGCCCGGCCCCCCCAAGCCGTTGGACGCGGCCCGGCCGACGCCGTGACGGTCGACGGGCCGTAGCCACATGGCCGGCCAGGCACCGAAACCGGCTACGGCTACGGCTACGGCTACGGCTACGGCACCACCCGCACCCCCAACTGCGCAGCAAGCGCCGGCGCCAGGTCGAACAGCTGCGCCGGACTGATCACCGCCCCCGCCAACGCGTCCACCCCCCGCCCGATCAACAGCTCCGCGGCCGACCGCAGGTCCACGTCCGTCATCCGCGCCCCGCTGAAGTCCACCCCCCGCAGCACGCAGTCGCGGAACTCCACCCGCTCCAACACCGCACCCCCGAAGTCCGGCTCCACGAGCACGCACCCCTCGAAGACCACGTCCTTCAGCCGCGCCTTCCGCAGGTTCAGGTAGTCGATCTTGCCGCCCCGGACCAGCACCCGCTCCAGCACCGCCCCGTGCAACTGGACCCCGCCCAGCCGCGCGTCCACCAGCTCCACGTCCCGGAACGAGGCCCCCGCCAGGTCCGTGCCCACCCCCCGGACGCCGTCCAGCACCGAGTCCAGGAACCGCGCCTTCGCCAGCCCCGCCTCATCCAGCGCGCAGCGCCGTACCGCGCAGTCCATGAACCGGGCCCCCACCCCCTCCTGCCCCGCCAGATCGAGGTCCGCGAACTCCAGCCCGTCGTAATCCCCGTCCGGCTCCAGCCCGCGCCCCTCCCACGCCACGAGCTCCGGCAGCCGCACCTCCGGCCGCCGCGCCGCCTTCACCGTCTGCTGCCGTCCGTTGCGCGCCATGGCCCCATCGTCGCCCACCCCACCGACAACAACCCCTTGACCTCAACCGCGCTTTAGGTCCGAGGCTTACCCCATGCACGCCATCCGACTCCACGCCTTCGGCCCCGCCGAGAACCTCTCCTACGAGACCGCCGAAACCCCCAGCCCCGGCCCCGGCCAGGTCCGCATCGCCGTGGCCGCCGCCGGGGTGCACCTGCTCGACACCGCCCTCCGCCAGGGCGACCGGGGCCCCACCCCCGCCCTCCCCGAGCTCCCGACGATCCCCGGCCGGGAAGTCGCCGGCACCGTCGACGCCCTGGGCCCCGGCACCGATCCCGCCTGGCTCGGCAGGGCCGTCGTGACCCACCTCGGCTTCGCCCCCGGCGGCTACGCCGAGTACGCCGTCGCCGACGCCGGCCGCCTCCACCCCGTACCGCCCGGCCTCGACCCCGCAGCGGCCGTCGCCATGATCGGCACCGGCCGCACCACCCTCGGGATCCTCCAGTTCGCCGACCTCGGCCCGGGCTCCACCGCCCTCGTCACCGCCGCCGCCGGAGGCATCGGCACCCTGCTCGTCCAGTACGCGAAGAACGCGGGCGCGACCGTCATCGCCCTCGCCGGCGGCCCCGCCAAGACCGCCCTCGCCGCCGCGAACGGCGCCGACCTCGCCCTCGACTACACCGACCCCGGCTGGCCCGACGCCGTCCGCGCGGCGCACCCCGCCGGCGCCACCGTCCTGTTCGACTCCGTCGGCGGCGAAACCGCCCGCGCCGCCCTCGGACTGCTCGCCCCCGGCGCCCGGCACCTCGTCTTCGGCTGGTCCGGCGGCCCGATCCCGCTCACCGACGCCGACCGCGCCGGGCTCACCGCCCGAGGCATCACCAGCCCGAGCGTGCTGGGCCCCGCCATGCTCCAGCGCGTCGGCGCCCCCGACCCCATGCGCGTACTGGAGACCCGTGCCCTCGCCGAGGCCGCCGCCGGCCGCCTGCGCCCGGCCCTGACCCGCTACCCCCTCGCCGAGGCCGCCGCCGCCCACCGCGACCTGGAATCCCGCGCCACCACCGGCAAGGTGGTCCTGGAGCCCTGACCCCCTACGAGCCCAGCTCCGCGAGCGCCCCGTCCGTCAGCCGGTACACCGTCCACTCGTCCATGGGCACCGCGCCGACCGAGCGGTAGAAGTCGATGGCGGGCGAGTTCCAGTCGAGCACGGACCACTCCAGCCGCTCGTAACCGCGTTCCACGCAGATCCGCGCCAACTCCCGCAGCAGCGCCTTCCCGTGGCCGCCCCCGCGCACGCCCGGCCGGACGTACAGGTCCTCCAGGTAGATCCCGTGCACCCCGCGCCACGTCGAGAAGTTGAGGAACCACATCGCGAAGCCGACGGCCTCCCCGTCCTTCGACTCCGCGATGTGCGCGAACACCGCCGGCCGTTCCCCGAACAGCGCCTCCCGCAACTGCTCCTCGGTGGCCCGCGCCTCGTGCGGCACCTTCTCGTACTCCGCGAGCTCGCGGATCATCGCGCACATGACGGGAACATCACTGACCACAGCACTTCGAATCATCCCCGCACCCTAGACCGGCCGCCCCAGCAGCGCCCGCGCCACCGCCGACTGCCGCTCCTCCAGCCGCTCCTCCCCGTCCTCCACGTCCCACAGGCAGTTCTGCAGCACCCGCCCCAACGTCCACGCGCGCGCCCGCTCCCGGTCCGACCCCACCGCCTCCGCCAGCGACTCGAACCGCCAACGCACCTCTTCCTCCCGGAAGTTGTTGACGATCGCCGGCAGCAACTCGAAACCCGGGTCCCCGGACAGCGGCTTCGGATCGATCGCAAGCCAGGGTTCCCGCCGCTGCCGGCCGCCCGCCAGCACGTTGTCGTAGTGCAGGTCCCAGTGCAGCAGCCGGTCCCCCGGCTCCCCCGCGACCTCCGCCACCGCCGCCGCGCAGTCCCGCAGCAGCCGCCGGTCCCCCTCGTCCGCCAGCCGCGCGAGCGCCGACGGTACGGATTCCAGCATCCCGGCGGCGATCCCCCCGAGCCCCCGCAGTCCGGCCGGCGCGGCCACCGCCGTCAGGCGAGCCAGCAGCCCCCCGACGACCGTCACCGCCGCCCGCGGGTCCTCGCGCGCGAGCGCCGACAGGTGCCGCCCCTCGTCCAGCCGCTCCAGCAGCATCGTGCCCGTGTCCGCGTCGTGCTCCAGCAGCCGTACGCAGCCGTCCCCGTCCCACGCGCGCAGCGCGACCGGTTCCCCGGCGGTCTCCTCGTCCGGGACCAGCACCTTCAGCACCGCCGGACTCCCGTCGGCCCGCTCCACCGGCAGCACCAGGGCCGTCATCCCGCGCATCCCGGGCCCCGTGCACCGCAGTCGCCACCGGTCCAGGAACCGCTCCGCGAGCACCGTCTCGATCATGCTCCGACGCTACAAGAACGGCCCGGCAGCATGCCGGAATCCCCGCCTCCCTACGTCCCCCGCCACCCCTCCCACATCGACCATCCGGCCACCCCTGACCCCCCAAGGCACGACAACACGTCCCTGGACACCCCCTCGAAACGAGGTGTACCAACTCCCCCATGACGATCAACGGCGGCATTTCCTTCTGGTACGCGACCGACCACACCACCCCCGCCGCCCCACCCCGGCCGCCCCTGACCGCCAACGCCACCGCCGATGTCGTCATCGTCGGCGGCGGCTACACCGGCCTGTGGACCGCCTACTACCTCAAGTCCTCCGCCCCCGACCTGCGCGTCACCGTCCTGGAGCAGAAGTTCTGCGGCTACGGGGCCTCCGGCCGCAACGGCGGCTGGCTCTACAACGGCATCGCGGGCCGCGACCGCTACGCCGCCCTCCACGGCCGGCCGGCCGCCCAGCGCCTCCAGCAGGCCATGAACGACACCGTCACCGAAGTCATCGACGTCACCACCAAAGAGAACATCGACGCCGACGTCCACCGCGGCGGCGTCCTCGAAGTGGCCCGCACCCCCGCCCAGCTGAACCGCCTCAAGGCCTTCCACGCCACCGAACTCTCCTTCGGCGAGACCGACCGCGAGCTCTACGACGCCACGGAAACCCACACCCGCATCAACATCGCCGACGCCGTCGGCTCCAGTTGGACCCCGCACGGCGCCCGCATCCACCCCCTCAAGCTGGTCAAGGGCCTGGCCGCGGCCTGCGAACGCCTCGGCGTCGTCATCCACGAGTCGACACCCGTCACGGAGATCGAACCCCGCAGGGCCGTCACCCCCTACGGCACGGTCCGCGCCCCGTACGTCCTGCGCTGCACCGAGGGCTTCACGGCGTCCCTCAAGGGCCAGAAGCGCTCCTGGCTCCCGATGAACTCCTCGATGATCGTCACGGCCCCGCTCCCGGACTCGGTGTGGTCCCAGCTCAACTGGTCGGACGCCCCGCTCCTCGGCGACATGGCCCACGCCTACATGTACGCCCAGCGCACCGCCGACGACCGCATCGCGATCGGCGGCCGCGGCGTCCCGTACCGCTTCGGCTCCCGCACCGACAACGACGGCCGCACCCAGCCGGCCACCATCACCGCCCTGCGCGACCTCCTCTTCGCCTTCTTCCCCCAGCTCACCGGCACGGAGATCACCCACGCCTGGTCGGGCGTCCTCGGCGTCCCCCGCGACTGGTGCGCCACGGTCACCCTGGACTCCGCCACCGGCCTCGGCTGGGCGGGCGGCTACGTCGGCTCGGGCGTGGCCACCGCCAACCTGGCGGCCCGCACCCTGCGCGACCTGGTCCTCGGCACGTCCTCGGACCTGACCACCCTCCCCTGGGTCAACCACCGCGTCCGCCGCTGGGAGCCGGAGCCCTTCCGCTGGCTCGGCGTCCAGGCCCTGTACGCCGCCTACCGCGAGGCGGACCGCCACGAAACGACCACCCACCGCCCGACGACGACCCCCCTGGCCCGCCTGGCCGACCGCATCTCGGGCCGTCACTGATCCCCACCCGCTCATGCCGAAGGCCCCGGACCGATACGGTCCGGGGCCTTCGCACGCGGAGCCCCCTGTCGGATTCGAACCGACGACCTACGCATTACAAGTGCGTTGCTCTGGCCGGACTGAGCTAAGGAGGCGGGGCCGCACTCACTCTACACAGCAGCGGATTCCCCTAGCCATCAAGTTCTGTCCGCCACGGGAAACCCGGCGGCCGCAAGGCCGGGAGCCGCCTGGTCGAGGGTCATGGCCGGGTTGACGGCCTTGATCACCGCCTCGGTCGGCGGCCGCAGTTCCCACACCTGCCGGACCGCCTCCAGGTCGACCTCCCGCCCGTAGTAGCCCCGCGCCCAGTCCGCGTACGCCTCCGGCGTGCCCGCCGCGAGGACGCCGAAGAGGTAGCCCGCGCCGTCCTCCCCTTCCCCGGGCAGCTCCACCGGGCCCGCCCGCCATGCCGTGTCGCCGTTCTCCCGCCAGAAGACGACCGTGGCGACCCTCACCTCGTCGTCGCAGAAGGCCGGCTCGTCCAGCAGCGGCCGGAAGACATCCGGCAGGGTGTCGACGAGGCCGGGCCACAGCTCCATGTTCTCGTTCGTGTAGGGGCTCATCGAGGACTCGTGGTCGAAGCCCCGGCCGAAGACCCCGTCGGGAGTGAAGAGGACGGCGTACTCGGCGCCCGCCGCGTTGTTCATCAACGCGGCCTCGGTCCCCGGGCCCCACGCCGGGTCGTAGTCGAAGTGGCGGCCGTACCTGCCGTCCATCAGCACCTCCAGGGCCGCCAGCGCCCGGCAGCGGTCGCGCAGGGTCTCGGTGTCGGGCAGGACGCGGATCAGTTCGTGGACGTCCCGGGGACGCGGGGTGGTGGCGGTCATGGGTGGCATCCAAGCAGCCGCCTCCGACAGATCGCACAGAGTTCGAAGTCACGGCCGTGCGGGTGCTGACAGGAGGCGGACCGGCCGGTAGCGTCGGGCGGAGTCCACTACGTGGACTAGACCTTCCACTCGGATCGTCCGGCACGTTCCTGCCGGTAGAAGGGATTCATCACCATGGCTTCTGTCACTTTCGACAAGGCGACCCGGCTCTACCCCGGCGGCGAAAAGCCCGCCGTGGACCAGCTGGAGCTGGAGATCGCGGACGGCGAGTTCCTCGTCCTCGTCGGTCCGTCCGGCTGCGGCAAGTCCACCTCGCTGCGCATGCTCGCCGGCCTGGAGGACGTCAACGGCGGCGCCATCCGCATCGGCGACCGCGACGTCACGCACCTGCCGCCCAAGGACCGGGACATCGCGATGGTGTTCCAGAACTACGCGCTCTACCCCCACATGTCCGTCGCCGACAACATGGGCTTCGCGCTCAAGATCGCCGGTGAGGACAAGGCCACCATCCGCCGCAAGGTGGAGGACGCGGCGAAGATGCTCGACCTGACCCAGTACCTCGACCGGAAGCCGAAGGCGCTCTCCGGCGGTCAGCGCCAGCGCGTCGCGATGGGCCGGGCCATCGTGCGCAAGCCGCAGGTGTTCCTCATGGACGAGCCGCTGTCGAACCTGGACGCCAAGCTCCGCGTGTCGACGCGCACCCAGATCGCCGCGCTCCAGCGGGACCTGGGGATCACCACCGTGTACGTCACGCACGACCAGGTCGAGGCCATGACCATGGGCGACCGGGTGGCGGTGCTCAAGGACGGTCTGCTGCAGCAGGTCGACACCCCGCGCAACATGTACGACCGTCCCGCGAACCTCTTCGTCGCCGGCTTCATCGGCTCCCCCGCCATGAACCTGGTCGAGGTTCCGATCACCGACGGCGGCGTGAAGTTCGGCGACAGCGTCGTCCCGGTGTCGCGCGAGGCGCTGTCCGCCGCGGCCGACGCGGGCGACCGCACCGTCACGGTCGGCGTGCGCCCCGAGCACTTCGACATCGGCAGCGAGGGCGGCCTCAGCATCGTCGTGAACGTCGTCGAGGAGCTGGGTGCGGACGGGTACGTCTACGGCTCCACCAAGACCCCCTCGGGCTCTCAGGACATCGTGGTCCGCGTGAACGGCCGCCAGGTGCCGGAGAAGGGCTCGACGCTGCACGTGGCGCCGCGGCCCGGTGAGATCCACGTGTTCTCGACCTCCTCCGGCGAGCGGCTCTCCGACTGAGCCGTCACCGCGGTGAGATGAGAGGGGCGTCCCGTCAAGGGGCGCCCCTTTTCGTGGCATTCGACCCTGGCACGTCAACCCATAAATCGAAAAGCCGCATCGAACCATCCCCCGACCGGGTGACTAAATGTCGCCAAATCCTCACCTAGCGCTACTCTCGCCCTCGTGACCCACACTGCCCGCCGAATCGGCCGTTCCCTCGCCCTGGTCCTGCCCGTCGTCCTGGTCCTGTCCGGGACGCTCGCGGTCACGATGGTCCCCTGGGCGGACAACTCCTCCTCCCAGATCCTGACGGCCTCCGCCGAGGGCGTCTCCGCTCCCGCGAAGCCGCGTGCCCCGCACGAGGTGCTGCGCGACGACCTCGTCGGCCAGTTGCAGCGGGGCAAGGCGCCGGGTGACGTACTCACCGACCTCCAGCAGGAGGTGAACCGGCGGCCGTCGCTCGCCGAGCACTGCGTGGGCATCGCGCGGGCGTTGGGGCGGGCCGCCGTCGAGGCGTACGGGCCGACCAAGGCGCAGTCCTTCGCGCGTCCCGTGTGCGACACCTCGTACGCGACCGGCGTCGCCTCCATGGGCTGAGGCGGACCGCCTCCCTACGCTGGCCTTCATGAACGAACCCCCCCGATCCGCCCCTCCCGCAGCCGCGTTGCCCGCCGCCCCCACCCAGGCAGTCGTCCTGGCGGGCGGCCAGGGTTCGCGGCTGCGGCCGTATACGGACGACCGGCCGAAGCCGATGGTCGAGATCCCGGGCACGGGGGTGCCGATCATCGGCCATCAACTGGCGTGGCTGGCCTCCGAGGGGGTCACGGACGCCGTGGTGTCCTGCGGGCACCTCGCCGAGGTGCTCCAGGAGTGGCTGGACGGGGCCCGGTTGCCGTTGCGGGTGACGACGGTGGTGGAGGAGGAGCCGCTCGGCCGGGGCGGCGGCCTCAAGTACGCGGCACGGCACCTGCCGTACCCGGACCGGGCCTGGTACGCGACGAACGGGGACGTCTGGACCCGGTTCTCGCTGCGCGAGATGGCGGCCTTCCACGAGGAGCGGGGCGCGACGGCGACCCTGGCGCTGGCCCGGCCGCGGATCCCGTGGGGAGTGGTGGAGACGAACGAGTTCGGTCAGGTGCTGGACTTCATCGAGGCGCCGCCGTCGCCGTACCCGGTCAATGCGGGGGTGTACGTCTTCGGTCCCGAATTCGCCTCGCTCCTCCCGGATTTGGGGGACCACGAGCGGACGACGTTCCCGCGCCTGGCACGTGAGCGGCGGCTGGCGGGCTTCCCGCTGCCGCAGGGGGCCTACTGGCGGGCGATCGACACGGCGAAGGACCTGACCGAGGCGGCGAGGGAGTTGGCGGCCCAGACCGCCTCCTGAGGCCCGCCTCCCGCTCGTGCGAAGCGAGGGGCCCGGCGCCTCCCGTGCGCCGGGCCCCTCGATTCGTACGCGGCCGTCGGCTCAGCCGATGAGGCCGCCGATCAGGTTGGCCGGCTGCTTGGAGGGCGCCCCCGCGCCGTTCGCGCTGCTCCCGGAGCTGGTCGGGGTCTTCGGGGAGGTCGACTGGCGCGGGGTGCTGCGCGGGGTCGACTTGCCGGTGGTGCCCTTCGTCGCGGTGGGCGACTGCGAGCCCGTCCCGGTGGTTTCCCGGGCGGGGCCGCCCGTGGCGCTCGCGCCGGGCTTGGCGGAGGGCCCGGTGGCCGTCGCGGACGGCTGCGGCTTCGCCGGCTGCTGCGGGTGCGAGGGCTGCTGCCGGGCCGGGGCCTGCGGCAGCGGCTGGCCGGGGAGGTAGTTCGTCGGGGCCTGGCCGGGGCCGGGCACGGTGACCACGGTGCTGGAGCGGACGGCGCCGCCGAGGAGTGAGCCGACGAGCAGGGTGAGCCCGCAGACGACGGTGGCCATGACGGCTCCGCGCCGCAGGACGCGCCGCCGCAGCTGCCAGATCTCGGAGCGGGGACCGAGGGTGCGCCAGGCCTCCCCGGCGAGGCGTCCGTCGAGGGAGTAGACGGGCGCGCCCGCGATGATCAGCGGGCTCCAGGCGGCGAGGTAGATGATGTCGGGCGCGTCGTAGGCGGGGACGGTCTTCCAGCTCACCGTCATCAGGAGCGCGGCGGAGAGCAGGGCGCCGATGCAGGCGGCGAAGCGCTGCCACAGGCCGAAGACGGTCAGGACGCCGACGATGACCTGGAGGAAGGCCACGGTGAGCCCGGCGCCGACGGGGTGGGCGAGGGCGAAGTCGCGCAGCGGCTCGGCGAGGGCCCAGGGGTGCAGGGTGCGCAGCCAGGTGACCATGGAGCCGCGTTCGCCGCCGTCGAAGTAGACGGGGTCGCACAGCTTGCCCATGCCGGCGTAGATGGAGATGAAGCCGAGGAAGCACCGCAGCGGGAGCAGGACGACGCCGAGGTTCATGCGGCGGCCGGGGTAGTACGAGGCCTGACCGCGGGAGTCGGAGGCGGTGCGGCGGCCGTCCGCCGCCTGGTCGGGGGCCCCGCCGCCGGTGCGCGCGGGCTCGTACGGCAGGTCCCGTACGGCGGCCATCGTGCGCGTCTCGTCCGGGTCGCCGTAGCTGCGCTGGCCGATGACGGTCGGCGTGGCGAGGGTGTCGTCGGCGAGGTCGTGCGCGAGGTCGACTCGGGGGATGACCTGGGTGGCTCCGCCGTCGTAGTCGCCGCCGTACTCGTCGCGGCCGCGCCCGGCCTCGCGTACGGCCTGGAGGAGGCCGCCCATGGCGGCGGAGTCGCCGGGGGCCGACCTGCCGCTCCAGACGACGGGGGCCCGGCGGCGGGTGGCCCCGGCGGCAGCGGCCACGGCGCCGCCGAGGACGGGTGCGCGGGAGGGGGCGTTCGCGGGCTTGGAACGCGCGCTCGTGCTCGGTGCGAGCCGCACGCGGAAGCTGGCGTGGTTGACGATGACCTGTGCGGGATCGCACGGCACCTTGACCATGCTCAGCGCGGGCTGGTCGTCGAACCCTGACGTTCTGGTGTCCACACTCATCTAACCGAGTGATCAGTGTTTAGGACACTGCCTTGACACCAGCGATGTGTCCGAGGCCCGTCAAGATCAAGCCACCCCGCCCGAAACGGGCGGGGTGACACGCTCACGGGTCACATTCCGTGAGCCAAGTGGATCAAGCGGTTCAGGTGCGCGGGGTCGTGGCGCGGCGGCGGGCGGCCTCGTAGAGGACGACGCCCGCGGCGACACCGGCGTTGAGCGACTCGGCGCCGCCCGGCATCGGGATGCGGACGAGGTAGTCGCAGTTCTCGCCGACGAGGCGGCCGAGGCCCTTGCCCTCGGAGCCGACGACGATGACGACCGGGCCGGCGAGCGCGTCGAGGTCCTGGACCTCGTGCGTGCCCTCGGCGGCGAGGCCGACGATGGCGATGCCGGCCTTCTTGTACTCCTGGAGGGCGCGGGTCAGGTTGGTGACGCGCGAGACCGGGGTGCGGGCGGCGGTGCCGGCGGAGGTCTTCCAGGCTCCGGCGGTCATGCCGGCGGCGCGGCGCTCGGGGATGACCACGCCGTGGCCGCCGAAGGCGGAGACGGAGCGGACGATCGCGCCGAGGTTGCGCGGGTCGGTGACGCCGTCGAGGGCGACGATGAGGGGCTCCTCACCGTTGTCGTAGGCGGCGTCGGTGAGGTCCTCGGGGTGCGCGTACTCGTACGGCGGGACCTGGAGGACCAGGCCCTGGTGGTTGAGCCCGTTGGTCATCCGGTCGAGCTCGGGGCGCGGGGCTTCCATCAGGTTGATGTTGCCGCGCTCGCCGGCGAGCCGGAGGGCCTCGCGGACGCGCTCGTCGTTGTCGATGAACTGCTGGACGTACAGGGTGGTGGCGGGGACGCCGTCGCGCAGCGCCTCGAAGACCGGGTTGCGGCCGACGACCATCTCGCTGGTGCCCTTGGGGCCGCCTCGGCGGGGGGCGGGACGACGCTTGGCGGCCTGCCGGGCCATGGCGTTGGCGATGCGGTTCGCCTTGTGCTTCTTGCGGTCCTCGGCCTTGGGCGTGGGGCCCTTGCCTTCCAGACCCTTGCGCCGCTGGCCACCGCTGCCGACCGTCGCGCCCTTCTTGTTGGACGTGCGGCGGTTCCTGCGCTGGCTGTTCCCGGCCATGACTTCTACCTGTTTCGTCTGGTGCTGCGATATGTACGTATGAAGAGTGTGCCGCCCGGAGTGCCGGGCGGCACAACAGGCTGAGCCGGCTGTGCCGGCGCGACTCAGCGGGGGCCGAGTGTCCAGCGCGGTCCGGTCGGGCTGTCCTCGATGACGAGGCCCGACTGCTGGAGCTGGTCGCGGATGGCGTCGGCGGTGGCCCAGTCCTTGCGGGCGCGGGCGGACTCGCGCTGCTCCAGGACGAGGCGCACGAGGGTGTCCACGGCGCCGTGGAGGTCCTCGCCGCGGTCGGTCTCCTCGGCCCAGTGCGGGTCGAGGGGGTCCAGGCCGAGGACGCCGAGCATGGCCCGTACCTCGGACAGGCGCGCGATGGCCTCGTCCTTGTCGTCGGCGGCCAGCGCGCTGTTGCCCTGGCGGACGGTGGTGTGGACGATGGCGAGCGCCTGCGGGACCCCGAGGTCGTCGTCCATGGCCTCGGCGAAGGCGGGCGGGACCTCGGCGGCGGGCTCGACAGGCGAGCCGGCCTTCTCGATGACGCGCTGGTAGAAGCCCTCGATGCGCGCGAACGCGGACTCGGCCTCGCGCAGGGCCTCCTCGCTGTACTCGATCATCGACCGGTAGTGCGGGGTGCCGAGGTAGTAGCGCAGCACGATGGGGCGCCACTGCTTGACCATCTCGGAGACGAGGACCGAGTTCCCGAGGGACTTGGACATCTTCTCGCCGGACATGGTGACCCAGGCGTTGTGGACCCAGTACTTGGCGAACTCGTCGCCGAAGGCCTTGGCCTGGGCGATCTCGTTCTCGTGGTGCGGGAAGATCAGGTCGAGTCCGCCGCCGTGGATGTCGAAGGCCTCGCCGAGGTACTTGTGCGCCATGGCGGAGCATTCGAGGTGCCAGCCGGGGCGACCGCGACCCCAGGGGGTCTCCCAGGAGGGCTCGCCCGGCTTGACGGACTTCCACATGGCGAAGTCGCGCGGGTCGCGCTTGCCGGTCTCGCCCGTGGACTCCGGCTGGCGGATGTTGTCGAGCTCCTGGCGGGAGAGCGAGAGGTAGCCGGGGAACGACTTCACGTCGAAGTAGACGTTGCCCTCGGACTCGTAGGCGTGACCGCGCTCGATGAGGCCGCGCATCATCTCGACCATCTCGGTGACGTGGCCGGTGGCGCGGGGCTCATAGGTGGGCGGGAGGCAGCCGAGGGCGGTGTAGCCGTCGTTGAAGGCGCGCTCGTTCTCGTAGCCGATGGACCACCAGGGGCGCCGCTGCTCGGCGGACTTCGCGATGATCTTGTCGTCGATGTCCGTGACGTTGCGGATGAAGGTGACCTCGTAGCCCCGGTACTCGAACCAGCGGCGCATCATGTCGAAGTTGAGGCCCGACCGGATGTGCCCGATGTGCGGGGCTGCCTGGACGGTGGCGCCACAGAGGTAGATCGAGACGCAGCCCTCGGTGAGCGGGACGAAGTCGCGGATCTGCCGGGCGCTGGTGTCGTACAGGCGAATAGTCACGGCATCCAGGGTAGTGCGCGCATAGCAGTGCCCCGCGACCCTTTGGGGCCCCGGGGCACCTTTGTTGCCGAAGATGTGCCGTCTCCGGCGGAATTCAGCCCCGGTTCGTCCGGTACACGAGCGCGGTGGCGATCGCGGCGAGCCCTTCGGCGCGCCCGGTGAGGCCGAGTCCGTCGGTGGTGGTGCCCGAGACGGAGACGGGGGCGCCCGCCGCGGCGGCGAGCGCCTTCTGTGCCTCTTCGCGCCGCTTGCCGATCTTCGGGCGCACTCCGATGACCTGGATCGCGATGTTGCCGATCTCGAAGCCCTCGGCGCGGACGATACGGGCGGCCTCCGCCAGGAGGGTGACGCCGGCGGCTCCGGACCACTCGGGGCGGGAGGTGCCGAAGTGCGCGCCGAGGTCGCCGACGCCGGCGGCGGAGAAGAGCGCGTCGCAGGCGGCGTGCGCGGCCACGTCCCCGTCGGAGTGCCCGGCGAGGCCGTCCTCGCCCTCCCACAGCAGGCCGGCGCACCACAGTTCGCGGCCGGTCTCGAAGGCGTGCACGTCGGTGCCGATGCCGACCTGGGGGATCAGCGGCAGGTCAGTAGACATCGGTGGCCCTCCTGCGGGCGAGTACGGCCTCGGCGAGGACCAGGTCGAGGGGGCGGGTGACCTTGAAGGCCTCTTCGTGGCCGGGGACGACCAGCACGGTGGTGCCGAGCCGCTCGACCATGCCGGCGTCGTCGGTGGCGCCCTCGCCGTCGACGGCGATCTCGTCGTGCGCGCGCAGCAGCGTGGCGACGTCGAAGCCCTGCGGGGTCTGTACGGCGCGCAGCCGGGCCCGCTCGGGGGTGGCGACGACCGGCTCGGGCTCGCCGGGCTTGCCGGGCTCGACTTCCTTGACGGTGTCGGCGAGCGGCAGGGCGGGGACCACGGCGGCGGCGCCCCGGTGCACGGCCTCGACGACGGAGTCCACGGTGTCGACGGGGACGAGCGGGCGGGCCGCGTCGTGGATGAGGACGGAGGTGATGTCCGCGGGGAGCGCGCGCAGGCCGGCCCGTACGGATTCCTGGCGGGTCTCCCCGCCGGGGACGACCAGGACCTCGGTCCGCTCCGGCAGGGCGTGCTCGGCGAGCAGGAGGCGCACCTCCTCGGCCCCGTCGGACGGGGCGACGACCACCACGAGGGAGATCGCGCGCGAGCGGGCCATCGCGCGGACGGCGTGGACGAGCATCGGGGTGCCGCCGAGGGCCCGCAGGGCCTTGGGGGCACCGGGGCCGAGGCGTACCCCCCGGCCGGCGGCCGGGATCACCGCGGCGGTGCGGTGGGGGCGCGTTTCGTCAGACATCAGTAGCTCCGAGCCAGGTTTGTGACTTCGGCCGACATGGGTATGGCCTGAAGCGTGCCGGGTGCGACGCCCCTCGCCCCTTCCGTGACGACCGGTCGAGCAGGCTGCCCGGACCCGGCACGCCATCGAGGTGATGGGTTCTGAACCGGTTCTGAAACGGTAGATCAAAAGGCATGGGTACAGACATGCCGCAGCGCCCGGCAACAGGCCTCTCTCGGAGGAGAGACCGTGTCATCGGGCACCGCGGCACAACTGTGTACACCCAGTTTCGAAGAACGTGGTGTACGGGCCTCGCGTCAGGACGCGAGCACCTCGTCGAGGAGGGCCTCGGCCTTGTCCTCGTTCGTGTTCTCAGCGAGCGCGAGCTCGCTCACCAGGATCTGACGCGCCTTCGCGAGCATGCGCTTCTCGCCCGCGGAGAGCCCGCGCTCACGCTCACGACGCCACAGGTCACGCACCACTTCGGCGACCTTGATGACATCGCCAGAAGCGAGCTTCTCCAGATTTGCCTTGTAGCGCCGGGACCAGTTCGTCGGCTCTTCTGCGTACGGTGCGCGGAGCACCTCGAAGACCCGGTCCAGCCCGTCCTGGCCGACTACGTCGCGAACACCGACGAACTCTGCATTGTCCGCAGGCACGCGAACCGTCAGGTCGCCCTGAGCGACCTTGAGCACCAAGTAGGTCTTGTCCACGCCTTTGATCTGACGAGTCTCAATGGCCTCGATCAGCGCGGCCCCGTGATGGGGATAGACCACGGTGTCGCCAACCTTGAACGTCATGTGACAGGTACCCCTTCCGTGGCTATCCAGGGTAACACGAGAACTGACTGTTATGAATGGCGTTTTCGCAGGTCAGGGCACATCTCGGGGCTTGACAACAGCAACAGGAACGTGCTGCGAAGGGCTTCTGGAAGGGGGTATTCGCAGGTCGGGGGCGCTGTGCGGACCAGCCGAAAGGGCCACGCTACACCTCCCCCGTGCCGCCGCCAGTGTGACGTACGTCCCGTTTTGCCGGTTTGCGCGCCGGGAAACCGAACTACTCCGTTCGACTGGCGGGCACCCGCACGGATCGGTTCCGGACCAATCCTGAATTGATCACGAAGCGCCGTTCGAAGGAATCTCGGAATTTGATCACCGGCGGCCGCGCCGTGTTATGCGCAGGCCCTCCGGGACTTCACGTGATCGACACGTGAAGCCGACATGAAGCAGCGCGGGGAGCGGGACATCAAGCGGGGCCTGAACCGACGCGTGATCGACGAGAGGAATGGAAGATCGCGGCACCCGCGTGAGGGCGGGGGCCGCGCTGCGGAGGGTCGGGTGCGGGGGCAGGGTGGCGGCTCGGTAACCTGAGCCCGCTGACACACCCTTAGAGCGGCTTTACCCCGGCCGTTCCGAGGACCCACCCTTCCGTTCCGTACGTCCAAGGAGATGCCGCCGCCGTGAGCCGCAGCCTTCGACGCGGCGCCCTCGCCGCCACCGCCGTCGTGTTCTCGATCGCCTCGCTGGCCGCCTGCGGCGCCGGCCAGGACGCGCAGACCCTCCAGATCAAGCCGGACAACGCCGCCACCACCAAGGGCGTCATCAAGATCCAGAACGCTCTGATCATCCAGGGCGAGAAGGAGAAGAAGGGCCCCGCCGCCATTTCGGCGACGGTCTTCAACTCCGGCAAGACGGAGCAGACCCTCGACGCCATCACCCTCCCGGGTGGCAAGGGCAAGGTCACCCTGAAGGGTGCCGAGGGCTCGGGCAAGGTCACCGTGCCGGCCGGCGGGTCCGTGGTCCTGGGCGGCAAGGGCAACGCCTCCGCCGTGATCGAGGAAGGCGCCGAGGCCGCCAAGCTCGGCGAGAACCAGAGGGTCGTCTTCCAGCTCAGCCGCACGGGCGACGTCGCGCTGGGCGCCTTCGTGGTCCCCGCCACCGGCATGTACGCCGCGTGGGGCCCCACCGTCGCCCCGGGCGCCGTCCCGGCCGCCGGCACCACCCCTTCGGGCACCCCGTCCGGCACCCCCTCGGGCACGCCGTCCGGCACTCCCTCGGGCGCTGCCTCGGGCACCCCGGCGGGCGCGGCCTCGGGCACCCCGGCGGGCACCCCGTCCGGCTCGGCCTCGCACGGCGCCGGCCACTGAGGCACGTACGCAAACGGGAAGGGCCCCGGCCGCACGATGCGGCCGGGGCCCTTCCCGTAGCTGCGGGGGCGGCGCCGGCTTACGGCTCGAACTTGTAGCCGAGGCCGCGCACGATCACCAGGTAGCGCGGCGCACCGGGATCGGGCTCGAGCCCCATCCCGCGTGCGCCCCTCGCACGGCGAGGCCCCGGGGGGCCACACCGGCTTCGAGACGCTGCGCCGGCCTCCGACCGGCCCCGGAACACCGGCAGAGTCGTCGGCTTACGGCTCGAACTTGTAGCCGAGGCCGCGCACCGTCACCAGGTAGCGCGGGGCACCCGGGTCCGGCTCGATCTTGGCCCGCAGGCGCTTGACGTGGACGTCGAGGGTCTTGGTGTCGCCGACGTAGTCCGCGCCCCAGACCCGGTCGATCAGCTGCATGCGGGTCAGCACGCGACCCGCGTTGCGCAGGAGCATCTCCAGCAGGTCGAACTCCTTCAGCGGGAGGTCCACCTTGGCGCCGGCGACGGTGACCACGTGGCGGTCGACGTCCATGCGGACCGGACCGGCCTCCAGGGCGGCCGGGGTGACCTCTTCCGGCTCGCCGCGGCGGCGCAGGACCGCGCGGATGCGGGCGACCAGCTCCCGCGAGGAGAAGGGCTTCGTGACGTAGTCGTCCGCTCCTATCTCCAGCCCGACGACCTTGTCGATCTCGCTGTCCTTGGCGGTCACCATGATCACGGGAACGTTGGAGCGGCCGCGCAGCTGTCGGCAGACCTCCGTACCCGGCAGGCCGGGGAGCATCAGGTCGAGGAGGACGAGGTCGGCGCCGTTGCGCTCGAACTCGTCGAGCCCGTCGGGCCCGGTCGCCGCGATGGCGACCTCGAAGCCCTCCTTGCGGAGCATGTAGGACAGGGCGTCGCTGAAGGATTCCTCATCCTCGACGACGAGCACTCGGGTCACGGAAGGTCCTCCGGGGCAGGTGTGGCTGGAGCGGTTTGCGGGGGTGTCGGGGTCAGGCGGGGGTCGGGTGGGTGTGGCGGTCCGGCGCCGGGGACTGCGCCGCCGCTTCGGGGAGCCTCAGGGTGAAGGTGGACCCCTGGCCTTCGGAACTCCATACCGACACCTCCCCTCCGTGCGAGGCCGCTACGTGCTTCACGATCGCAAGGCCGAGGCCGGTTCCTCCCGTGGCTCGGGAGCGGGCCGGGTCCACGCGGTAGAAGCGCTCGAAGATGCGCTCGCGGTCCTTTTCCGGGATGCCGATGCCCTGGTCGGTCACGGCGATCTCGATCAAGTCTCCCCCGGGGGCCGTCACCCTGCGTCCGGCTATGCCGACGCGGGTGCGGGCGGGGCTGTAGTTGACGGCGTTCTCGACCAGATTTCCGAGGGCTGCCGCGAGCTGGCCGCGGTTGCCCCAGACGCGCAGGTCGGCGGTGCCGCCCGCGGCCATGGTGATCTGCTTCGACGACGCCGTGTGGCGGCAGCGGTCTATGGCCTCGGCCACGAGGGTGTCCACGCGGACGGGCTCGGCGTCCTCCAGCGGGTCGTCGTTCTGGACCCGGGAGAGGTCGATGAGCTCCTGGACGAGGTTGATCAGCCGGGTGGCCTCGATCTGCATCCGGCCCGCGAAGCGGCTGACCGCCTCGGGGTCGTCGGCGGCGTCCATGACGGCCTCGGAGAGCAGGGAGATCGCGCCCACCGGGGTCTTCAGCTCGTGCGAGACGTTGGCCACGAAGTCACGGCGGACGGCCTCGATGCGACGGGCCTCGGTGAGGTCCTCGACCAGGAGCAGTACGAGGCGCGAGCCCAGCGGGGCGACGCGCGCCGAGACCGCGAGGGCCTCGCCGCGGCCGGTGCCGCGCCGGGGCAGGTCGAGCTCGACCTGGCGTATCTCCCCGTCGCGGCGGGTGTCGCGGGCCATGTGCAGCATGGGCTCCACGGCGAGCTTGCCGCCGCGGACCAGCCCGAGGGCGTACGCGGCCGAGCTCGCCTTGACCACCGCGTCGCCCTCGTCGAGCACCACGGCGGAGGACCGCAGCACGGACAGGACGGTGTCCACGCCGGGCGGCAGTACCGCGTTGATGTCGGGGCGCATGGAGCTCCGGGTGGGGCGGGCCTGGTCGCGCTCGCTCCAGCGGAACGCCAGCATCGCGATGACGCCGGTACACAGACCGGCGATCGCTGCAGCTGCGGCGACCGCCGCGTTCACGTCCATGGATCCAGGTTAAGCAGGCCCGACGACACTTCCACAGCCGTTCGGGTGGCACCTCGAACAGTCGTCGCCCAGAGTTCACCCTGGCGACGGGGTTGATTCATTTGTGATGCCGGAGTCGGACGCGTTTGCGGTTCAACGTGAAAACGTGGGGCCCGGACACACATCCCCGGGCGCCGGAACACCAGCGGTAGAGCTGTATCAGTAGGTCGAGAGAGGGACACGAGACATGCGCGACGCGTACCACGAGGAACTGGACTCGATCGGGGAAGGCCTGGTCGAGATGGCCCGGCTCGTCGGTTCCGCGATCGGGCGGGCCACGACGTCCATGCTCGACGCCGACCTGAAGCTCGCCGAGAGCGTCATCGCCTCCGACCAGAAGGTCGACGACCTCCAGCACGACCTGGAGGCGCGTGCCATCGCCCTGCTGGCCCGCCAGCAGCCGGTCGCCACCGACCTGCGCATCGTCGTGACCTCGCTGCGCATGAGCGCCGACCTGGAGCGCAGCGGCGACCTGGCCCAGCACGTGGCCAAGCTCGCCCGGCTGCGCTTCCCGGACACGGCGGTGCCGCGGGACCTGCACGCCACGATCCTGGAGATGGGTCAGCTGGCGCAGCGCCTGATGGCGAAGGCGGCCGAGGTCATCATCACGAAGGACGTCGACCTGGCGCTCCAGCTGGAGCAGGACGACGACGAGATGGACCAGCTGCACCGCACGCTCTTCCAGCACCTGATGGACGACCGCTGGAAGCACGGCATCGAGACGGCGGTCGACGTGACGCTGCTGGGCCGCTACTACGAGCGCTTCGCCGACCACGCGGTGTCGGTGGCCAAGCGCGTGGTCTACCTGGTGACGGGTGAGCACGCGGACGAGCTCCAGCAGCCGACGGTCGTCGACGGCGTCTGACCGGAGCCCCGGCCGGCGCGTGACCGGCGTCCGGTCCGCGCCGGGGGTACTCGGGTCCCTGCGCCAATGCGCCGTTGACGCGCCGGTGTGGCTGGGCATGAATGAGGCGAAGGCAGCACGACATCCCGTTCGTCGCCTGCGAGGAGGATCCATGCCCGATTCCCCCGTCCCCATCACCCCGGAGCAGGAACAGCCGCCGAAGCCGGAGCCGCTGCGGCTCCCTCTGCTGGCGGCCTGCGGCTGCGGCTCGGGCTGCGGCTGCGGCTGCCAGTCCGGCGCCCCCTGCCAGTGCGGCGGCTGACCGCCGCCCGTGCGTGCGCGCGCGAGGGCCCCGTCCGTTTCCGCGGACGGGGCCCTCGCGCTTTCGCTGGTCGGAGGGGCGGCCGTTGCTAGGGGGCGATGTCGATGCGCGCGGCACCACCCGGGAGGACGGGGGCGGCCTGCACGGTGCGCTTCGGGGCGGCCGGGGCGGCGGGCATGGCCGGGGCGGCGGCGGGGGCGGCCGGGGCGGCGGCGGGCGCGGCGGCGGGGGCGGCGAGCGGCGTCAGCAGCGGCTCCGCCTGCTGGAGCGTGGTCGAGCCGCCGTTGGTGACGACGACCGCCGGGTTGCTCAGGACCCGCGAGACGTTCAGGTCCGAGATGTTGAGGTTGTCGATGAGGTCGAGGAGCGGGTCCGCCTGCGCGGGGGCGCCACCGGCCAGCAGGACGACGCCGGCGAGGGCGCCGACCGCGGAGAATCGATTGATCTTCATGCCGGGAAAACGCCGGTACACGGCCCCCGGTCACCGCTCCCGGCCCGCCGTCCCCCGTTCGGCCGCACCGATCCCCCCGTCCGGCCCCCGCACCGCACCGACGTGCGTCAAGCCCCCGCCCTACGGGTGAAACCGCAGGTCGGGGGCTTGTTCGCGCCTGTGGGTTACTTCTTGCCCTGGTTCTTGACGGCCTCGATGGCGGCCGCGGCGGCCTCCGGGTCGAGGTAGGTGCCGCCCGGGTTGAGGGGCTTGAACTCGGCGTCCAGCTCGTAGCTGAGCGGGATGCCGGTCGGGATGTTCAGGCCCGCGATGTCGGCGTCGGAGATGCCGTCGAGGTGCTTGACCAGGGCGCGCAGCGAGTTGCCGTGCGCGGCGACCAGGACGGTGTGGCCGTCGAGCAGGTCCGGGACGATCGAGTCGTACCAGTACGGGAGCATGCGGACGACGACGTCCTTGAGGCACTCCGTGCGCGGGCGCAGCTCCGGCGGGATCGACGCGTAGCGCGGGTCCTCGGACTGCGAGAACTCCGAACCGTCGGCGAGGGCCGGCGGCGGGGTGTCGTAGGAGCGGCGCCACAGCATGAACTGCTCCTCGCCGAACTCGGCGAGGGTCTGGGCCTTGTCCTTGCCCTGGAGGGCGCCGTAGTGGCGCTCGTTCAGGCGCCAGGAGCGGTGGACGGGGATCCAGTGGCGGTCGGCTGCCTCCAGCGCGAGCTGGGAGGTGCGGATCGCGCGCTTCTGCAGGGACGTGTGGACCACGTCGGGGAGCAGGCCGGCGTCCTTGAGCAGCTCACCGCCGCGGACCGCCTCCTTCTCGCCCTTCTCGTTGAGATTGACGTCCACCCAGCCGGTGAACAGGTTCTTCGCGTTCCACTCGCTCTCGCCGTGGCGGAGGAGGATCAGCTTGTACGGTGCGTCGGCCATGCGTACGAGCCTAATGGACGTTCGGGGGCGCCCGCTCGCGCCGTACGCGGGCCCCCGATTGACGGTCCGCGTCAATCGAGTGGCGCCCGGAGACCTCCACTCGTAACGTGCGTTCAGGTCGAGCGACACTTACTTTTCCGGGGGGATTCCTTATGTCCGTTGCCAGCGTCAGACGGGCCGCCCGGGAGAGCGTGTCGGGTCTGCCGACGGAGTTCTGGTGGCTGTGGGCGAGCACCCTGGTCAACCGTCTCGGGGCCTTCGTCGCCACCTTCATGGCCTTGTACCTGACCCTGGACCGGGGCTATTCGGCCTCCTTCGCGGGACTTGTGGTCGCCCTCCACGGGCTCGGCGGGGTGATCTCGTCCCTGGTCGCCGGTGTGATGACCGACCGGCTCGGCCGGCGGCCGACGATGCTGGCCGCCAACGTGTCGACCGCCCTGTCGGTGGCGCTGCTGGGCTTCATGGAGCACCCCGCGGCCATCGCCGCGGTGGCCCTGCTGGTCGGCATGGCCTCGAACGCGTCCCGTCCGGCGGTGCAGGCGATGATGGCCGACATCGTGCGGCCCGAGGACCGGGTACGGGCGTTCGCGCTGAACTACTGGGCGATCAACCTCGGTTTCGCCGTCTCCTCCACCGTCGCCGGTTTCATCGCCGAGTACAGCTACCTCGCCGGCTTCCTGGGCGAGGCGGCGCTGACGCTGCTCTGCGCGCTCCTCGTCTACCTGAAGCTGCCCGAGTCTCGGCCCGTGAAGGACGACGCCTCGGCGGCGGCCGCGGAGCCCGAGGTCGGGCTGGGCGCGGTGCTGCGCGACGCACGGTTCATGGGGGTCGTGGGGCTGTCGTTCCTGATCTCGCTGATCTTCATGCAGGGCTCGTTCGGCCTGCCGCTGGCGATGGGGGCCGCGGGCTTCTCCACCGGCGACTACGGCCTGGTCATCGCGGTGAACGGCGTGATGATCGTGCTGCTCCAGATCCCGGTGACGCGGTTCATCGAGCACCGGGACCCGCAGAGGCTGCTGGTGGTCTCCGCCCTGCTCGCGGGGTACGGGTTCGGGCTGACGGCCTTCGGCGGTTCCGTCGGGGCGCTCGCGCTGACGGTGTCCGTGTGGACGCTGGCCGAGATCATCAACTCGCCGACCCAGATGGGCCTGGTCGTGCGGCTGTCGCCGGTCCACGCACGGGGCCGCTACCAGGGCATGTACACGCTGTCGTGGGCGGTGGCCTCGCTGGTCGCGCCCCTGCTGGCCGGGTGGGTCATCGACCGCTTCGGGGCGCAGTGGCTGTGGGGGACGACGGCGGTCCTGGGCACGGTCGCGGGGCTCGGGTACTGGGCGCTGATGCGCCGGCTCCCCGCGGGAGACTCTGATGCGGATGCGGATGCGGATGCGGATGCGGACGCGGACGCGGGAGCCGCCGGTGGCGGCACCCCGCCGAAGGCCGTACCGCTTCCGGCCGCCACCGAGGCGTAGGGCCTGTCACGCGCTACGACGGCTGCGTCAGGTGCTTGAAGGCGTCGAGGTTGAAGGTCGGTTCGCCGCGGGAGACGCGCCACTCGTACTCGCGGCGGATCGCGCTCGCGAAGCCCAGCTCCAGCAGGGTGTTGAAGGCTCCGTCGGCCGCCTCCAGGACGGTGCCGAGGAGGCGGTCCAGGTCCTCCGGGTTCACCACCGACAGCGGCAGCCGGCCCGTGAGGTAGACGTCCCCGAGCCGGTCCACCGCGTAGCTCAGCCCGTACAGCTTGAGGTTGCGCTCCAGCAGCCAGCGGTGGACACCGGCCTCGTTCTCGTCGGGGTGGCGGATCACGAAGGCGTTGACCGACAGGGAGTGCCGGCCGATCCGGAGCGAGCAGGTCGTGCTCAGCTTGCGGGTGCCGGGGAGCTGGACGACGTACGAGCCCGGCTCGGGGCTCTCCCAGTTCAGCTCCGCGCCGGTCAGGGCGCTCTCGACGATCGCGGTGATCTCGGCGGTGTCAGCCATGGTGGGAGCGTACGCGACGGCGGTGATCGTGCATCGCCGCCGTGTACACGTCGGCCGTGGCGCTGGCGGCGGTGTCCCAGCCGAAGAACTGCGCGTGCCGGGCGGCCTGCCCGCCCATCCGGTCGGTGAGCGCGGGCTCGTCGACGAAGCGCCGCAACTGCCGCGCGTAGTCCACCGGGTCGTGGCCGGGTACGAGGATGCCCGTGACCCCGTCGTCGACGGCGACGGGCAGTCCGCCGACCGCGGCGGCGAGCACCGGGGTGCCGGCGGCCTGGGCCTCTATCGCGACGAGCCCGAAGGACTCGTTGTACGAGGGCATGACCAGCACGGACGCGGCCCGGAACCAGTCCGCGAGGCCGTCCTGCGCGACCGGCGGGTGGAAGTGCACGAGGTCGGCGATGCCGAGCTTGGCGGCGAGCTTCTGCAGCCCCTCCGGCTTGGCCAGCCCGCTCCCGCTCGGTCCGCCGACGACGGGGACGAAGAGGCGGCGGCGCAGCGAGGGGTCCTGGTCGACCAGGACGGCGACGGCCCGCAGCAGTATGTCGGGGGCCTTCAGGGGCTGGATGCGGCCCGCGAAGAGCGGGATGACGGCGTCCTGCGGCAGCCCGAGGCGGGCGCGGGCGGCGGCCCGGCCGTCGCCGACGGTGAAGCGGTCGAGGTTCACGCCGGGGTGGACGACGGCCACCTTGGCGGGGTCGGCCTCGTAGTGCCGTACGAGCTCGTCGGCCTCCTCGGCGGTGTTCGCGATGAGGCGGTCGGCGGCGGCCACGATCTGCGTCTCGCCTATGACACGGGCGGCGGGCTCGGGGGTGTCCCCCTCGGCGAGCGCGGCGTTCTTGACCTTCGCCATGGTGTGCATGGCGTGCACGAGCGGCACGCCCCAGCGCTCGGCGGCGAGCCAGCCGACGTGGCCGGAGAGCCAGTAGTGGGAGTGGACGAGGTCGTAGTAGCCGGGGCGGTGGCCGGCCCAGGCCTGCATCACGCCGTGCGTGAAGGCGCACAGCTGGGCCGGGAGCTCCTCCTTGGCCAGGCCTTCGTACGGTCCGGCGTCCACGTGCCGCACGAGGACTCCGGGGGCCAGCTCGACCACGGGAGGCAGCCCGCCGGTGGTGGCCCGGGTGAAGATCTCGACCTCGATGTTGATCGCCGCGAGGCGCCGGGCCAGCTCCACGATGTAGACGTTCATCCCGCCGGCGTCGCCGGTGCCGGGCTGGTGCAGCGGTGAGGTGTGCACGCTGAGCATGGCGACGCGGCGCGGCTTGCGGTGGCCTCCGACGGCGGCCGGCAGGCGCAGCCGCGGCGGCTCGTGGCGACCCGCGCGGGCGGCGAGGCGGCCGCCGATACTGCCGCCGATGCGGGACACGTACTGGCTCAAGGGAGCAGTTCCTCTCGCTCGGACGACGCTCGGACTGATCGGACGGACTTGTACGGCCGGCGGGCATGCCGACGGGAGCGCACGGGGCGCCCTTCAAGGAGTGCAACCCGGATGGCGGTCCCGCGCATTCCGGGATGGCCGGGAATTCCGCGATTTTTCTTGCGGAGGGCGTGGTGCTGCTGCGCCGAGGCCCGGTTTTCCCGCGGTGGGGGCGCTCCGCTTAACCTCGGCTCATGGCCTCCCGCAGCACCCCGTCCCCCTCGCCCAGCCGTGGCTCCGGCCAGAAGCAGGGCCGCCCCGTGGGCAGGGTGACGCGCGGGACGACCAACCCGAACCGGTTGCGCCGCATGGACCGCTGGATGGCGGCCGCGCACGGGGCGGCGCTGCGGCGGGCGGACGCGCCGGTCGCCGTCGACCTCGGCTACGGGGCCGCGCCGTGGACGGCGGTCGAGCTGCTGACGCGACTGCGGGAGGCGGCGCCCCGGGTGCGGGTGGTCGGCATCGAGATCGAGCCGGCGCGGGTCGCGGGGGCGAAGCCGTACGAACGGGAGGGCCTGAGCTTCCGGCACGGCGGCTTCGAGGTGCCGCTGGAGGGCGGGGAGCGCCCTGCGCTGATCCGCGCGGCGAACGTGCTGCGCCAGTACGACGAGGAGCAGGTCGCGGAGGTCTGGGCGCGGCTGTGCGCGCGGCTGGCCCCGGAGGGCCTGCTGGTGGAGGGCACCTGCGACGAGATCGGGCGGCGGCACGTGTGGGTGGCGCTGGGCCCGGAGGGGCCGCGCACCGTGACGTTCGCGACCCGGCTGGGCTCCCTGGACCGGCCCTCGGACCTGGCGGAGCGGCTGCCGAAGGCGCTGATCCACCGGAACGTGCCGGGCGAGCCGGTGCACGCGTTCCTGCGCGACTTCGACCGGGCGTGGGCGGCGGCCGCCCCGTACGCCTCCTACGGGGCGCGGCAGCGCTGGATCCGGACGGCGCGGGACCTGGCCGCCGACTGGCCGCTGGCCGACGGTCCGGGGCGGTGGCGGCAGGGGGAACTGACGGTGCGCTGGGAGGCCTTGCGCCCGGTGGGGTGAATACGGCGGGCCGGGGAACCGGTGATCCGGGTGGCCCGTTGAGTCGTCAGGGGTGGGGGCGCTCAAATGAATCCGGTCTGACCTGTCCGATCCGGCCGGCCATCCACAAGGGTGTTGGAATTCACCGACTCGTGACACCATCCCGAAGGCGATGACAAGTTACTGATGGATAGTCAGTTATGGAGTCTGGGGGGACCATGGGGGCCGTGAGGCAAAGGCGTGGCGCGAGCGCTCTCGTACTGCTGTGTGCGATGGCGATATTGACCGCGCCGGGCCTCGCGACGGGCATGGCACACGCGGCACCGTCCGCGCCCGCCGCGCCCGCCGCGCCCGCCGCGCCCGCGCCGGAACCGGGGGCCAAGTCCCTGGAGCAGGTCCACGCGGAGATAGAGGACCTCTACCACCAGGCGGGCGCCGCCACCGACGCCTACAACCAGGCCGAGGCCGAGACCAAGGCCCAGTCGGAGAAGATCGTCGAGCTCGCCAACCTGATCGTGGCCGGGCAGTCGAAGATCGACACCCTCAAGAGCCGCGCGGGCGCCGCCGCCCGCGCCCAGTACCGCTCGGGCGGCCTGCCCCCGGGCGCGCAGCTGGCGTTGAGCGGAAGCCCGACGCAGTTCCTCGACGGAGCGGGCCGGTTGCGGCAGGGCGAGAAGGCCACCTCCAGCATGCTCTCCGAACTGGACAGCACCCAGAACGACTTGCGGCGGTACGCGGCGGACGCGAGCGCGCGGTGGGCGATCCTGGAGGCCAACCGGGTCAAGCAGGAAGCCGCCAAGAAGGAGATCGAGGGGAAGATCAAGGCGGCGGAGGAGCTGGAGAACAAGCTGCAGGCCGAGGAGAAGGCCCGGCTGATCCAGCTCGAACAGGAAGCGCTGTACAAGGCACAGACGGCGTGGCTGTCGACGGGCGCGCTGAAGGACCTCAACGCCACGGCGACGGACGCGGGCAAGCGGGCCGTGCAGTTCGCCACCGCGCAGATCGGCAAGCCGTACGTCTGGGGCGCCGAGGGTCCGGGCTCGTACGACTGCTCGGGACTGACCTCCCAGGCCTGGCGGGCGGCGGGCAAGGGCATCCCGCGCACCTCGCAGGAGCAGTTGCGGCTGCTGCCGAAGGTCGCGCTGAAGGACATGCGGCCCGGCGATCTGATCATCTACTTCGACGACGCGAGCCACGTCGCGATGTACATCGGCGACGGCGCGATGGTCCACGCCCCCCGCCCGGGCCGCAACGTCACGATCGCGGGAGCGGGCTCCATGCCGATCAAGGCAGTGGTCCGACCCGACGCGTAGCCCTTGGCCCTGCGGGCGGCTCGGCGATCACACTGGGCCCGCACGCCACTGCCCTGCGGGCGGCTCGGCGATCACACTGGGCCCGCACGCCACTGCCCTGCGGGCGGCTCGGCGATCACACTGGGCCCGCGCGCCACTGCCCTGCGGGCGGCTCGGCGCGGGGCTCCTGCCCGGGGCGCCGGGCACTTGAGAACCGGGTCCGGGCGGAGCCCCGGCCTCTCCGGCGCCCGCCGGGCACGTCCAGCCCGTCCGGCGTTTGAGGACCGGGTCCCCCTCCAGCCTCGCCGGCGTTTGAGGACCGGGCCCCCATCCAGCCTCGCCGGCGATTGAGGCGCGGGGGTCTGGGGGCGGAGCCCCCGGGACGGGTCCGGGGCGGAGCCCGGGGAACGGTGGAAGGGCGGGTAGGGGACGGCTCCGCGCAGCGGCACCCCGGGGCGGCCCGCACGCGGCGGCACCCCCGGGGCGGCCCGCACGCGAGGGGCCGCCGGGGCCGGGCGCGCGCCGGGGCACCTCCTCGGGCGTCGAACGGTTCGAGGCGGTGAAGAGGGGAAGCGGGGTGCGTTCGACGCCCTGCGGGGGCGCCCCACCGCACACCCGACCCCGACGGCGCGGGAGCACGGGGCCGCGGCGGACACACCGGCGGGACGGTACGGGGTCGCGGGGGCGCCCCGGCACGGGAGTGCGGGGCCGCGGGGACACCCCGGCCGGCACGCGCGCACGGCCCCGACGGCACGCAAGATGGGGGCGATATCGGGCGAATGGTCCGCATCGTCGGGAACGAGGCAACCAACTCGGGCCCGGACACGTCTCGCCAGACGGGACGGACAACGGTCCCGCCGTGACGTTTGTCATCCAGTGAGACCGAATTTCCCCCGTGATGACGGCATATGCCGGAGCTCCCGATCCACAACGGCATTCCGCTCGCCCGGCCCGGCAGCTAGGGTCTGCCGGACGAGCGCACCATCCTCGGGGGGAGGGAAGGAACCGGAGACGATGCCCGTACCCGTACCGAGGCAGCGGGAGATCACTGCCGAGGCGAGCGGTCAGGCCGTTGTACACACGGCCACCACCACCGCGGGCGCCACCGTCGCCACCGGCACGGCCACGGCCACAGCCACGGCCACGGCCACGGCCACCGCGACGGCGACCCCGCACTCGAGCCCCCTGACCCTCCTCCTCATCGAGGACGACCCGGCCGGCGGCCTCACCGTCCCCGAGATCCTCGATTCCGACGGGCACCGCATCCGGCTCCGCACCGCCCGCAACCTCGTCGAGGCCGAGCGCCTGCTCACCCCCGACGTGCACTGCATCCTGCTCGACCTGTCCCTCCCGGAGACGAGCCCCCGGGCAGCGGCGACGGCCACCGCCGTCGACCAGCTCGCGATCCTGCGCCAGGTACTGCGCCTCGCCCCCCGCCACGCCGTGCTCGTCCTCACCTCCGAGGCGGACGCCGAGCGCGCCGCCGAGGCCGTCCGGGTCGGCGCCCAGGACTTCCTCTTCCGTGACGAGCTGGACGGCCGGCTGCTGAGCCGCGCCATCCGCTACGCGGTGGAGAGAAAGCGGGCGGACATCGCCCAGTACAAGCTTGCAGAATCGAAACTGCGGGCCCAGGAGAACGCCCGCCTGGAGCGCGGCCTGCTCCCCACGCCGCTCCTCGAAGGCTCGGACCTCCGCTTCGCCGCCCGCTACCGCCCCGGCCGCAGCCGGGCCCTCCTCGGCGGCGACTTCTACGACGCCGTCCGCACCCCCGACGGCACCGTCCACGCCATGATCGGCGACGTCTGCGGCCACGGCCCCGACGAGGCCGCCCTCGGCGTCGAGCTCCGCATCGCCTGGCGCGCCCTGACCCTGGCCGGTCTGTGCGGCGACGACCTGCTGGCCACCCTCCAGGAGGTCCTGGAGGTGGAGCGCCCGTGCGAGGAGATCTTCGCGACGCTGTGCACGGTCGACATCTCCCCCGACGGCCGGCACGCGGGCCTGTGCCTGGCCGGCCACCCGGCCCCGCTGGTGTCCAGGCCGGGCCGCCCCGCGCGCCTGCTCCCGTACGAGAACAGCGGCCCGGCACTCGGACTGCTGCCGCGCGCCCGCTGGCCGCGCCGCCAGGTCGAGCTCGGCGGCACGTGGAGCCTGATGCTCTACACGGACGGCCTGATCGAGGGCAGGATCGGCGAGGGCAAGGAGCGCCTCGGGCAGGACGGCATGGTCGAGATGATCAACCGGCACCTGGGCCGCGGTCTGAGCGGAGAAGGCCTGTTGGAGGCGTCCGTCACCGAGGCCCGCCGCCTCGCCGGCGGCGAACTCACCGACGACGTGGCCGTGGTCCTGCTCTCACGCACCGAGACCTGAGAGCCGGAACCCGGCCCCGTGGCCTACCGCCCGCCGTTGTAGGGCCCGTATGGCCCGTCGCTGCTGCTGCCACCGCTGCGCCGGCCGCCGCCCGAGACCTGCTTGAGGGCCGGGCGGACGTCGACGAGGAACACGATGGTCGCGACCAGTCCGGCGATCGTCAGGAACAGCATCGACGCCAGGAAGAAGTCCACCAGGACCGTGACGCCGAGGATGACCAGCCAGAAGGTCTTGGTCTGCTTGTCGGCCGCCCGGTAGGCGTCCTCGCGCGCCAGCAGCGCGAACACGAAGGCCACGACGGCGAGCGCCAGCATGGCGAACCCGAGCAACGGGAGCACCCCGTTATCGAACCCGTTCATCAGCATCGCTTCGACCGCCTTCTTCTCCGCCTGCGCATACCTGCGCAATCCACGCTACCGGCACCCGTGCCCTCATGAACCACAACGGGCCGGACACCCTCCAGGTGCCCGGCCCGCCGCGCCCTTACGCTTCGGCCGTGGCCTTCTTCGCCGTGCTCTTGCGCGCGGGGGCCTTCTTGGGGGCGGCCTCGGCCTCCGGCTCCGCGCCGGCCTCCGCGGCGGGCGCCGCCTCGGGCGCGGGCTCCACGGCCACGGCGATGTCGACGATCTCCTCGGAGACCTCGCCCCGCCAGGCGCGCACGGCCTGCTCACCGTGCTCGGCGACCTTGTCGTAGGTCTCCTTGGCGCGAACGGCGTACTCCGCGGCCACGCCGACCCCGCGCAGCGCCAGATCCTGGGCGGTCTCCCCGAGCTTCTTGGGGTCGATCGCGCCGAGCACCTCGGCGACCTTGGCGGTGACCGCCTCCTGCGCCTCCTTGGCCGCTTCCTTCGCCTTCTCCTGCACGACCTTCGGGTCGGTGTTCTTCACGGCCTCGATCCGCGCGGGGGCCTCGGCACGCAGCTGCTCGATGAGCCCCGGCACCTTCTTCGCCTGCTGCACCGCGAGGTCCGCGGTGCCGGCGGCGAAGTAGAGCGGGGTGGGGTCGGTGAGGGTCTTCTTCAGGTCATCGGCGATGGCCATGTGGCTGGTCCTCCCGGATCAATTCCAGTTCGTCTTCGGCGGCATCTCGTCACTGTCGCTCGGCGCCCCGGCCTGCGCATCGAGCGCGTTCTCCTTGCGGAACGACTCGTAGATCTGGAGCAGCACCTGCTTCTGCCGCTCGTTGATGGACGGGTCGGCGAGGATGACGGCCCGCGTCTCCACCTCGTCCCGGTCCCGCTCATCCAGGATCCCGGCTTGCACGTACAGCGTCTCCGCGGAGATCCGCAGCGCCTTGGCCAGCTGCTGGAGGATCTCCGCGCTCGGCTTGCGCAGCCCGCGCTCGATCTGGCTCAGGTACGGATTCGACACCCCCGCCGCGTCGGCCAGCTGCCGCAGCGAAAGCTGGGCCTGTCGACGCTGCTCACGGAGGTACTCGCCGAGGTTTCCGACGTTGAGCGATGCCATGCCCCTACCCTGCCCCACCCTGCTAACTTTTGCAAGCAGACGCTTGCAGCATCTCCCACCCGTATCGATGCCGGAAAACCCTCGCCACCACGCCGGATCGACCCCGATCATGGGACGCCGCGCGGGCAGGGGCCCGCGCATCACACCGAACGCGAGGGAGAACTCCATGAACACGACACCCGACAACCTGCCCCCGTACCCCGGACCCTCGCCGATACCCGGCTACGGGCCGGTCCCGGTCGAGATGCCGAAGAAGGTCACGACCCTGCGCGTTCTCCTGTTCGTCATGGGTGGCCTCAATACGCTGGGCGGCCTGCTGGTCTTCGCCGCCGCGGACGCCACCACCAGCGGAGCGCTGAAGGAGAGCGCCGAGTTCGGATCCGCGCCCACGCTCTACGCCATCGGTGTCATCGCCCTGGCCCTGGCCGCCGCGGCGATCACCCTCGGCGCGCTCTGCCGCAACGGCAAGAACGGCGTACGGATCGCCGTACTCGTCCTCGGCGGGCTCGTCGCCGTCAACGCCGTGGTGAGCCTCCTCAGCGGGGAGGGCGCCAACGGCGTCGGCATCGCACTCTCGGCCTTCCTGATCATCAATGCGAACAGTGACGAAGCCAAGCAGTGGTTCAACCGCCCCCGCTTCTGAACCCGGTGGCCTGAACAGGGCCCGCAGCGGTCCGCGGGCCCCCGCCGGCGGCGTTCAGCCGCTGAGCCGAGCGTCAGGGCCACCACCGCGGGGGGCCGCGTACATGACGGGGAACAGGAGAAGGACGTGACAGCCCCGCCGAAACGGTTTTCCGCGCACCCCGATCAGGCCTCGGCGATGACCACCGTCGCGTAGAACTCCTCCGAGGTGGCCACCCGCGCCCTGAGGCCCGCCGAGGTGAGGGCCGCCGCCGTCGACGGCGACTGGCGGGCGCTCGTCTCGATCAGCAGGCGGCCGCCCGGGGCCAGCCAGCGCGGGGCGCCCGCCGCGACCCGGCGGTGGATGTCCAGGCCGTCCGCGCCCCCGTCCAGGGAGACCCGCGGCTCGTGGTCCCTCGCCTCGGGCGGCATGAGGCCGATCTCCTCCGTGGGCACGTACGGGGCGTTGACCACCAGCACGTCCACCCGGCCGAGCAGGGAGGCGGGGAGCGGCTCGTACAGGTCGCCCTCCCACACCGTGCCTCCGTACGGGGCCACGTTGCGCCGCGCGTACGCCAGCGCCGCCGGGTCCACGTCCGCCACGTGCAGCTCCACCCCGCCCGGGGTCCGCGCCGCCACCGCCGCGCCCAGGGCGCCGACCCCGCAGCACAGGTCGAGCACCACCGCGCCGGGCCGGGCGAGCGCCACCGCCTCCTCCACGAGGAACTCGGTGCGCCGGCGGGGCACGAAGGCCCCCTCGCCCACCTCCATGCGCAGCCCGCAGAACTCCGCCCACCCCACGACGTGTTCCAGCGGTTCACCGCCCACCCTGCGGGCCAGCAGCTCCGCCAGGTGGGCGTCGTCCCGGGCGGCCCCGCCCAGCAACTCCGCCTCTTCCTCGGCGAAGACGCAGCCTGCCGCGCGCAGGGCTTCCACCAGTGACACCGGTGACATCGAGTGCGTCAAGTAGATCTTTCCTCAGTTGTCGATGGATGTGACGTCCAGGGCGGCCAGCCGGGCCGGATCCGCCGAGATGTCGATGGCGACGATACGGTCGTCGCCCACCGTGAAACCCATGGCCGCCACCGTCCTGCCCCCGGGCGGGATCGTGACGGCCCCCGGTACGCCGTTCACCAGCGCGGGCCGCGCGTACGGGGCCAGTCGCTGGAAGGTGAGCGCCTGCCGGGCCACCGCGCCCGCGCCCACCGCCGTCTCCGCCTCGTCCACCCGCAGCACCACGTCCGGGTCGAGCACCGCGGTCAGGTCCTCGAAGCTGCCCTCCCGGGCCGCCGCGAGGAACGCCTCGACGATCTCCCGCTGTCGGAACGGGTCCGCCTCCGGCTCCGGCACCCCGCCCCGCACCCGCCGCCGGGCCCGGATCGCCAACTGCCTGGCCGCCTCCGGACTGCGCTCCACGATCGGCGCGACCTCCTCGAACGGCATCCCGAACAGGTCGTGCAGTACGAACGACAACCGCTCCGCGGGCGCGAGCTGGTCCAGTACGACGAGCAGCCCGAGCGCGACCGAGTCCGCGAGCAGCCCCTCCCGCTCCGGCCGGCCGGAGGGGAGCACGAGTACGCCGGCCCGCGCCCGCAGCCGGTCGAGGCAGACCCGGGCGACGACACCGGTCAGCCAGCCGGCGTCGGCGTGTTCCACCAGCCGCCGGACCTCCTGGAGCGCCTCCCGCGCCTCGTCCGCCGAGCCGAGCATCCGTTCGGCCACCGCCAGCAGTCGCCCGCGCCGCTCCTCGAACCGCGCGGCGAGGTACTCCCCGTCGCCCGTCCCGCCCGTCCCGCCCGTGTCGCTCGTACCGCTCGTACCGCTCCCCATCGCCCCGGCTCCTCTCGCCCGTTGTCACACTGACCGCTCGGAGCCGGCGAACGTGACGGACCGGACGCGGCGGCGAGGGCTCAGAAGACGTCCGGGCACCACGGCCGGCGGGCCGTGCGGAACACCGCGTCCGCCAGCTCCACCGCCCCCGGCCGCAGCTCGCTCACCCGGCCGAGCGCGGCCAGCCGTACCGCCGACTCGTCGCCCAAGTAGAGCGAGCCGAGCGCGGACACGTCCAGGCTCAGCTCCGCCGGCCGCTCCGTCCGCTCGCACGCGCCGGTGCCCGCGTCCAACCGGTAGCGGCCGTCCGACAGGCCCGCCGCGTCCGCGACCTCCAACACGAGGGTCCCCGGTACGGCGTACGTCCGCGCACCCAGGGCCCGTACGACGTCCAGCAGCCGCACCCACAGGAAGTCCGCGGCGGTGACGATCCGCGCCGAGCGCGGGTCGGGCAGCATCTGGGGGACCAGGTCGTCGGGGGCCCGGTAGCCGGTACGGACCCTGGTCACCCAGTCGATCGAGCACAGGAACTGCCACAGCGCCCGCTCCGCCTGCGGGGTGACGGCGATCAGGTCCTTGACCCGCACGGTGTTCTGCGGGACCTTCGCGTCCGTCCAGTGGTCGTCGGCCCCGTACGCGGCCAGCCCCGCCACCTCACCGGCCGCCGTGCGGTACACCGCGAAGAACTGCTCCTTGTACGGGCGGTACGACATCTCCTCCAGGCCGGTCGCCAGGTTCCACCAGCGCTCGTTCCGGTTCACGGCGCCGTGCGTGCGCGCCCGCAGCCGTTCGTGCAGCTCCGGACCCACCCGCCGGACCTCGGCCGCGTCGACCAGATCGATCCGACCGCCGTCCACAGGCGCGGCGAGGCGCGGGTCCAGTCCGGTGCGCGGTACGTCGATCTCCCATTCCGAGACGGAGGCCGCGGGGCCGTACCCGTACCGCCCGTAGATCGGGTACTCGGCGGCGATCAGCGTCGACAGCACGTCGCCGCGCGCCTTCGCGGCGGCCAGCTCGTCGGCCATCATCCGGGACAGCAGCCCCTGGCGGCGGTGCGTGGGCAGCACGCCGACGTTGGAGACGGCGCTGGAGGGGACGAACGCCCCGCCGGGCACGGTGAGTTCCTGTGCGAAGGAGCGGAAGGCGGCGACGCAGCGGCCGGTTTCGGAGTCGAACGCGCCCACCGTCCGGGTGAAGTCGTTGTGCTTGGCCCGCTGGGCCACGTCGGAGTCGGTGACACGGGCGGTGGTCAGGAAACCGGTGTTCACGGTCCGCAGCCACTCGGGGAGTTCGGATTCGGCGATCGGCCGGACGTCAGCACTCATAGCCGCCCACGCTAATAGCCGGCCCGGCGCCCGGTCGCCCGGATTTCCGCCCGGCGCCGCGCCGCCCTGCCGTCCCTACGCCAGCAGGTCGTCCACCTGCGCCTCTCCCTCCCGGTAGCGCCGGGTGATCTCCGCGCTGCAGTCGTCCACCGTCCGCTGGAGCTGCTGCCGGCGCCGCGAGACCTGCTGCTCGTAGCGCACGAGCTTGCCCATCCCCTCGTACAGTTCACCGTCCGTGCGGGCACTGAGGTCCGACAGCTCGACGTCGGCCAGCATCTCCGCCGCCAGCAGCCGGTACTCCTCGCCGTGCGGGGTGCCGAGCGTGACGTGCCGGGCGGAGGCGCTGCGGCTGGAGGGGGCGTCGGCGAGGATCTCCGAGAGCCGGTCCAGCCGGTCCACCACCGGCGCCCCGGGGTCGGCGCGCCGGGCGAGTTCGGCCCGCAGGATGTCGATGCGGCCCTGGAGCAGCCGCCGTACGTAGCTCAGATCGGCCTCGTCGCGCTGCGCGTCCCGGCGCAGCGCGCGCAGTTCCGGCAGCCCGAGCTCGCTGGTGGGGTCCTCCGGCCCCGGCTGTTCGCCGGTGCGCTGCGCGGGCGGTCGTACCGCGGCAGCTGCGACGGAGGCGGGTGATGCAGGTACGGAGGTACCAGAAGTATTCATACGAACGGGTCCGTCCCCTCGACCGGTGCGGCGCACCCGCACCGCCTGCGTGCATCGTGCCACTCTCCGTGGTCCCGACGCAGTCGTACTCCACCCGATCGGCCCCGGACGGGTGCAAGGCTGGTACACAGGTGGTATGCGAGCTGTGGTGCAGAGGGTGGACGGCGCGAGCGTCGTCGTGGGCGGCGAGACCGTGGGCGAGATCGTCGGCGAGGGGCTGTGCGTGCTGGTGGGGGTGACCCACGACGACACCCCGGAGAAGGCGGCGCTGCTGGCGCGCAAGCTGTGGTCGGTGCGGATCCTGGAGGCCGAGAAGTCCTGTAGCGACGTGGGCGCCCCGCTGCTGGTGATCTCCCAGTTCACGCTCTACGGCGACGCCCGCAAGGGCCGCCGCCCCACCTGGAACGCGGCGGCGCCGGGCCCGGTGGCCGAGCCGCTGGTGGACGAGGTCGTGGCACAGCTGCGGGCGCTGGGCGCGACGGTGGAGACGGGCCGGTTCGGCGCGGACATGCGGGTCTCGCTGACCAACCACGGCCCGTTCACCATCGTCATCGACATCTAGTGCTCTGACGCGCGGGGATCACGGCGCTACGACGACCTCCTGCGCGGCGGCCGTACCGGCGACCAGCAGCGGCGCGTCCACCGGCACGTTCCGCTTGACCAGCGCGAGCGCGATCGGGCCGAGCTCGTGGTGGCGTACGGCGGTGGTCACGAAGCCCAGCTGGCGGCCCTCCTCCCCGTCGGCGGCGAGCCGGACGGGAGCGCCGTGCGCCGGGAGGACCACCTCGGAGCCGTCCAGGTGCAGGAAGACCAGGCGGCGCGGCGGCTTCCCCAGGTTGTGGACGCGGGCCACCGTCTCCTGACCCCGGTAGCAGCCCTTCTGGAGGTGGACGGCGGTGCCGATCCAGCCCAGCTCGTGCGGGATGGTCCGGTGGTCGGTCTCCAGGCCGAGCCGCGGGCGGTGCGCCTCGACGCGCAGGGCCTCGTACGCGAGGAGCCCGGCGGCCGGGCCGTGCGCCGCGGCGAAGGCCTCCAGCTCGGCACGGGGCAGGAAGACGTCACGGCCGTGCGCGGTCTCCCGGACGGTGAACTCCTTGGGCACCTCGGCGATGGACCCGGCCGGCAGGTGCACGACGGCGAACTCGTCGGTGCGGTCGGCGATTTCGACGCGGTAGAAGAACTTCATCGCCTCCAGGTAGGCGAGCAGCTCCCCCTGGGTGCCGGGTTCCACGTGCGCCCACGTGGTCTCGCCGTCGTCGACGAGGTACAGCGCGTGCTCGATGTGGCCGTTGGCGGAGAGGATCAGCGCCTCGGTGGCCTGGCCCGCGGGCAGTTCGGTGAGGTGCTGGGTGAGCAGCAGGTGCAGCCAGCTCAGCCGCTCCGGCCCGCTGACGGTGACAACTCCGCGGTGCGAGAGGTCGACGAAGCCGCGGCCGTCGGCGAGCGCGCGCTGTTCGCCGTACAGCTCGCCGTAGTGGGCGGCGACGCCCTCGTCGCGGCCTTCGGCCTGCACGGCGCCGGGGAGGTGGAGCAAGGGGCTGCTGGTCATGGGACCAAGCGTACGACTCCGCTACGCGTGGCCGTCATGGTGTTTGGCGGAACACTTCTTGCACAGGCCGAAGATCGCGAAGTGCTTCATGTCGGTCTCGAAACCGAAGGTGGCGCGCAGCTTCGCGGTGAAGTCGGCGGCGATGTCCACGTCCGCCTCGATGACGTCCGCGCAGTCGCGGCAGACGAGGTGGATGTGGTGGTGCCGGTCCGCGAGGTGGTAGGTGGGGGCGCCGTGCCCGAGGTGGGCGTGCGAGACGAGGCCCAGTTCCTCCAGGAGCTCCAGCGTGCGGTAGACGGTCGAGATGTTGACCCCGGAGGCGGTCTTGCGCACCTGGGCGAGGATCTCGTCCGGAGTGGCGTGCTCCAGTGCGTCGACGGCTTCCAGCACGAGCTGGCGCTGCGGTGTCAGCCGGTATCCGCGCTGCCGCAGGTCGCTCTTCCAGTCGGTGCCCTCGGGGCTCTCGGCGCTCTCGGTGCTGACCACCCCGCCAGTGTAAGCGCGTGAAGGGGACCGGGGGCGAGCCCCGGTCCCCTTCACTCACAGCCTGTGGACCGCTCAGCGCATCAGCGGAAGAACGCGATGCCGTCGTCCGGCATGTCCGGGAGGTTGCGCGCCATCTCGGCGACCTCCTCGGGCGTGACGACCTTCTTCAGCTGGGCCGACATGTACGGACGCAGCTCGACGTCGGGCGTGGCCTTCTCGCCGACCCACATCAGGTCGCTCTTGACGTAGCCGTAGAGCCGCTTGCCGCCGCTGTACGGGCCGGAGGCCGCGGTGCGCGCGACGGCGTCCGTGACCAGGTCGATCTGCGGCTTCTGGTCGGCGAGATCGCCGTACCAGACCTCGACGACGCCCTGGTCGCGGACCATGACGACCTCGACCTTGCGGTCCTTGTCGATGCGCCAGTAGCCGGACTCGGACTCCAGCGGCCGCACCTTGTTGCCCTCGGCGTCGAGGGCCCAGGTGTGGGAGGTGTACTCCAGGAAGTCCCGGCCGTCGTGGCCGAAGACGACCTCCTGGCCGAAGTTGCACTTCTCCTCACCGGGGAAGTCGAAGACTCCCGCGCCCTCCCAGGTACCGAGGAGGAAGGCCAGGGGGACGAGGCCGGGGTTCAGGTCGGACGGGATCTGGATCATGAATGGCTGCTCAGGCGATCTGTGGGAGGGGTTCCGGGGCGGTCTGGGCGCTCTGCTGGGCCGGCTGCGGAGCCGGGGCTCAGCGCTGACCCTGGTACAGCTTCTTGACCGCCAGGCCGGTGAAGGCCAAGACGCCGACGCAGACCAGGACCAGCAGGGAGGTGAAGACTGCCTCAAGCACGGGGTGCTCCTCGGAATTCGTTTCTGGGGCTGTACGGGGCCGGTCCCCAAGCCTACTGGCCCGGGGACCGGCGCACTGTGTGAGGTGGGCCGTACCGCCGGTCAGCCGAGCAGCTGGGCCTGGAGGATCAGCGTCTGGTGGAAGGGGACGACCGCCGCCCCGCCCTTGCGCGTCTGGATGATCACGGCCTGGACATCACCCGCCTGGAGGCAGCCCAGGCGGGTCTGCTCGTCACCGAAGGGCTTGGTCTCCTCGTAGACGTTGGCTTCGGGGCCACCGGCCCTCCCGCTGCCGATCCCGGTCCCGGTCGCGCCGACGCCGATGGTGCCGAGGTCGCTGCGCTCCTTCGTCTTGGCCTTGACCCAGACCGGGTCGAGCGAAAGGGCGGCGGCACCGTTCAGGCTGGTGCCGAGGGCGCAGCCGCCGAAGGCGCCGACGAAGTCGGAGGAGTGGAAGCGCAGCAGGTAGACGCGGCTCCGGGTGCCGTCCGGCATCGTCCAGCCCCGGCCGACGATCTTCCGGACTCCCTCCCACTCGAAGGACTCCTTCAGCCTCGGCCGACTCTCGGCCGGGTACTCCTCCAGGAACGCGTCCGGTGTCACCACCCCGTCCTTGTCGGCCTTGAGGCCCTCGTCGGGCTTGGCGCCCTCGGGGGCCGTGAGCAGCAGACCGTGCAGGTCCGCGTAGTGCGTCCCGTCCGGGTTGTCCGAACCCGCGGGCACCGGAGCACCCGCGGGGAGCTCGGGCCGGGCTTGCGCGGGATACGTCCACCGCCCGTCGGGCAGGGTGGAGAGGCCGGGCAGGTCCGTCCGCTCCGACCGCGTGATCCCGTACGCGGTCCCCGCCCCGACCACGGCGAAGACGAGCGCGGCGGCCGTCCAGCGCAGGGCGGCACGGAGCTTGCGGCGGTCCTTCGGTCCGGGAGTGGGGACCGGGGTCTCCACGGTCTGCGGCGTCGCCGGCTCGACGGCGGAGATCTCGCCGATGGTGTTCTGCTCGGTCACACGGACTCCCCGGGGGACTTCAGGTGGTTGAGCTGCTTCTTGAACAGGGCGACCGAAGAGTCCACCGAGATCACGTACCCGTAGGTCCGGAACGAGACGAGTACGTCTCCCTCGACCGCCAGGCATTCGAGGGAGTCGAGCTTCGTCTTCTCTTCCCTCTCCGGCCGGGGGTCGACGACGTCGAACAGCACGCACTTGGCCTGCGGGAAACCGTCCACGGCGGGCGCCTGCCGCTTGCCGGAGACCTTCTCCAGGACGTCGAGGAGCTTCTTGTTGACTTCCGAGAGGCCGGCGAGGGCCTTCGGGTCGGCCTGCATGAGCTCGACCTCGGTGACGACGCGTTCGCGTTGCGTGAAGAAGCTGCGGCCGGCGAGACCCTTGAGTTTCAGCCCGGCCAGCGCCTTGTCCCGGTCGGCCCGCTCGCCACCGGACAGGCCCGACCCGGAGTCCCTGAGCGTGTGCAACGCGCGTTCGCCGGACACGTAGAAGTTGTTGCCCTCACCGCCCATGTCGGGGCCCAGCGCGTCGCCGAACTCCATCGGCAGCAGCTTCGCGACGAGCTCGTTGGGCGGCACTGTCGGGGCCGGCTTCGACTCGCTCGCCGAAGAGCGACCGGCCGGCGTCCAGTACCGGGCCTCTGCCGTCCGGTCGGCCGCGTCGAGCCTGGCCGACGCCCAGAAGCCACCGCCGGCGAGAACCGCCGCTCCGAGGCCGGCTGCGATCAGGGAGACGGCCTTGCGGTTTGTCTCACGGGGAGGCCGGACGGAGGCGAGGAGCTCCTGGCCCGCGTCCACGTCGGTCTCGGCCCCGGTCCCGGCCCCGGCCCCGGTCGTCCGTTCGCTCACAGCCGCTCCAACTGTCGCTTGGCGAGTTCATTGATCTCACCCTCGGTGAGATTGCCCCGCTTGTTGACGATCTCGACGTCAACGACGGTGTTCCCGCGCCGGATGACCGCACGGCCCTCGCGCAGGGGGAGGTAGCCGGGCTTCTCCCTCAGCTTGTAGAGCCAGGCGTGCCCGAAAGCGTCCGGCACCCCGGGCAGGGTGTATCCGCCGTTGCCCGCGTAACCGTCCTCCGCCATGTAGTGCTTCGGCTGGCCGAAGTAGTACTCGGCTCCGGAGCGTTCCTGGAACTGGAGCAGCCTGATCTCCACGAACTCGTGCTCGCCCTCCTGCCAGCTCGCCGTGGCGATCCGCCGCAGACCGTGGCCGACCAGGTTGCCGAAGTTCCGCCCCGGCTCCTTGTAGAAGCGCACCGCGAACTCGTCCGCCGACTCGTACCCCGACTGCGCGTCCTTCGCCCCGCCCGGGGCTTCCAGAAGCTTCTTCGCCAGGTCCTCGTCCGACTTGTCCCAGCGGTTGCCGTTGATCGAACGGTCGCTGGTCGCGTCGTTCGCCGCGACCGGCGCGGGGTTCGCCATCTTCTGCTGCGCCAGCGGCGGCAGCGGGGTCGGTTCGCGGTCGTACTGGATCGCGTAGCCGGTGACCACGCCCGCGAGAACGCCGAGTGCGGCCGCGCCCGCGATCAGGAGCGTCGTACGACGCAGACCCCGGCGCGGGACGACGGCGTCGGCGGCATCGGCAGCGGCAACGCCGTGGGCAGCGGGTTCGGCGGCCTCAGGGGTGGAGAGCTGGTCCGGAACGTACGAATCCGGGCTGGTCTCCGCCTCTTTTCGCGGCTCGGGGATGGTCTGTTCGTGTTCCAAAGAAGTCCCCCACGGACATGAGGCACAGGTTGATTACCCGTGCGTATCCATGACCCGACCCAGGGGGGAGCGGTTGTACGAATGCTTATTACATTCTTATCTCGCCGGGTTTGGATCCGGCTCGACCGGCTCAGTCCTCGTGGCGCCGCTTGCCGTCCAGCTCGTCCCACCACTCGTCGGACTTCGGATCGCCCGAGGGGTCGTCCCACCAACGGTCGTCCGGGCCGCGCCGGTTCGCGATCACCGCGGCGACCGGCGGGATGACCATGGCGACCACGCAGAGGGCCACCGCCGCCTCCACCGAGAGCAGACGCACGAAGGACCAGGCGGAGACGAAGAGGAACAGGCATCCGCCCATGAGCAGGAAGTACACGCGCCTACGCCTGGCGTACATAGCTCCAGGGTAGAACCGCGCCGCCCGCGCACAAGGGCGCGGGCGGCGCGAGAACGGCGCGAAGGGCCGCACCCCGTCCAGTGGCGTCCAACCCCCTGGGGTGCGGCCCTTCGGCCGGTCGTTCAGTGCTTCAGTGCGCGAGCACGGTCCGTCAGACCGCGATCGCCACGTCCGTCACGCCGCCGGCCTCGGCGACCACGACGGCGCGGTCGGCCTTGGCGCCCGGGACGAGCGCGCGCAGCGTCCACGAGCCGGGGGCCGCGTAGAAGCGGAACTGGCCGGTGGCCGAGGTCGGGACCTCGGCGGTGAACTCGCCGGTCGAGTCCAGCAGCCGGACGTAGCCGGACACCGGCTCGCCGCCCTGGGTGATCTGGCCCTGGATCGCGGTCTCACCGGGCTTCAGCGTGTCGAGGGAAGGCCCGCCGATCTGTGCTCCACACATGTTCTCTGTCCTGTCCTAGAGAGGTCGTACGTCTGGCTGGAGGGCGTCGCGTGCCCGCCGCCTGTGGTTACTTGTTGGCGCCGAGCTCGATCGGCACGCCGACGAGCGAGCCGTACTCGGTCCAGGAGCCGTCGTAGTTCTTGACGTTCTCCTGGCCCAGGAGCTCGTGCAGCACGAACCACGTGAGCGCGGAGCGCTCACCGATGCGGCAGTAGGCGATGGTGTCCTTCGCCAGGTCGACCTGCTCGGCCTCGTAGAGGGCGGTCAGCTCTTCGTCGGACTTGAAGGTGCCGTCGTCGTTGGCGTTCTTCGACCACGGGATGTTGCGGGCACTCGGCACGTGGCCGGGACGCTGCGACTGCTCCTGCGGCAGGTGCGCCGGGGCGAGCAGCTTGCCGGAGAACTCGTCGGGGGAGCGGACGTCGACCAGGTTCTGGGCGCCGATCGCGGCCACGACGTCGTCGCGGAAGGCACGGATGGAGGTGTCCTGGGCCTTGGCCTTGTACTCGGTGGCCGGGCGGTTCGGGACGTCCTTGCCGTCGACCAGGTCGCGGGAGTCGAGCTCCCACTTCTTGCGGCCGCCGTCGAGGAGGCGGACGTCCTGGTGACCGTAGAGCTTGAAGTACCAGTAGGCGTAGGAAGCGAACCAGTTGTTGTTGCCGCCGTAGAGGACGACGGTGTCGTCGTTGGAGATGCCCTTGGCGGAGAGGAGCTTCTCGAAGCCCTCCTGGTCCACGAAGTCGCGGCGGACCGGGTCCTGGAGGTCGGTCTTCCAGTCGATCCGGACGGCGTTGGTGATGTGGTTCTTGTCGTACGCGGACGTGTCCTCGTCCACCTCGACGATGACGACGTTGGCGTCGTTCAGGTGGGCCTCGACCCAGTCGGCGTCTACGAGGACGTCGCTGCGGCTCATGGTGTCTCCTCCGGGGCAGTGTGCGGGGGGCAGTACGGGTGCTGCGGTGCTGCTGCGTGCGTACGGGTGCGCTTCCGAACCTGCGCGGGGAGGCGTCAGGGATCAGGAGGCGGGTGCGGTCACGCGGGAAGGGCCGGTCTGGCGGCCGTCGTCCGGTCGTATGGAGCGGTATCGCTCACAAGTCACATGGATCGACAGAGCATGGCGGCGACGCGACACAGGTCTACTGCCCGCCGCTTCGTGAGGTCCGCCTGCTGATGCTTCATAGCCATGGATCGTAGGGACGAATCGGCCGCCCTGTCACCGGCGTGTCATATCCCGAGACGGGATCGTCCGAATACTGGGACCCGGGCTCGGCTCGCGGCCGCCGCGCCGCCTCCTGGAGCCGTCCGGCGGCCCGTCCTTCTGCGGATCGGACCGCTCCGTCTCACGATCCGGCCAGCACCACGTTCGAACCCCCCAGTTCGAGGTGTACGCCCGCTTCGTCCGAGGTCAGGGCGGTGAGCTGGAGGCCGGCCGGCAGGCCCGCGTCGAGGCTGCGGTCGAAGTCGGTCCGCTTGCGGACGAGCCGTTCGAGGCCGGGTATGCCCTCGCCCGGCACCTCGTCGGCGTGCACCCGGACGATCTTTCCGCCCTTGCCGCCCTCCGCGTCCACCAGGGTGACGGTCGACACGACGCTGCGGGTGAGGGTCTTGCCGAGCACGTCCACTCCCACGGAGACCTTCACCTTGCCGGGCGCCCCGCCGTAGGAGAGGGTCGCGCCGGTCTGGGACGCCGCCGTGAGGTCGGCGTACGTGATGAGCCCGGAGCCCTCGGCGCGCTTGGCGGTCCCGCCGGCGTAGTCACCGTCGATCTTCACTCCGTGGAAGCTCGCGTCGAGCTCCGAGAGGCGGGTCTTGCGCCCGTCCGCCGTCACCTCGACGCCCCGGAGCTTCAGGTCCACCCGGTCCAGGTCGTGGCTGAGCGCCTGCGTGAGGAAGGGGAACCCGTGGATCTCCACCTCCGAGCTGCCGGCCAGGCCCTGCCGGGCCTGGATCCGGTCGGCCAGCTTGTTCTCGGCGTAGCCGACCGCCCACCGGTCCACCCCGGCGAACAGGGCTCCCAGCACCACTCCGATGATCACGACGACACGCAGAACCCGCACGCGCCCCTCCCCCGCTAGTCCGGTACGTGCGTTCTAGTTGACCACGCCTGATGTCAGGGACAGATCAGCTCACCACCCGGCCGATCAGGTACACGGCGGGAGCGGCCACCGCGAGCGGCAGCGCGACGCCGGCCGTCATGTGCACGAACTTCGACGGGTAGTCGTACGCGGCCACGCGCAGCCCGATCAGGGCGCAGACGCCCGCCGCGAGCCCGACCAGGGCCCCGCCCACACCGACGTCGGTGAGCCCGCCCACGACGAGTCCGGCGCCCGCGGCCGAGGCCAGCGCGACGCCGACCGAGGGGGCCGTGGGCAGCGGCAGGGCGCGGGTGAACACGGCCACCGCGACGGCCGACGCGCCGACCGAAACCGCGGCGGTGTCGGCCGCGAGCCAGCCCGCGCAGACGATGGCGAGGGCGGCGGAGGCCACCGAGGCCATCAGGCCGTACATGCGCTCGTCCGGGTCGGCGTGGCTGCGCAGCTGGAGGACGAGGGTGATCAGCACCCAGGCACCGAGGGTGCCGATGATCGCGCCGGGGCCGTACGCATCGTCCACCGCGAGCACGGCGGCGTCGGCGACGAGGGCACCCGCGAAGGCCAGGGCGATGCCCTGGCGGGCCGGCCACATGCCGTTGAGGCGGAACCAGCCGGCCGCGGTGAGCGCCTGGAGGGCGATCAGCGGGACGAGCACGGCGTACTGGCCGAGGAAGGCGGCGAGGGCCATCAGCAGGCCGAGGGCGGCCGTCAGTATGGCCGACTGCGGACCCGGGTCGATGATCGGCGACCGGCCCTCGGCGCGGGCCTGCGCGGGGTCGACGGCGCGGAGGGTGTTCCCGCCGAGGGTGGGGGGCGACCAGGCCGCGTCGTCCGCCGGTTCGCCTGCGGCGGGCTCGGCGGTGGGGGCGGGGGCGGCCGCCTGCGGCGGCAGGTACGCCGTCCGCTCGGCGGCGGCCTCCGGCTCCGCCGGGCCCGGGTAGGGCGGCAGGTACGCCGTCTCGGCAGCCGCGCCGCCCGCGGCGGGCTCGGCCGGGGCCTCGGCGGCCGGGCCGGGGTAGGGCGGGAGGTACGCCGTCTCGGCAGCCGAGACGGCCGTCCCGGCGCCCTGGGACCAGTCCTGGGCGGGGGCGGGAGCCGGAACCTCGTCCCGGAACCATCCCTCGGGCACGGCGGCCTGCTGCGCGGCTGCCTGCGGCTCCGGGCCGGGGTAAGGCGGCAGGTACGCCGTCTCTGCGGCCGAGGCGGGCACGGCGGCCTGCGGCGCGGCGGCCTGCGGCTCCGGGCCCGGGTAGGGCGACAGATAGGCCGTCTCCGCGGCCGAGGCGGCTGCCTGCGGCGCGGCGGCCTGCGGCTCCGGGCCGGGGTACGGCGGCAGATAGGCCGTCTCCGCGGCGGCTGCCGCGCCGGCGGGCTGCTGCGCGAAGTCCGGCTGGGCGGCCGCGGCCTGCTGCGGCTCCGGGCCCGGGTAGGGCGGCAGGTACGCCGTCTCCGCGGCCGAGGCGGGCACGGCCGCCTGCGGCTGCGGGTCGAGGTGGGGCGGGAGGTAGGGGTCCGCGGCGGCGGCGGGCGCGTACGCGGAGCCCGCGCCCTGGGACCAGTCCTGGGCCGGGGCCGGGGCCTCGTCACGGAACCAGCCCTCGGGCACGGCGGGCTGCCCCGCCGGGGCCTGCCGGTACTGCGAGGGGTACGCCTCGGCGGCCGGGCCCTCGGGCCACGGGCCCGAACCGGCACCGGGAGCGGAGCCGTCCTGCCACGGGCCGCCGGCCTGGGGCTCCTGGACCTGCGGGGCGGCCGGGTACGACGGGTAGGCCTCGGCGGCCGGGTCCCCGGGCCACGGCACGCCGGCCGCAGCCGATGCCTCGCCGGCGGAGCCGGCCGGGGCCTCGTCGCGGAACCAGCCCTCCGGGGCCACCGGCTGGCCGGGGACGGCGCCGAGCGGCGGCTGCACCGGCTGGTAGCCGGTGTCCCATGTGTCGGCCTGCCAGGTCTGCGTCCCGTACGGGTCCGGGTCGGGGACCGGGGCCGGGTGCTGCTGCTGGGGGTTCTGCTGCTGTTCCTCGGGCGTGCTCATCGGCTTCCGCTCACCCGCCCGCGAACGGCGGGAGCACCTCGACGGTGCCCCCCTCGGTCAGAGGCACGGCATCGTGCGGGCGCTTGCCCACCGGCTCGTCGTTCACCAGGAAGGAGCAGCGCAGCAGGACCCGGGTCAGCTCCCCGGGGTGGCGTTCCCGCACGGCGTCGAGCGCCTCGGCCAGTGTGCCCGCCGAGTACGGCTCCTCCGCAGTCCCGGCCGCGGCCTTGGCCGCCGCCCAGTAGCGGATGGTTCCGGTTGCCACTGCAGCTCCTATCGTCGGCTCTCTACCGTCGGCCTCCATGATGACCCCTCGCGCGCCCGACCCCGGCGTGCTTCCACGCGCCCCGGATGCGCCCGGTCGGCCCCACCGCACCGCTCGGCGGGCCGCCGATCCGGTGAAACCGGGTCATACGCAGGGCGCGGGCGTGGCACGAACCACAGAATCGGAAGCGGAAGAGGCCTCGGCCCCGAAAGGGCCGGTGGGCTATTCTCGTGGCGAGAGGATCCGGGCAACGTTGCCCCCGGGTCCTTTTGTGCTTTCAGCACGTTGAACGAGACGGGAACACTGGCCGTCCCCGCAAGCCTCAGGGCGCGGGGCCGCGAGGACGCCGGCGGGACCGCGAACGACACCGTACGAAGCAGTACCGCGCACGTCCTCGACGGGACCGAGGAGGAACCGACGTGATGGACCAGCGATCCGTGCACCACCGTCCGACCCGGGCGGGTGGTCGGGCATGAGCTCTCTCCTGCTGCTCACCAACGCCCTGCAGCCGTCGACCGAGGTGCTGCCCGCCCTCGGCCTGCTGCTCCACAACGTCCGCGTGGCCCCGGCCGAGGGTCCCGCGCTCGTGGACACCCCGGGCGCCGACGTCATCCTCGTGGACGGCCGCCGCGACCTGCCGCAGGTGCGGTCGCTGTGCCAGCTGCTCCGCTCCACCGGGCCCGGTTGTCCGCTGATCCTGGTCGTGACCGAGGGCGGTCTGGCCGCGGTCACCGCGGACTGGGGCATCGACGACGTACTGCTGGACACCGCGGGCCCCGCCGAGGTCGAGGCACGGCTGCGGCTGGCCACCGGCCGGCAGCAGATGGGTTCGGACGACTCCCCGATGGAGATCCGCAACGGCGACCTGTCGGTCGACGAGGCCACGTACTCCGCGAAGCTGAAGGGCCGGGTCCTGGACCTGACCTTCAAGGAGTTCGAGCTGCTGAAGTACCTCGCGCAGCACCCTGGCCGGGTCTTCACCCGTGCGCAGCTGCTGCAGGAGGTCTGGGGCTACGACTACTTCGGCGGCACCCGCACGGTCGACGTGCACGTACGGAGGCTGCGCGCGAAACTCGGCCCCGAGCACGAGTCCCTGATCGGTACGGTGCGCAACGTCGGCTACCGCTTCGTGACCCCGGAGAAGGTGGAACGGGCGGCGGCGGAAGCGGCGGCGCAGGCTGCCGCGAAGGCCACGGCGAAGGCCTCCGCGCAGGCTTCCGCGCAGGCCTCGGTGCACACTGGTTGAGGTCGTCACCCGGTCGGCCGAAGGCCGTGTGACCGTCCACTCGGCAGGACGCCCTGCCCAGAGGTAGGTCACCCCGCGTAGACTCCCGGACGTGGCCAAGGTGACGCGGGATGACGTTGCACGACTTGCGGGTACGTCTACCGCCGTCGTGAGCTACGTCATCAACAACGGACCCCGGCCGGTTGCCCCGGCCACGCGCGAGCGTGTCCTCGCCGCGATCAAGGACCTGGGCTACCGCCCGGACCGGGTCGCCCAGGCGATGGCCTCGCGGCGCACCGACCTCATAGGCATGATCGTCCCGGACGCCCGTCAGCCGTTCTTCGCGGAGATGGCGCACGCGGTCGAACAGGCCGCCGCCGAGCGCGGAAAGATGGTGCTGGTCGGCAACTCCGACTACCGCACCGAGCGTGAGGTCCACTACCTGCGGGCCTTTCTCGGCATGCGGGTCTCGGGCCTGATCCTGGTCAGCCAGGGCATGAGCGAGCAGGCGGCCGGCGAGATCGAGGCCTGGGACGCCCGGGTGGTGCTGCTGCACGAGCGGCCGGAGGCCATCGACGACGTCGCGGTCATCACGGACGACATCGGCGGGGCCCAGATGGCGACCCGGCACCTGCTGGAGCACGGTCACGAGTACGTCGCCTGCATCGGCGGGGTCGAGAACACCCCGTCGGTCGGCGACCCGGTGGCCGACCACGTCGAGGGCTGGCGCCGGGCCATGCTGGAGTCGGGCCGCTCGACCGAGGGCCGGCTGATCGAGGCCCCGTACAACCGCTACGACGCGTACCAGGTCGCCCTGGAGGTCCTGGCCCGGCCGGACCGGCCGACTGCGATCTTCTGCGCCACGGACGACCAGGCCATCGGTGTGCTCCGGGCCGCCCGCGAGCTGCGCATCGACGTGCCCGGGGAGCTGGCCGTGGCGGGCTTCGACGACGTGAAGGAGGCGGCCCTCACGGACCCGCCCCTGACCACCATCGCCTCGGACCGCACGGCGATGGCCCGCGCGGCCGTGGACCTCGTCCTGGACGACGCCGTGCGCGTGTCGGGCTCCCGGCGCGAGCGGCTGAAGCAGTTCCCGTCGGCCCTGGTGATCCGCCGCTCCTGCGGCTGTCGCTAGGGCCTGTCGGCCGTCGCGGCCGACGGGCTCCTCAGGCCACCAGGAGCATCGCCAGGACCGGGAGGAACAGGAAGCCGAGGATGGCGGCGATGATCGCCGTCCAGGCCAGCAGGATCTTCCCGACGGCCAGGGCGGCCTTGGCGACTCCGTTCAGTACGCCGCGCGGCACGTCGCCCCCGTCTGCCGGTCGAGGCGGTCCGCGAAGGCCGCGAAGATCAGCAGCAGGGGCGCCGCGAGGAACGCGGGGATTCCGTAGAGGGCGAGGGGCAGGCCCAGGAGCAGCATGGGAGCGCCGACGACGAAGCAGGCCACCGGGAAGGCCTTCGGTGCCCACCGCGTCAGGAGCGGCAGGGCGATCGGGGACTGGAAGAGCGCGAGCCAGAGGAAGTCCCGGCCACCGAGGGCGAGTGACATCGCGACCGCCACCGCGGCGGCGGTCACGGCCGCCCCCCACGGCAGGCCGACCACCTTGCGACGCGCGCCCGTGGCCCTGATCCCGGTACCCGTCCCGTTCCCGTTCCCGCCCATACTCGCCCCCTGGTTTTGAACACGTTCACCTGAACACGTTCAAGATAGCGGAGTGCGGCACCCGGGGGAAGCGCACTTATTTCGGGCATACGCGGTTCTGTCGGGCTTCTCAGCCCAGACTCAGGAAGCTCTCATCAACGGCGCCCAGAGTCATTGCCATGACCGAGAACCTCCGCCGCGAAGGCGAGTACCCCCAGGAACACCGCCCGACCCAGCACGCCCCCTTCGGCGAGGACTGGCAGCGCGGACGTGACCGGCTCGCGCAGGAGGCCGCGGGGTCCTACCCGCCGCCGCCCGCCTACCCGCCCGCCGCCCCCGGCTGGCACGAGGCACACCGACCCCAGTCCCAGCCCCCGGTGATCCAGGGCGAGACCGTTCCCGCGGCCGCCACCACCGCCAACGCCTCGGACGGCTCCGGCGGCTCCGGCGGCTCCGGCGGCTCCGGCGGCTGGGACACCTGGGGCTCCGCCCCGCACGGCCCCGCCCACGCGGCCGCCCCCGCCCCCCGCGCCAAGAAGCCCGTCGCGCTGCTGGCCGCCGTGGCGCTCGCCGCGGCCGTGGTCGGTGGCGGCACCGCAGCCGCCGTCCAGCAGCTGATGGTGGTCAAGGGCTCCTCCGGCGGCGGTGTGAACGGCACCAACGTCTCGCAGTCCAGCAACGGCACCGTCGCCGGCGTCGCCGAGCAGGTCAGCCCCTCGGTGGTCCGCATCGACACCCGTACGGGCTCCGGCCAGGGCACCGGCTCCGGCATCGTCCTCACCTCCGACGGCGAGATCGTCACCAACAACCACGTCGTCGCGGGCGCCTCCGAGATCCAGGTGACGACGAGCGACGGCAAGAAGTACAAGGCCCAGGTCGTCGGCACCGACCCCGACAAGGACCTGGCCCTCGTCAAGCTGCAGGGCGCGAGCGGCCTCAAGGCCGCCTCCCTCGGCAACTCCGACAACGTGAAGGTCGGCGACCAGGTCGTCGCCATCGGCTCCCCCGACCGCCTCACCGGCACGGTCACCAGCGGCATCGTCTCCGCCCTGAACCGCGACGTCACCGTCGACAAGTCCGAGCAGCGCCAGTCCCCCCAGCAGGGCACCGACGGCTGGCCCTTCTCCTACGGCGGGCAGCAGTTCAACGGCCGGACCGGCTCGGACACCGCCACCTACAAGGCCATCCAGACGGACGCCTCCCTCAACCCCGGCAACTCCGGCGGCGCCCTCGTCAACATGAACGGCGAGATCGTGGGCATGCCCTCCGCGATCTACTCCCCCTCCAGCAGCAGCTCCACCGCCGGCAGCGTCGGCCTCGGCTTCGCCATCCCCGTCAACACGATCAAGGCCGACCTGGACTCGCTGCGCAAGGGCGGCCCGGGCGGCACCGGCTCCTCCTCCGACACCGGCGGCCAGAGCTACAACGGCTTCGGCACCTCCTACTAGCCCGTCGTGCGAGGCTGGGAGGCGCCCGCCCGCACACCCACCGGACACCACCCAGGGGGACAGCCAGATGAATCCCGCCGAAGGCGAAGCGCGGATCCTCGTCGTGGACGACGAACCGGCCGTACGCGAGGCCCTGCGCCGCAGTCTCGCCTTCGAGGGGTACGAGGTTCAGACCGCGGTCGACGGGCTCGACGCCCTCGACAAGGCGGCCTCGTACGATCCCGACCTGATGGTCCTGGACATCCAGATGCCCCGCATGGACGGTCTGACGGCGGCCCGCCGGCTGCGCTCCTCGGGCAGTGTCACCCCGATCCTGATGCTCACCGCCCGGGACACCGTCGGCGACCGCGTCACCGGCCTCGACGCGGGCGCCGACGACTACCTCGTCAAGCCGTTCGAGCTCGACGAGCTCTTCGCCCGCGTCCGCGCCCTCCTGCGCCGCAGCTCCTACGCCGCCCCGCGCCCCGACGCCGAGACCCACGAGGACGCGCTGACCTTCGGGGACCTGCGCATGGACCTCGCGACCCGCGAGGTCACCCGGGGCGGGCGGCCGGTGGAGCTGACGCGCACCGAGTTCACCCTGCTGGAGATGTTCCTGGCGCACCCGCGCCAGGTCCTGACCCGCGAGCAGATCCTCAAGACCGTGTGGGGCTTCGACTTCGAGCCCAGCTCCAACTCCCTGGACGTGTACGTGATGTACCTGCGCCGCAAGACCGAGGCCGGCGGCGAACCCCGCCTGGTCCACACCGTGCGCGGGGTGGGCTACGTACTGCGCGCCGGCGAGAGCGGGCCCGAGTGAGCCCGGCCGCCAGATTCCGCGGGCTGCCGCTGCGCTCGCGGCTGGCCCTGCTGGTGGCGGTCGCGGTGGCGCTGGCCGTCGCGGCGGTCGCCGCCGTGTCCTGGGTGATGGTGCGGACACAGCTGCGCGACCAGCTCGACAACTCCCTGACGACCGCGAACGAGTCGGCGGACGCGCAGGTGCTGCGGACCATCCGCGACGGCGCCTGCGTGGACCGGCCGCCCACCCCGCAGAACGGCCAGGAGATCGCCGGGAACCTCAACGCGACCGTGCAGATCGTGACGGCCGACGGCAGGCACTGCTGGGTGAGCGGTCCCGCGACCCTGCCGGTCACCGCCCTGGACCGGCAGATCGCCCGGGGCGAGCGCACCAGCGCCCTGCACGACGTGACGACCGCCGACGGCATCGAGATGCGCGTCTACACCCGCACCGCGCGGACCCAGCCCGGCTCCGCGGTCTTCGGGATCACCATCGCCAAGCCGGTGGCCGACATCGACAAGCCCCTGTCCACCCTGGCCTGGGTGCTGCTCCTCGTCTCCGGCCTCGGAGTCGTCGGCGCGGGCGCCGCCGGCCTGTGGGTGGCCCGGACGGGACTGCGGCCCGTCGACGAACTGACCGGCGCGGTCGAGCACATCGCCCGTACCGAGGACCTCACCGTCCGCATCCCCGACGAGGGCCACGACGAGATCGCCCGCCTGTCGCGGTCCTTCAACTCGATGACGGCGGCCCTCGCCTCCTCCCAGGAACGGCAGGCCCAGCTGATCGCGGACGCCGGGCACGAGCTTCGCACCCCGCTCACCTCGCTGCGCACCAACATCGAGCTCCTCGCGCGCAGCGAACAGACCGGCCGGGCCATCCCGCCCGAGGACCGCAAGGAGCTGCTCGCCTCGGTCAAGGCCCAGATGACGGAGCTCGCCTCGCTGATCGGCGACCTCCAGGAGCTGTCCCGGTCGGACGCCGCCTCCCCCGGCCCGCTCCAGGTCGTGGCCCTGCACGAGATCGCGGGGGCGGCGCTGTCCCGGGCCCGGCTGCGCGGTCCGGAGCTGGAGTTCACCTCCGCGCTGGACCCCTGGTACGTACGGGGCGAGGCGGCCGCGCTGGAGCGGGCGGTGGTCAACCTCCTGGACAACGCGGTGAAGTTCAGCCCGCCGGGCGGCGCGGTCGAGGTGAGGCTGCGGGCGGGCGAGCTGACCGTACGGGACCACGGGCCCGGCATCCCGGCCGAGGAACTCCCGCACGTGTTCGAGCGGTTCTGGCGTTCCGAGTCGGCCCGCGCCCTGCCCGGCAGCGGGCTCGGCCTGTCGATCGTGGCCCGTACGGCGGCACGCGCGGGCGGCGGCGCCGAGCTGCGGGCGGCGGCGGACGGCGGCCCGGGCACGGAGGCGGTGCTCCGCATCCCGGGGGCGCCGACCCCGCCACCGGCGGCGGAGCCGTCAGTTGTGCCGGATCAGTGAGGCGACCAGGCCGGACCGGGTGTTCGGGAAGTCCATCGGGACGATCCCGAGCCCGGTGCGGCCGGCCATCTCCGCGCCGTCGACGAAGGCGTGCACCTGAGGGTTGAGCCGATCGGAGTTCCAGCGCGGCGGCATGTAGGCCGAGGTGCTCGTGTAGTTCACGAAGAGCCTGCCGGGCTGCTGGACGGCCTTGCGGAAGTGGTTCTCGATCTTGCCGCGCTTGGCGAAGGGCTCGGCGTTCCAGTCGTCCTGGATGTCGAAGACGTTCCCGTCGCCGTAGCGCAGCCCGGGCAGGCCGCCGTTGTCGGCGAGCAGGACCACCTTGCCGCGGGCCTGCCCGAGCGAGGGCAGGGTGTCGGCGATGCGGAACAGCGGGCGCCAGCCGCGGTTGTCCAGGTAGTCGTCGAAGACGGCCCGGAAGGTGGCGTCGCCGTCCGTGGAGTACTCCTGCTTGAGGCGCATCAGGACGGTCTCGGACGGGTGCGCGGCGAGGAAGTTCCAGCAGGCGACGAGGACGTCCCCGAACATCAGGTCCTGGAAGAACGCCGCGTGGTGGATGGCGAACGAGCCGCCGGTGACGCGGCAGCGGACGTCGAGGAAGCGGATGCCGGAGTCGAGCTGCTGGGCGATCGAGGTGTTCTGGCAGGCCACGTAGAGGCCGCCCTTGGTGGCGCCGGAGTCGTGCGTGCCGGGGATGGTCATCCGCTGGAGGGCGGTGGCGTCGGAGAGGCCGGCCATCCAGTCCTGGGTGCCGAGGGCCGTCGCGGCGGCGGGTGGTGCGCCGAGCCCGATGGCGGCGCCGGTCGCCAGTGCTCCGGTCAGAAACGCCCGCCGGTCCAGTCCCCTGCCCATGCCCGCCCCTTCGCCGACCCAGTGGTGGGGCGATTATGGCGTGCCCACGTCAATTCCACTACCCGCCGGTACGGACCTCTCGCACTGCCGGGTATCGACCGGGGCCGGCCCGGCGGATCAGGGTCGGACGGGCCCTAACCCTCCAGCAAGTCCGCCATGCGGCGCAGCCCCTGGGCGAGCTCGCGGCCCTTCGGGGCCTGTTCCGGGTCGGTCAGGCACTGGACCATGACCCCGCTGAGCAGCGCGATGTGCAGCGAGCCCAGGGACCGTACGTCTTCCTCCGCGACCTCCGCCTCGGGCACGCCGGCCAGCGTGGCGGCCACCATGCGCCGGTTGCGGCGCTGCCCTTCGGCCAGGATCGCCAGCAGCTCCGGATGGGCCTGCGCGTGCACGAAGGCCTCGACGGAGGCGGTCCACAACCAGCGCATCTCGCCGAAGTCCCGGATCTTGCGGTCCCAGGTGTCGGCATAGCGCTCCTCGGCGGTTTCGCCCTGCCCGGTGAGGCGTCCGGACCCGGCGGCCCACTCCTCCATGGCGTCGAAGAGCGCCTGGTTGAGCAGGGCGTCGCGCGACCCGAAGTGGTAGCCGATCGCGGCCATGCTCACGTTCGAGGCCGTGGCGATGTCGCGCACGGTCGTGCGCAGGTACCCCTTCCCCTCCAGGCAGCGGCGGGCTCCGGCCAGCAGGTCCTCGCGATTTCCCATACCGGGATCGTATCCGCGCCCTCCGGAGGGTTGGGCAAGCGCGCAAGACGAACGTATTGCGCGCTTGCCCAAATTCTGCCAGGCTTCCGTCATCGGAAAGATCACCGGTCCACAACGGGAGGCAAGAACATGCGCAGCGAGCTGAAGATCGACGGCCGCACCCTCGCCTACACCGACTTCGGCGGCACCGGCCGCCCGCTGCTCGCCCTGCACGGCGGCATGTCCGAGGGCCGCGCCTTCACCGGGCTCGCCGCGGCCCTCGGCGAGGAGTGGCGGGTCATCGCCCCCGACCAGCGCGGCCACGGCGACTCCGACCGCGCCCCCGACTACGGCCGCGAGGGATACGTCGCCGACGCCGTCGCCCTGCTCGACCACCTCGGCCTCCACGAGCCCGTGACCGTCCTCGGCTACAGCCTGGGCGGGCTCAACGCCCTCCACCTGGCCGCCGCCCACCCCGACCGGGTCGGTGCGCTCGTCGACGTGGACGCCACGGTGCAGATCCACCCCGCCGAATCCGACTGGTTCGACTTCCTGCGCGGCGCCCGCTACACCGCCCCCACCCGCGAGGAGCTGCTGGAGGCCGCCGGACCGCTGGGCGCCCAGATCGTCGGGCAGGCGCTGCGCCCGCTCGCCGACGGCTCCGGCTGGCGGCTGCCGTTCCACCCGCAGGACCAGCTCGACTCGATCGAAGGCTGCCGCGGCGACCACTGGGACGCCTGGCTCGCGAGCGACTGCCCCGCGCTGCTCGTCCACGGCACGCGCAGCGCGGCCCTGCCCCGGGAGGTGGCCGACGCGATGGTCACCCGGCGGCCGGGAACCTCGTACGCCCCCCTGGAAGGCGACCACTTCGTGCCCTTCCAGGACCCGGAGGGCTTCTACCGCGCGGTGCAGAAGTTCCTGGCCGGTCTCTGAGCCCTCTGCGCCGACCGGGTTACCGGTCGGGCGCGTCCGGAGCGATGAGTCCGGCCCGCCGGGGCAGTCTCCAACGTTGTCGACGTCGACAACGTTGGAGGAAACGCATGGAACAGCTGTTGAGGGTCCAGAACTTCACCGTCTCCGCGGACGGATTCGGAGCCGGTGAGAACCAGACCCTGGAGAGGCCCTTCGGCCACGCCGATCCCGGCGAGATGTTCTCCTGGGCCGGCGCCACGGCGAGCTGGCCCAACCGCACCGACCCCGGGGGCAGCCGCGGCCTCGACGACTACTTCACACGGGACTTCCGGAACAACATCGGCGCCGAGATCATGGGCCGCAACAAGTTCGGTCCGCAGCGCGGTCCCTGGACGGACCTCGACTGGCGCGGCTGGTGGGGCGACGAGCCCCCGTTCCACACCCCGGTGTTCGTCATGACCCACCACGTGCGCCCCTCGTTCACCCTCTCCGACACCACGTTCCACTTCGTCGACGCCGACCCGGCCACCGTCCTGGAACGGGCGCGGGAAGCGGCGCGGGGCAAGGACGTACGGCTCGGCGGCGGGGCCACCACCGTCAGGGAGTTCCTCGACGCCGGACTCGTCGACACCCTCCACGTCGTGGTCTGCGACAAGGTGGTGCTCGGCTCCGGGGTACGGCTGTGGGAGTACCCCGAAGACCTCCTGGACCGCTACCACCTCGATGTCGTGCCCAGCCCGGCCGGCGCGGTGACGCACCACCTGTTCTGGCGCAGGTGAAACGCCGGAGGGGCGGCGGGCCAGGCCCACCGCCCCTCCGGACGCGACGACGTACCGAAGTACTACTTGATGACCGTGATCCGGTCCGCCGCCGGCGGAGCGATCGGGGTCGCGGCCGTCGACTTCATCAGGTAGGCGTTGAAGCAGTCCAGGTCGGACGGACCGTTCAGCTTGTTCTTGTGCTCCTTCAGGACGGTGAAGCCGTCACCGCCGCCCGCGAGGAACTCGTTCATCGCGACGCGGTAGGTCTTGGCGGGGTCGATCGCCGCGCCGTTCAGCTTGACCGAGTCGACGACGATCCGGTCCGCGCCGGTCTTCGTCATGTCGAGGGTGTACGTGAAGCCCTTCGACACCTGGAGGATCTTCGGGTTGGCCCCGTTGACCGGACCGGTGACCTGCTGCTGGAGCGCCGTGATCAGCTGCGCGCCGGTCAGGTCGACGACGTTCATCATGTTGTTGAACGGCTGGACCGTGTACGACTCGCCGTACGTCACCACGCCGTCGCCCTCGGCGCCCGCCGCCTTGTAGGCGAGGTCGGCGCGGATGCCGCCCGGGTTCATGATGGCGAGCTGCGCGCCGCCCTTGTCCGCCGGGGCCAGGGCCTCCAGCTGCGCGTCGGCGATCAGGTCACCCAGCGGCTTCTCCGGAGACTCCGAGCCGCGGCCCGGGATGTCGGCGGAGATGAAGCCCTGCGGGCGGTTGGCGATCGGGGCCGCCAGGGCCTTCCAGCGGTCGACCAGCTCGGTCATGTCCGGGGCCTTGGGCTGGTCCCGGGAGACGATCTTGTTGACCGGCTTGGGCGCCTTGACCGGGGTGCGGACGATGTCCTTGGTCGCCCGGTCGTAGGTGAGGGTGGTGTCCGTGAACAGCCGGCCGTAGGAGGCCGCCGAGGTCACCGTGCGCGGGTTGCCCGCCGGGTCGGGGATGTTGCAGCTGTAGGCCTGGTGCGTGTGGCCGGTCACCAGCGCGTCGACCTTCGGGTCCACGTTCTTGGCGATGTCCACGATCGCGCCCGAGATGCCGGCGCCGGCGCCCGGGGCGTCGCAGTCGTAGTTGTACGCGCCGCTCGCGGGCAGACCGCCCTCGTGGATCAGCGCGACGATCGACTTCACGCCCTGCTTGTTCAGCTCGGCGGCGTACTTGTTGATCGTCTCGACCTCGTCGCCGAACTTCAGGCCCTTCACGCCCTCGGCGGTGACGACGTCCGGGGTGCCCTCCAGGGTGACGCCGATGAAGCCGATCTTCACGTCCCCCTTCTTCCAGATGAAGGTGGGCGACAGCAGCGGACGCTTGGTCTTCTCGTCCGTGACGTTCGCGGCGAGGTACTTGAACTCGGAGCCCGTGAACTCCTTGCCGAACTCGAAGCAGCCCTCGACCGGGTGGCAGCCGCCGTACACCATGCGGCGCAGCTCGGCCTTGCCCTCGTCGAACTCGTGGTTGCCGACGCTGGTGACGTCCAGGTCGAGCTTGTTGAGCGCCTCGACGGTCGGCTCGTCGTGGAAGATGCCCGACAGCATCGGGCTGCCGCCGATCATGTCGCCGGCCGCGGCCGTGACGGAGTACTCGTGGCCCTTGCGGGCCTCGCGCAGGCTGGTCGCGAGGTACTCGACCCCGCCCGCGGGTATGGCTTTGGTGGTGCCGTCGGCCTGACGCTCGGTCACGTTGCCGGAGGAGCCCTGCGGGGGCTCCAGCGTGCCGTGGAAGTCGTTGAACGACAGCAGCTGCACGTCGACGGTGCGGGCCTGGGCGGACTTACCGCCACCACTCGCGGCTCCGGCCGGAAGGGCGGCGGCGACCACGGCCCCGGCGCCGACGGTCACGGCGAGGGCGGTGAGGGTCAACCGGCGGGCTCGGCGGTGCCGTTGTGGCGTCGCTGACATTTAATCCCCTTTGTGGACAGCGATACTGCTTGGGAGGTCCGCCGAAGCCTATTGTCAACGCGCGTAGCACGACAGGGGGTAACCGGTATCGAGCTGGTTACATGCAGAAGAAGGAACCGCCCCCGCCGGTACGGAGCCGGACAACGCGGGCTGATCCTCCCCGACTCGAACGAGACGGCCTAGGCTCGTGTCATGACTGACGCAACAGCGGCCCTGGAGCCGGGACGGCAGATTGAGACCCTCGACGAACTGACGGAGGAACAGGCCGATGCCGTCCTCGCGCTGATCGAGGACGCGGCCCGGTCGGACGGCACCACCGCCGTGTCCGAGCAGGGCCGGCTCCAGTTGCGCGGCGGGCCGCGCGAGGGGATCCGGCACTTCCTGCTCACCGATGGCGGGCGGCTCGCCGGATACGGGCAACTGGAGGACACCGACCCGGTGGAGGCCCCGGCCGCCGAGCTCGTCGTCCACCCCGCACTGCGCGGCCGCGGCCACGGGCGCGCGCTGGGCTCGGCCCTGCTGGCCGCCTCCGGCAAGCGGATCCGCGTATGGGCGCACGGCGGCAAGTCCGCGGCCCGGCACCTGGCGCAGGTGCTCGGGCTGACCCTCTTCCGCGAGCTCCGTCAGCTGCGCCGCCCGCTGGCCGAAGGCGACCCGCTGCCCGAGCCGGTCCTGCCGACCGGCGTGACGGTACGGACCTTCGTACCCGGCGCCGACGACGCCGCCTGGCTCGCGGTGAACGCGGCCGCCTTCGCCCACCACCCCGAGCAGGGCGCGCTGACCCAGCGCGACCTGAACGACCGGATCGCCCAGCCCTGGTTCGACGCGGACGGCTTCTTCCTCGCCGAGCGCGAGGGCGAGCTCGTCGGCTTCCACTGGACGAAGGTCCACGAGGCGGACAAGCTCGGCGAGGTCTACGTACTCGGCGTCCGCCCGGGCGCCCAGGGCGGCGGCCTCGGCAAGGCCCTCACCTCGATCGGCCTGCGCCACCTGGCGGCCCAGGGCCTCCCGACGGCGATGCTCTACGTGGACGCCGACAACCCGGCGGCCCTCCGCGTCTACGAGGGCATGGGCTTCACCACCCACGAGGTGGACCTGATGTACCGCACGGAAAGCTGACCACGCCCCGGGGGCGCCGGTCCCGGCGCCCCCACCGGCCGAAAACCCACTCACCGACGAACCCGGCGCGACCAGGCAAAGACCCCCTCGCCGGCGAACCCGCCCCCACCGGCCAAAGACCCCCTCCTCGGCGAACCCGCCCCCGCCGGGCAAAGATCCGCTCCTCGGCGAACCCGGCGCGGCCGGGCGAAACCAGCCCCTCCGGCGTTTGAGGAGCGGGGTCCGGGGCAGAGCCCCGAAAGCCCGGGCGCAGCCCGGGGACGCTCGCGCAACGGCGCCGCACCCGCAACCGCTCAGCCCCGCCGACTCCAGCCCGCCGACGCTCGAAGCGCGGAGCCCGAGGCGCGGAACCCACGGCACGGGGGCCCGAGGCGCGGAGCCCGAGGCGCGGAACCCACGGCACGGAACCCACGGCACGGGGCCCGAGGCCCACCGCCACGCCCACACCGGTCCGTGCGGCAGCCGGACCCGGGAAGCCACACGCCATTAACCGCGCATTCAGACGCGCTTGCGACGCTCCGTGAATGCAGCCCCGGCAGCCCCGACTCCGACTGACGGCCGACACTTCCGACGCGCCTGTCCTACCGCGTGCGCGGAAGAATGGAGTCATGAGCCACAAGCCCAGCGCAGGCCCCACCGAGGTCCCCGCCCAGCACCCGTCTCACACCGCCACCACCACCAGCACCGCGGCGCAGTTCAGCGCGCCGCCGCGGCTGGGGTCCATAGCCGCGCACCGGCCCCACGTGGGCCTGGATCCGGACCTCGACGCCGATCTGGACGCGTACGAGGACAAGGACGGCAACGAGCTCCCCCCTGGCCGGTTCCTCGACCGGGAGCGCAGCTGGCTCGCCTTCAACGAGCGCGTGCTCGAACTCGCCGAAGACCCCACGACGCCCCTCCTGGAGCGGGCGAACTTCCTGGCGATCTTCGCGAGCAACCTCGACGAATTCTTCATGGTCCGCGTCGCCGGCCTCAAACGGCGTATCGCGACCGGTGTCGCCACCCGTTCGGCCTCCGGCCTGCAGCCCCGCGAGGTCCTGGACCTGATCTGGACCCGCTCCCGCGAGCTCATGGCCCGGCACGCCGCCTGCTTCCAGCAGGACATCGCCCCGGCCCTCGCCGAGGAGGGCGTGCACCTGATCCGCTGGCCGGACCTCACGGAGAAGGAGCAGGCCCGTCTCTTCACGCTGTTCCGGAACCAGATCTTCCCGGTGCTCACCCCGCTGGCCGTGGACCCCGCGCACCCGTTCCCGTACATCTCCGGCCTCTCCCTCAACCTGGCCGTCGTCGTACGCAACCCGGTCAGCGGCCACCGCCACTTCGCCCGGGTCAAGGTCCCGCCGATCCTCTCCCGCTTCCTGGAGGCCTCCCCGCAGCGCTACGTCCCGCTGGAGGACGTCATCGCCGCGCACCTGGAGGAACTGTTCCCCGGCATGGAGGTGCTCGCGCACCACATGTTCCGCGTGACCCGCAACGAGGACCTCGAGGTGGAGGAGGACGACGCCGAGAACCTCCTCCAGGCCCTGGAGAAGGAGCTCATGCGGCGCCGCTTCGGCCCGCCCGTGCGCCTGGAGGTCGAGGAGTCCATCGACCCGGGCGTCCTGGACCTCCTCGTACAGGAGCTGAAGGTCAACGCCTCCGAGGTGTACCCGCTGCCCGGGCCGCTGGACCTGACCGCGCTCTTCGGGATCGCCTCGCTGGACATCCCGGAGCTGAAGTTCCCGAAGTTCGTCGCCGGCACCCACCGGGACCTCGCGGAGGTCGAGTCCGCGTCCGCGCCCGACATCTTCGCCGCGCTGCGCGAGCGGGACGTCCTGCTGCACCACCCGTACGACTCGTTCTCCACCTCGGTGCAGGCCTTCCTGGAGCAGGCCGCCGCCGACCCTGACGTCCTCGCGATCAAGCAGACGCTCTACCGCACCTCCGGCGACTCGCCGATCGTGGACGCGCTGATCGACGCCGCGGACGCCGGCAAGCAGGTCCTCGTACTCGTCGAGATCAAGGCCCGCTTCGACGAGCAGGCCAACATCAAGTGGGCGCGCAAGCTGGAGGAGTCCGGCTGCCACGTCGTCTACGGGCTCGTCGGGCTCAAGACCCACTGCAAGCTCTCGCTCGTCGTCCGCCAGGAGGGCGAGACGCTGCGCCGCTACTCGCACGTGGGCACCGGCAACTACCACCCCAAGACCGCCCGGCTCTACGAGGACCTCGGCCTGCTCACCGCCGACCCGCAGGTCGGCGCGGACCTCTCGGACCTGTTCAACCGGCTGTCGGGCTACTCGCGCCGCGAGACCTACCGCCGTCTGATGGTGGCCCCGCGCTCGCTGCGCGACGGGCTGATAGCGCGCATCGACAAGGAGGCGGCCCACCACCGGCTCGGCCGCCCCGCGTACGTGCGCATGAAGATGAACTCGATCGTCGACGAGGCGCTCATCGACTCGCTCTACCGGGCCTCCCAGGCCGGCGTGCCCGTCGACATCTGGGTCCGCGGCATCTGTGCCGTGCGCCCCGGGGTCCCCGGGCTCTCGGAGAACATCCGGGTCCGCTCGATCCTCGGCCGCTTCCTGGAACACTCCCGGGTCTTCGCCTTCGGCAACGGCGGCGAGCCCGAGGTGTGGATCGGCAGCGCCGACATGATGCACCGCAATCTCGACCGCCGAATCGAAGCACTGGTCAGGGTCGCCGACCCGGCCCACCGCGCGGCACTGGACCGGATGCTGGAGACCGGCATGTCCGACCTCACCTCCTCCTGGCACCTGGGCCCGGACGGCGAATGGACCCGGCACAGCACGGACTCCGAGGGCCAGCCGCTGCGGCACGTACAGGAGATGCTCATAGACGCCCGGAGGCGCCGGCGTGGCTCAGCCAAACCATGACCCGACCGCAGGTGACGTGCTCGGCGTCTACCTGACATCCCAAGCCACGGCTTTCCTGCGCGCGCTGCGCCTGCACGATGCGGGCGCGGCGGGCACGTCGGATTCCGTGGAGAGCAGTGAGGCGGCGCGCGGCCTGCGGGGGGCCGCGCGCCGGATCAGCGGCTCGCTGGCCACCTTCCGGGGGGTGACGGAATCCTCCTGGGCGGACGGGCTGCGCACCGAGCTGGTGTGGCTGTCCACGACGCTGGCCGACGAGCACGCGTACGCGGCCCGGCTGACCCGGCTGATGGACGCGCTGCACCGGCTGTCGGGGTCCTCCTCCGCGGACGTGCCGGGCCCCCGCGCCGGCGCGGGCGCCCTCACGGTGGGTTCGGCCCGGGCGGGCGCACTGCTGGAACGGCAGCTCACCCTGGCCCGGACGCGCGCCCACTCGGCCACCCTCCAGGCCCTCGGCTCGGCCCGCTTCCACGCGGTGGCGGACGCGGTGGCGGTGCTGGCCTCGGAGGTCCCGCTGAACCTGGTCGCGGCCCGCGGCCGGGTGTCGGAGGTCCTGGCCCCCCTGGCTGAGGTGGCCGAAAACCGTCTGGCGACGGCGGTCGCGGCGCTCCCGCCGGTCGACCACTCACACCCGTACGACTGCGATCACGACGGGCTCTGGCACGAGGTGCGCCGACTGCTGCGCACCCACCGCTACGCACGGGAGGCGCTCGGCGGCGACGTGGCCCGGCTGGCCGCGGCCGGCGAGGCCCTGGACCGGCACCGCGACGCGGCCGAAGCCGCGGCGGCCTCGGCGACGGCGGCCCGCACCCCGCGCATCGCCCCGGCCACGGCGTACGCGCTGGGCGTGCTGCACGCCGACCAGCGGCACGAGGTCGAGGCGGCCCGGGCGGCCTTCCAGGGCATCTGGCTCCCGCAGCCCCTCCCGGAACCCGTCGCAATCACGCCACGGTAACGGAGGAATAACGGATGCTTACGGCCGTGTACATACCAGTCGGAACGCACCGGGCCGTCCGCCACGGTTCACCGTCCGTTCACTCTCCTCGGTCGGCTGCTTCACCTGTTCTGCCTAATTTCGGTGGTGCAAGGAGCGAGTCGCCGGTCGGACCAGCGGCTCACCCGGGCAAACCGACGTAGTCCTCTTCGCACGCCGCCCCGATACAGAAAGCGGCCGGCGGCTTCTGGAAGGAACACCCGAAAGTGAAGCTTCAGCGCAAGAACATGCTTCGTGCCTCTGCCCTCGGGGCGCTCGTCGTGTCCGGCGCCCTGGTCCTCACGGCGTGCGGCTCGGACGACAACACCAAGACCGCCGAAGGCAGCCCGAAGGCCTCCGCCCCCGCCGCCGGCGACATCAAGTGCGCCGACGCCAAGGGCAAGCTCCTGGCCTCCGGCTCCTCCGCCCAGAAGAACGCGGTCGAGCTGTGGATCAAGAACTACATGGCCGCCTGCTCGGGCGTCGAGGTGAACTACAAGTCCTCCTCCTCCGGTGAGGGCATCGTCGCGTTCAACCAGGGCACCGTCGGCTTCGCCGGCTCCGACTCGGCGCTGAAGCCGGAGCAGGTCGAGGAGTCCAAGAAGGTCTGCACCGGTGGTCAGGGCATCGACCTCCCGATGGTCGGCGGCCCGATCGCCCTCGGCTTCAACGTCGCCGGCGTGGACAAGCTGAACCTGGACGCCGCCACGATCGCCAACATCTTCAACGACAAGATCAAGAAGTGGGACGACGAGGCGATCAAGAAGCTGAACCCCGGCGTCACGCTTCCCTCCACCGCCATCCAGGCCTTCCACCGCTCTGACGACTCGGGCACCACCGAGAACCTCACCAAGTACCTGAAGGCCGCCGCCCCCGACGCGTGGACCGCCGAGCCCGCGAAGAAGTGGGCCGCCCCGGGCGGCCAGGCCGCCTCCGGCTCCGCCGGTGTCGCCGCCCAGGTCAAGCAGGTCGACGGTGCGATCGGCTACTTCGAGCTCTCCTTCGCCAGCGCCCAGAACATCAAGACCGTCGACCTGAACACCGGCGCCTCCGCCCCGGTCAAGGCCTCCGGCGAGAACGCCTCCAAGGCCATCGCCGCCGCCAAGATCGCCGGCACCGGTTCCGACCTGGCCCTGAAGCTCGACTACACCACCAAGGCCGAGGGCGCCTACCCGCTGACCCTGGTCACCTACGAGGTCGTCTGCGACAAGGGCAACAAGGCGGAGACCCTGCCGACCGTGAAGTCCTTCCTCAACTACACCGCCTCGGACGCGGGCCAGAAGGTCCTCCTCGAGAACGGCTACGCGCCGATCCCGGCCGAGATCAACGCGAAGGTCCGCGAGGTCATCAACTCGCTCGGCTAAATCCTGACCCCGAGGTCCGGTCCGCCCCCCGTCCGGGGCGGGCCGGACTCCGGGACCCTCCCCTCCACCCGGGGGAAATCCGGTGCACCGCCGCCAGGGGGCCTGCCCCCCACACAGACCGGAAAGACCATGGCTTTCACACCCACCCAGATAGACACGGCTCCGCCAGTCCTCTCCAAGAGCAAGTCCACCGGCCGCGCCGGTGACAAGATCTTCGCCGGGCTCTCCAAGGGCTCCGGCATCCTGCTCCTGGTGATCATGGCGTCGATCGCCGCCTTCCTCACCTACCGCGCCTCGATCGCCCTGTCGAAGAACGAGGGGAACTTCCTCACCACCTTCGACTGGAACGCGTCGGCCAACCCGCCCGTCTTCGGCATCGCCGTCCTGCTCTTCGGCACCGTCGTCAGCTCGATCATCGCGATGGCCATCGCGGTTCCGATCGCTGTCGGCATCGCCCTGTTCATCTCGCACTACGCGCCGCGCAAGCTGGCCGCGCCGATCGCGTACGTGGTCGACCTGCTGGCCGCCGTGCCGTCGATCATCTACGGCATCTGGGGCGCCCTCTTCCTGGTGCCGCAGCTGAACGGCCTGAACCTCTGGCTCGACGAGTTCTTCGGCTGGACCTACGTCTTCGACAAGACCCAGGTCGGCGTCGCCCGCTCCCTCTTCACCGTCGGCATCCTGCTCGCGATCATGATCCTGCCGATCGTGACCAGCGTCAGCCGCGAGGTCTTCCTGCAGGTCCCGCGCATGAACGAGGAGGCCGCCCTGGCCCTCGGCGCGACCCGCTGGGAGGTCATCCGCATGTCGGTGCTGCCCTTCGGCCGCTCCGGTGTCATCTCCGCCTCGATGCTCGGCCTCGGCCGCGCGCTCGGCGAGACCATGGCCGTCGCGACCGTCCTCTCCCCGAGCTTCCTGATCTCCTTCCACGTCCTGAACCCCGGCGGCGGCACCTTCGCGCAGAACATCGCCGCGAAGTTCGACGAGGCCAACGAGTTCGGCCGTGACGCGCTGATCGCCTCGGGTCTGGTCCTCTTCCTGCTCACCCTGCTGGTCAACGGTGCAGCTCGCCTGATCATCGCTCGCCGCAAGGACTTCTCGGGGGCGAACGCCTGATGAGCCACGCAATCCAGGACCAGCGCCCCGCCCGGGCCCCCCGGTCCGCCGCCCCCACCAGCCTGACCCGCGGCGGCCTGCCCCGCTGGGCCCCGGCCGGCATCGCGGCCCTCTCGATCGCCCTCGGCTGCGGCATCGGCCTCGGCTTCGGCCTCGACAGCAAGGTCCAGTGGGGTCTGCTCGCGGCCCTCCTCTTCGTCGTCATCACGTACACCGCCAGCGCGGTGATCGAGAACGCCCGCCAGGCCAAGGACCGCGTCGCGACCTCCCTCATGTGGGTCTGCTTCGTCCTCGCGGTGATCCCGCTGCTCTCGCTGATGTGGACCACGATCAGCCGCGGCCTGAAGCTGCTCAGCGGGAACTTCCTCTCGCACTCCATGAACGGCGTGACCAGCTTCGACGAGGGCGGCGGCGTCTACCACGCGCTGCTCGGCACCATCGAGCAGGTCGCCCTGGCCACCCTGATCGCCGCGCCGATCGGCCTGCTGACCGCCGTCTACCTCGTCGAGTACGGCAAGGGCTCGCTCGCCAAGGCCGTCACCTTCTTCGTCGACGTCATGACCGGCATCCCCTCCATCGTCGCGGGTCTGTTCATCCTGACGACCTGGAACCTGATGCTCGGCTTCGGCCCCTCCGGCTTCGCCGGCGCCATGGCCCTGTCGATCCTGATGATGCCCGTCGTGGTCCGCTCCACCGAGGAGATGCTCAAGCTCGTCCCGAACGAGCTGCGCGAGGCCGCCCTGGCCCTCGGTGTGCCGAAGTGGCGCGTGATCCTCAAGGTCGTGCTCCCCACCGCCATCGGCGGTATCGCCACCGGCGTCATGCTGGCAGTGGCACGCATCGCGGGCGAGACCGCCCCGATCATGCTGCTGGTCTTCGGTACCCAGCTGATCAACGGCAACCCCTTCGAAGGCGCCCAGTCCTCGCTCCCCCTCTACATCTGGGAGCAGTACAAGGTCGGCAGTGAAGCCTCCTACGACCGGGCATGGGCCGCAGCGCTCGTCCTGATCGCCTTCGTCATGATCCTCAATCTGGTGGCCCGCGGCATCGCCCGCTGGAAGGCCCCGAAGACCGGTCGCTGACGCGACTACTGAAAGCGAAGTGACCCCTCATGGCTAAGCGAATCGACGTCAGCGGACTGTCCGCCTTCTACGGCGCCCACAAGGCCATCGACGACATCTCGATGACCGTGGAGCCCCGCTCCGTGACCGCCTTCATCGGCCCGTCCGGCTGCGGCAAGTCCACCTTCCTGCGCACCCTCAACCGCATGCACGAGGTCACCCCCGGCGGCCGCGTCGAGGGCAAGGTCCTGCTGGACGACGAGAACCTGTACGGCACGGGCGTGGACCCGGTCGCGGTCCGCCGCACCGTCGGCATGGTCTTCCAGCGCCCCAACCCCTTCCCCACCATGTCGATCTTCGACAACGTGGCGGCGGGCCTGCGCCTGAACGGCAAGTACAAGAAGTCCGAGCTCACGGACATCGTGGAGCGGTCCCTCAAGGGCGCCAACCTCTGGAACGAGGTCAAGGACCGCCTGAACAAGCCGGGCTCCGGCCTCTCCGGCGGTCAGCAGCAGCGTCTGTGCATCGCCCGCGCCATCGCGGTCGAGCCGCAGGTCCTGCTGATGGACGAGCCCTGCTCGGCCCTCGACCCGATCTCCACCCTCGCGATCGAGGACCTGATCGGCGAGCTCAAGGAGCGCTTCACGATCGTCATCGTGACGCACAACATGCAGCAGGCGGCCCGCGTTTCGGACCGTACCGCCTTCTTCAACCTCGCCGCCGTCGGCCAGCCGGGCAAGCTCATCGAGCTCGACGACACGGACCGGATCTTCTCCAACCCGTCCGTCCAGGCCACCGAGGACTACATCTCGGGCCGCTTCGGCTAAACCCCGAGGTCACAGACGTCCTGCGGTGCTGCATGGCGGTGCCACCGCAAGGCGAAAGAAAAAGGGCTGGCTCCCCCTGGGTGGGGGGAGCCGGCCCGCTCTCGTTCTCGGCGGCCGCACCGCCTGGGTCGCACCCCGAGCAGGGGGGGGGCGGTTCCGCCCGGACGAACGCCAGGTCCACGCCCCGGAAGCACGGCGCGGCGACCAGCGCCGCCGCCGGCATCGCGATACCGCATCCCCCGGGGGACGACCCCCGGACCCCCAGCAGGAGGGCGGCTCCGCCTAGACGAAGGCGAGATCGACCACCCAGAAGCACAACGCGGCCACCAGCGCCGCCGCCGGCATCGTAATGAACCAGCCCAGGACGATGTTCTTGGCGACGCCCCAGCGGACCGCGTTCACGCGCTTCGTCGCGCCCACGCCCATGATCGCCGAGGTGATCACGTGAGTGGTGGAGATCGGCGCGTGGAAGAGGTACGCCGAGCCGAACATGATCGAGGCACCCGTGGTCTCCGCCGCGAAGCCCTGCGGCGGATCCAGCTCGATGATCTTCCGGCCGAGCGTCCGCATGATGCGCCAGCCGCCCGCGTACGTACCCAGCGACAGCATCACCGCGCACACGATCTTGACCCAGACCGGGATCGGGTCGTCGGCGGTCTGCACGTCGGCGATGACCAGGGCCATCACCACGATGCCCATCGTCTTCTGCGCGTCCTGGAGGCCGTGGCCCAGCGCCATCGCGGCCGCGGACACGGTCTGCGCGATACGGAAGCCGTGCTTGGCCTTGTGCGGGTTGGAGCGGCGGAACATCCACAGGATGACCACCATCACCAGGTAACCGGCGGTCAGACCGACGACCGGCGAGACGAACATCGGGATGATGACCTTGTCGATCACACCCGACCAGATCACCCCGGTACCGCCCGCCAGCGCCGCACCCACCATGCCGCCGAACAACGCGTGCGAGGAGGAGGAGGGCAGTCCGAAGTACCAGGTGATCAGGTTCCAGACGATCGCACCGGCCAGGGCCGCGAACAGGATCCACATGCCCGTGGCGCCCGTGGGCGTCTCGATCAGGCCCTCGCTGACCGTCTTGGCCACCCCGCTGCCGAGGAAGGCGCCGGCGAGGTTCATCACGGCGGCCATGGCGAGCGCCGCGCGCGGGGTCAGCGCCCGCGTGGAGACCGACGTCGCGATGGCGTTCGCGGAGTCGTGGAAGCCGTTCGTATACGTGAAACCGAGCGCGACACCGATGGTCACGACCAGAGCAAAGGTGTCCACGAGGTTCAGGACTCCTTGACCGCGATGGTCTCCACCGTGTTCGCGACGTGCTCGAACGCGTCGGCCGCCTCTTCGAGCACGTCGACGATCTGCTTGAGCTTCAGCACCTCGATGGCGTCGTACTTGCCGTTGAAGAGCTGGGCGAGCAGCTTGCGGTGGATCTGGTCGGCCTGGTTCTCAAGACGGTTGACCTCGATCCAGTACTCGGTGAGGTTGTCCATCGTCCGCAGGTGCGGCATCGCCTCCGCGGTCAGCTCCGCCGCCCGCGCCAGCACCTCGATCTGCTGCTCGACGCCCTTGGGGAGCTCCTCCACGTTGTAGAGGACGACCAGGTCGACCGCCTCCTCCATGAAGTCCATGATGTCGTCGAGCGACGAGGCCAGGCTGTAGATGTCCTCGCGGTCGAACGGCGTGATGAAGGAGGAGTTCAGCTGGTGGAAGATCGCGTGGGTCGCGTCGTCCCCCGCGTGTTCCGCTGCCCGCATCCGCTCCGCGATCTCGGCCCGGGCGGAGGAGTCCGCTCCGAGCAGTTCCATCAGGAGCTTGGAGCCCGTGACGATGTTGTCCGCGGATGCGGCGAACATGTCGTAGAAGCTCGTCTCCCTGGGGGTCAGACGAAATCGCACGTGAGGTCCTCGGGGTGCATTGGATTCGGTCAGGCTGATGCTAGGCGCATCCCCCGGTCACGGCTAACCGGCGGTTCCGGGCAGTTCCCCAGTGTCCTCCATCAGGCAGAGTGAGGACCACGGACCCCTGTCCCTTCGACAGGAGCCCGGTATCATATACCCACGAGGGGTATGCGCGGACCACACGGGAGAAGTCATGACGACCATCGAGGCCGAGGGTTCCGGAGCCGTCCACGGCTACCACCACCAGAAGGCCGAGCACCTCAAGCGGCTGCGCCGGATCGAGGGCCAGATCCGCGGCCTCCAGCGGCTCGTCGACGAGGACGTGTACTGCATCGACATACTCACCCAGGTCTCCGCGAGCACGAAGGCCCTCCAGTCCTTCGCGCTCCAGCTCCTGGAGGAGCACCTGCGCCACTGCGTGGCGGACGCCGCGGTCAAGGGCGGCACGGAGATCGACGCCAAGGTGGAAGAGGCCACGAAGGCCATCGCCCGGCTGCTGCGCACGTAACCGATTGCCACGCCCGGACGCCGGGCCCCACCCGCCGGGCGTTCGAGGCACACCCACCCAGCCCCCGCCGGGCGTTCGAGGCACACCCACCCAGCCCCCGCCGGCGTTCGAAGCGCACCTACCCAGCCCCGCCGGCGTTCGAAGCGCACCCACCCAGCCCCGCCGGCGTTCGAAGCGCACCCACCCAGCCCCGCCGGCGTTCGAGGCGCACCCACCCAGCCCCGCCGGCGTTTGAGGCGCGGGGTCTGGGGCGGAGCCCCAGGACGCGGCGGGAGGTCCGGAGCGAACCAGGCTCGGCGGGAGGGTCCGGGGCGGAGCCCCGGCAACGGCGCGTCAGCCGGACCAGATCCCCATCAGCACCTCGTCGATCCGGTCCTGGCTCAGCCGCTCCTCGGCCGCGGCCGACGCCGCGATGATCAGCTCACCGCACAGTTCGATCTCGGCCAGCGCCACGTGGTCCTGCACCGTCGTACCGCCTGCGGGAGTCACGCGTGTCACCTCAATCTGCCACCGGCCACCGGCCGTCATCGGTCATGCCGCATCACTCGCCGGCGCCCGGTCTCTCAGCGTAGGGAGAGCGCCCGGCGCCGCCCATGGCACGGAAGGACCATTTCCGGGCACCGGGCCATGGCCCGACCCGCCCGCCCCGACCCGCCCGACGGCACCGGCCCATGCCCACTACTCGGCGATCTTCCCTGCGTAGATGTCCCCACCGGCCGGCAGCACGACGGTCACCGGCGTCCCGAAGCCGTACAGCAGCGTCGTGGACGAGACATCGATCACGCCATCGTTGACGTACGTGAACCGGTGCCGGACCTTCCGCAGCCGCCCCTCCTCGTCCAGGTACGCGTCGAACGGCACGGTGTCCTTGCTGAACCCTTTCGCCGCCGCCTCCAGCGCCCCGCGCACCTCCGGGGAGGCGATCCGCGCGGCCCGCCCGATGTCCGTCGTCCCCCGGTAGTGCCGCACCTTGGTGCCCGCCACCTCGGTCTCCCCGACGTACGTCACTTCCTGCGCGCCCCGCAGCAGCTCCGCCGCGACCAGCGGATCGGTGGCCCCGCCCGTGACCAGGTTCCCGTCGGCGAGGGTCGTCGTGTCGACCCGGACCCACTTGTCGTCGGGCACGCCCGCGCCCCGGTTCTTCATGTACAGGGCCCCGGGCACGAGCAGCTCGGTGATGGGCCGGTGCTCGGCCTGCCCCTTCACGTCCGCGGGGAGCATGACCAGCAGCTGTCCCATCCGGTTCTTGAAGTCGACGCCGCCCTCGCCGCGGATCGTGACCCGGGTGCCGCCCGTCGCCATCTCCATGGCCGTACGGGCCCGCGCGCTGCCCGTCCTCGTCAGCGCGTCCGCGGCCCCGCGGACCACCGCCGCCGGGTCCCCGTGGGGCCTGTCGTCACTGCCGCCGCCCGCGCATCCGGCCAGCGCCGTGACGGCCAGGGTGACGCCGGCCGCGAGCACCGCCTCACCCGCACGCCCGCGCAGCCGCCTGTGCTGGTGCACCACCATCGCCTGCCAACCCCCAACGCGTGACCGCTGTCTGCCCGAGGCCCCCACCCGCTCCGGTTAACGAGGTCCGGGGTTTCCCGTCACGGCCCCCGGCCCTCCCGGAACCGCGCCCCGCCCGGGTACCGTTGGGGTGTGGAACCGTATATAGACGCGCCGTTGGTCCCTCCGCTTGTCTCCGTACCGCTCCAGCACCCGCAATTGCCGCCGCAGCCGCCCGCCGGGCACACCACCTCCACCGCCGAGCGGGGCTCGTTCTGTCTGGCCGTGTGCAGCTGCGGCTGGAAGGGCCCGGCCCGCCGCTCCCGCGACCTGGCCCGCAAGGACGCCTCCCGGCACACGGCCCCCTAGGGCGCCTGGGCCGGGGGTCACCCGTTCGGACGACTCGGCTGGCCGGGTCGTACCGGAGCCGATGCCCTGGACTCATGCCAGGACCCGCAGCCCGCCTCGCCGCCCTCCTCTGGGCCCTGCTCATCGTGTCCGCCCCGGCCGCCGCGGCCTGGGCCAGACCGGTCGGCTCGGCGGAGGGGCCGGGCGACGTGGCCCTGGCCGTGGGACTCACCGTCCTCGCCGCCCTGGCGACCGGCCTGTGGCTGCGCTCCCGCTACCGCCGCGGCGGCGATGCCGACGGCGGCGACCCGTGACCCCCCGCTCCCGCCCGACGGCGGTACGGATGTGCTTCGGCGCGGCGGGGCTGTGCCTGCTGGCGGCCGTACTGCTCGGCGTATGGAGGCTGTACGGCTAGTGCGGTCGGACCCTGGGTACCGCCCGAGCTCAGGCAGCGAGGTCGCTCTCGTGCGTGCGATGCTCGGCCGCCGGGTTCTGCGGCTGTGCCAGCCCGACCGGCTTCGGCAGCATCCGCTCCTTGGCCCGTACGAGCCGTCCCAGGCGCGGGGCCCGGGCGACGGCCCGCACGACGGGGTTCAGCAGGGCCATCGCGAGCGGTGCGAGGACGAGGACGACGGCGGTGCCGAGCGCGAAGCCGCCGATGACGTCCGTCGGGTAGTGGACCCCCATGTACACGCGGCACGCGCCCTCGGCGAGGGCCAGCCCGATCCCCAGCAGCCCGAGCCTCCGGTTGGCCACGAACAGGCCGATCCCCAGGGCCATCGCGAGGGTGGCGTGGTCGCTGACGAAGGAGAACCGGGCGTCGCCGAACTCGGCGCCGAGGCGCGCCCCGAGACCGGGGTCGAGCACCTGGAGCCCTTCGTGCTGTGCGAACGGCCGCGGCCGCCGGACGAATTCGCGCAGCGGCACGTTCACGAGGAGGGCCAGGCCCGCCGCCAGCGGGGCCCACACCAGCGCGGTGAACGACTCGACGGCCGCGGCCTCGTCCTGGCGGCGCGCACCGCACCAGCACCACAGGACCAGGAGCACCAAGGCCAGCGGAATCACGTACTCACCGGCCAGACCGATCGCCCGGTCCAGCCAGCTCGGGGCCTGCCGGGCCGCGCCGTTGATCTCGTACAGCAGGCTGACATCCACATTCGGCCCACTGCTCGTGAGTCCAGCCATGGTGATGCGGCCCCTTGCTCTTGCCGTGGTTCCCCTGCGGACGCACGCCGGTGTGCGCCCCTTCGCCCCCCGTTTTGATCAAGCCCCGTGTCCATGGAACGCCCGTTCTGGCAAGTACGTTCCACTCTCCACCGAATGATCACTCCAACGTTATCGAAGAGTGACTCATCGTCGCAGCTCAGGGCCTTTGGTTCACGGAGAGTTGCTAGGGTGCCGCGCTCGCCCCGGCCCGCTCCGGAAGGGCCTCCGCGCCGTCCTTCGTGACGCGCGTGGCGCCGAAGTAGTCGGGCGTGTCGATCTTGTCGAAGCGGATGACCGCGCCGGTGTAGGGAGCGTTGATCATATAGCCGCCCCCCACGTAGAGCCCCACGTGACGAATCTCCCGAGAATTCGTCAGATCATCGGAGAAGAACACCAAGTCGCCCGGAAGCAGTTGATCCCGCGAAGGGTGCGGACCGGCGTTGTACTGGTCGTTCGCCACACGCGGCAGCTGGATCCCCACCGTCTCGTACGCGGCCTTGGTCAGCCCCGAGCAGTCGAACCGCCCGTCCTGGTCGGGCGTTCCGTTGCCGCCCCACAAGTACGGGGTGCCGAGCTGCTTCTGCGCGAAGTAGATCGCCCCGGCGGCCTGTTGGGAGGGCGCGACCCGGCCGACGGGCCGGGCGAAGCTCTTCGCCAGGCTGGTGATCGTCTTCACGTACCCCTGGGTCTCCTTGTACGGGGGCACCCCGCCGTACTTGATGACCGCGTACGCCCCGGCGTTGTAGGCGGCGAGCATGTTCGACGCCGGGTCACCGGGCACGCTCGCGACGTCCTTGGCCAGCTCGCAGTCGTACGAGGCCGCCGAGGGGATCGCGTCGTTCGGATCCCAGATGTCCCGGTCCCCGTCCCCGTCCCCGTCGATGCCGTGGCCCGCCCACGTACCCGGGATGAACTGCGCGATACCGCGCGCGTCCGCCGGGCTGACGGCACTCGGGTTCCAGCCGCTCTCCGAGTACAGCTGCGCCGCGAGCAGCGCCGGGTTGACGGCCGGGCAGAGGTTGCCCCACTTCTCCACCAGCGCCTGGTACTTCGCGGGCACCGCCCCCTTGGCGAGGCCCACCGCACTGGCGCCGGCGCCCGCGCGCCCCAGTCCCGCCGCGGCGGAGTAGGTACCGACGACGATCAACACGAGGAAGCTCAGGCACAGCCCGATCCCGATCCCGCCGGCCATCCAGAATCTGCGCACCCGTCAACCCTCCCCCATCGCTGTCGCTTTCGGACGCGATTCGACCGTGTCGCCTGTCCTACTACCCCACTTGCCATCTTTGACGGACAGCGGACGGGCGTCCAGTCCCTCCCGGTACGCGAACGCACCAGTGGGCCGAGCGCGGCGCAGGGTGCGACAAGCACGGAGGGGCCGAACGATCCGAACGAGCCGGACGACCGCCTGAGCAACCACCTGGACAACCACCTGGGCAACCACCTGGGCAACCGCCTGGACAACCACCCAAGCAACTACCTGAGCAACTACCTGGGCGCGACGAACAGACTCTGCGCGCTCCGCCCGACCGGCCCCTTCTCGTCGTGCAGCCGCGCGTCCGCCAGCCCGATCCCGCCCGCGTCCACACTGGTCGCGGCCTCCACGCAGACCCACTCGCCCACGGGATGGCGGTGGAGGTGGACGGTCAGGTCACCGTTGATGAAGACGAAGCGCCGGAAGTCCATCACCGAACTGATGCCGTTGCCCGAGTCTGCGGCGACCAGCACCCGGTCCAGCGCCCTGGGCTCCTCCCCCGCCAGCAACGGCACCCTCATCCGCATCCAGCAGGTGCCCGGCCCCGGCTCGACGAACGCGCCCTCGACGAACCGGGTCTCCATCGCCGTGTGGTAGCCGACGTCCCACGGCACCGGGAAGAACGGGGTCTGCGCCACCTCCCCAGGCGAAGGCAGCACCGGCGCCGGCACCACCGCCGGCACGGCCTCCTCGGCGACCCTGATCCGCAGGGCCCGCGCGAGCATCACCGGAGCCTCGGCTCCCTCCGGCGTGAGCGCGGCCTCCACGACCTCGGTACTGCGGCCGGCCCGGAGCACGCTCGTGGTGATCTCCAGCGCGCCGATCGGCACCGGGCGCAGGATCTCGTACGTGATCCGCGCGATCCTCATGTCCGTGCGCGCGCCCGGCCGTTCCTCAACCGCCCGCCCGAGCAGCGCGGCGGGCGGCCCGGCGTGCTGCGACCGCGCGTCCCACGGCCCCCTCGTGTACTCGGTGGCGGCGAACCGCCCCGCATCCACCCGTTCGTAGAACCCCTCGACAGCGCCCATGCGGCCTCACGCTACCGACAGGTAACCTCCGGCACCACCCCCACACCGCGCACCCCGCACCCTCAACGGGCGAACCCCAGCCCCACCCCCAGCCCCACCAGCACCGACCCGATGGCCCGGTTCAGCGTCTTCTGCGCCTTCAGCATCCGCTCGCGCAGCCGGGAGTCGGAGAAGAACAACGCCACCGCCCCGAACCACCCCAGATGCGCCGCCGACATGAACAGCCCGTACCCCGCCTGCTGCCACACCGGCGTGTCCGGCCCGACCACCTGCGTGAACGTCGACACCACGAACAGCGTCGTCTTCGGGTTCAACACATTGGTCAAGAACCCCGACCGCAACGCCCCGGCCCGCGTCAGCTCCGGCTTCGACTCCAGGTCCACGGCCACCGTGTCCCGCGCGCGGAAGGTCTTCACGCCGATCCACACCAGATACGCCGCGCCCGCCAGCTTGATCGCCGTGAACAGCGCGGTGGAGGAGGCGATCAGCAACCCGACCCCGAGCATCGTGTACGTGACGTGGACCAGCACCCCGGCGGCGACCCCGGCGGCGGCGAACAGCCCGGTGGGCCGCCCGTAGAGGTAACTGTTGCGGACCACCATGGCGAAATCGGCGCCGGGACTGATCACGGCGAGAAGGGTGATGACTGCGACTGCGATCACTTCTGTCATGCACCGATCCTGAGCCCCCACCCGACCCACCCTCAACCACTTTCAACCCACCCACACCCCCCAACCCACCCGTCCCCTCCAGCCCGCCCGGCCCCTCCAGCCCGTCCGGCGTTTGAGGACCGGGGTCCGGGGCGGAGCCCCGGGTCTTTCAGCCTCGCCGGCGTCTGAGGCAGGGGGTACCCCCAGCGGTAGCTGGGGGAGGGTCCGGGCGGAGCCCGGGGAACGGTGGAAGGGCGGGTAGGGGACAGGCCCCGCGCAGCGGCACCCACCCGCGGCCCCGAGCGGGAAGCGACCGGCACGGCAGTACGCGCGACAAGGGGCCCCACCCCGGCAGCAGGAGGCACACCCGCCACCGGCACCACCCACCACCCACGCATCCAAATGCGGCCGCCCTCCCCCCACAGGTCACAATGAACCGGTGGCCATCCCTCCCGCCCTCCCCGTACTGCAAGCCGACTGCTCGAACTGCTTCGCGCTCTGCTGCGTCGCCCTCCCCTTCGCCAAGTCGAACGACTTCGCCGTGAACAAGCCCGCCGGAACCCCCTGCAAGAACCTCCGGCAGGACTTCCGCTGCGGCATCCACACCCAGCTGCGCGACAAGGGCTTCCAGGGCTGCACAGTCTTCGACTGCTTCGGCGCGGGCCAGCAGGTCTCCCAGGTGACCTTCGGCGGCCGCGACTGGCGCACCGGCCCCGACACGGCCCGCCCGATGTTCGAGGTCTTCCCGGTGATGCGGCAGCTGCACGAGCTGCTCTTCTACCTCGCCGAGGCCCTCACCCTCCCCGCCGCCGCCCCGCTCCACCCGGACCTGCGGCGCGTGCTCGACACCACGGAGGAGTGGACGCGAGCCGACGCCGCCGCCCTCGTGGCCCTGGACGTGTCCGCCCTCCGCCAGGACGCGAACGCCCTCCTCCTCAAGACCAGCGAACTCGTACGGGCCAAGGTGCCGGGCCGCAGGAAGAACCACCGCGGCGCCGACCTGATGGGCGCCCGCCTCGCCGGCGCCGACCTGCGCGGCGCGAACCTCCGCGGCGCCTACCTGATCGCCGCCGACCTCCGCCGCGCCGACCTCCGTACCGCGGACATGATCGGCGCCGACCTCCGCGACGCCGACCTCCGCGACGCGGACCTGCGCGGGGCCGTCTTCCTCACCCAGCCCCAGCTGGCCGCCGCCCGGGGCAACGCGGGAACCCGCATCCCCGCCACCCTCACCCGCCCCGCCCACTGGACCTGACAACCACAGCCCCGCAACGGCGGCGCGCCCGCGCACCTCAGGGCCGGACGATGGCCGTCCACCCCGAAGGGCAGGTCACGACGCCCGCCGTGTGCGTGCAGAAGTTCTCGTAGATGTCACCCGTGGTCGTGAGCACCTTGATCCGCACCGTGTTGCCCTCGCTGGCGATGGACACGCTGCACGCGTTCCTCGGGTAGCCCGGGTTCGCCGCCGTGGTGAGGTTCTTCCAGGAGTAGGGCCCCGGCACGGGGTTCACGGTCCGCCGCCCGATGAAGGTCCGCCCCCGGTCCAGTGCCGCGGTGAACTCCAGGTTGGCCGTGCCCCGGACCGTGTCGATGTCCGAGCACGGCCCCGGCGCACCCGGCGCGCCCGGCCGCCCGGGAGGCCCTGCCGGACCCCGGTCGCCCTTGGGCCCCTTCGGCCCCGGTGGCCCCTTCGGCCCCCGCGCCCCCCGCGGCCCCACACACCCCTCAGCACCGACCTCCGGCGTGGCCCTCACCTCCTCCTTCCCGGCCGCTCTCAAGCCGTCGTCACACCCCCAACCCCCCAAGCCCTCCGCAGCCGCCGAAGCCAAAGCCGAAACCGACGCCGACGCCGACGCCGACGCCGAAGCCGAAGCCGAAGCCGAAACACCCGTAAACCCAAGCGCCAACGGCACCGCCAGACCACCGGCCAGCCATGCACGCCGACCCGCCCTGATTGCCGAACCCATCCGTCCACTCCTCGTGTCGCCGTTCCGAACGACCGGAGCATCACCCGCATTAGCGCGTACGGATGGAATGACTGTCGGAATGTCGGACATATGTCAGCGAGACGGCCCAACGACACACCCCCGCACTCCGCCGAACGGCGGCCCCTCACCCCACCCCCCGCACGCCGAGACGGCGATCATTGCCCGGGGTCACCCCCCGTGATACACACAGTGATCACACGCACATTCGCATACCCACCATCCGTGCCCAGGTCAGAGCGCACGGTCGGGTCACAGGCTGGGACATCGGGTAAAGAGAGCCGTCAAGTCGACGACGACGGCGGTTTCATCAGCGAAGATAGTGAGTGACCCCTGCCGTCGGGCACGGGCTACCGGAACTACCCATACAGGGGCGGTGAGTTACATGATCCTGGCAGCCGAAAAGGGCGACATCACCACCATCATCGGCGGAATCGCCCCGAACTGGGGGCCGTTCGGCAGTCTCGGCAACGAAGCGAAGGTCATGATCGAAGTGGTCATGGCCGTGGCGATCCTCCTCTGCCTCGGCATCGCCATCTGGGGCGCGGCCAAGCAGCGCATCGGCGCGACCGCGCTGCGCGACACGTTCAGCGCGGAACAGGGCAAAGGCCTCATCGTGGCCGGCCTGACCGGAGTCTTCATCATCGGCTCCCTCGGGACGCTCTTCACGATCGTCTACGGGATGGCCGTCTAGCCGCACCACCCACCCAGCGGGGCCACGGCAGCAACGGCACCTGATGAGGAATCACCACACCGCGCCTGCGCGGGAACCAGCGCTACCGTCGTACGACGCGGAGGGGGCCGACACGGAATGAGCAACGACGACCACTACGGCGGCGGCAACGGCGGCTACGGCGAGGTCGGCGGCACGGGCCAGACCCGCACCCGCCTCCCGGACGCGCCCGCCGACCCCTACGGTCCGGCCCGCCGCGCCCCCCGCGCATCCCGCAGCCTGATCACGGTGGTCGGCGTCGTGGTGCTCCTGATCGCCGCCATCGCGTTCGCGAACCAGGCCCCGGACGGCACCCAGGACAAACCCGCGGACAACGCCCCGGCCGCCTCCTCCACGGCGGCCACGGGCACCAACCCCGTCACCGGCAAAGCAGCCGGCATCCCCCGCGGCTTCGCCCACGACGAACAGGGCGCCCAGTCCGCGGCCGCCAACTACGCGGTGGCCCTGGGCTCCGACGGCATGTTCAAGAAGAACACCCGACACGCCCTCGTCGACGGGATCTACACACCCGAAGCGGCAGCGCGCCTGAAGGGCCCTCAGGACGAGGCGTACTCGGCCGCGTTCCTCGCCAAGCTCGGACTCGACGCGAACGGAAACCCACCGCAGGGGAGCACCTTCGTGACCCGGGCCGTCCCCATCGGCACCCGAGTCGAGAGCTACACCCCGACCGGCGCCAAGATCGCCGTCTGGTACACGGGTCTGATCGGCATGTCCGGCGCCAAGTCCACCGACCCGGTCCGCACCCTCTGGAAGACCTGGACCTTCGAACTGAGCTGGATCGGCGAGGACTGGAAGGTCTCCGTCGACACCCAGCAGGACGGGCCCGCCCCGGTTCCCGGCGATGTCCCCGTGTCGACGTCCGACGACATGAGCAAGGCCATCAAGGAATTCGGAGGATTCACCTATGCCCGCTAGCCGTCGGCTCCCCGCCCGGCTGGGCGTGATCGCCTCTGCCCACCTGGCCCTCGCGACCCTGGCCACCCGCGCCTACGCGGCCCCCAGCCCAACCCCGACGCCCACGCCCACGCCGACACCCACGGGCAACAAGGACTGTGAACTCCTCGTCGGCTCGGCCAAGGACTACTGCGAGAAGGGCTCCGGAGCCGCTCCCCGCACCGGCCTCGCCCCGAGCGACCCCACCGACGCCCTCAACCCCCTAGCCTCCCTGGCCAAAGGCTGCGCCGACGCCGCCTCCTGGATCGTCGCCAAACTCAGCGAAGCGGTAAAGGGCAGCGCCAACGTCGACTTCACCAACCCCGCCTTCCTCAAGCAGTACTCCGTCGTCTTCGCCGCCTCCACCATCCTCACCCTCGTCCTCTGGCTCTTCGCCGTGGCCAAACGAGCCGTCCGCGGCGTCCCCCTGACCACCGCCCTCTCCGAAGCCATCGGCTTCCTCTGGCTCACGGTCCTCGCCTCCGCCTTCACCCCCCTCATCCTCTACACCGTCGTCTCCGCCACCGACGGAGTCACCGAGGTCATCGCCTCCGCCACCGGCGGCCAGACCGACGTCTTCTTCGGCTCCTTCTCCGAAGCCCTCAAGAAGGGCGACGACATCGGCGGCGGCCCGATCATGCTGATCGTCGTCTCTCTCGTCACGGTCCTCGCCGCCGGCATCCTGTTCCTGGAGCTCTTCATCCGGGCCGCCCTCCTCTACGTGGGCGCCCTCCTCGGCGTAGTCGTCTACTCCGGCCTCGTCGACCGCAACCTCTGGGGCCACGTCCGCCGCTGGGCCGGCATCATGATCGCCGTCATCCTCGTGAAGCCGGTCATCGTCATCGTCCTCGGCCTCGCCGGCGCCCTGACCGGCGAAAAGGGCCCCAACGCCTTCTCCGCCGTCGTCACCGGCCTCGCCATCATCCTCCTGGCGATCTTCGCCTCCGCCGTGATCTACCGCTTCGTCCCCGGCTTCGGCGACGAGATCGCCTCCGCCCGCGCCGGCCGCAGCAAGGCCACCGACGGCGCCCAGGCAGCCGCCGTCATCAGCTCCCCGGCCTCCCTCGTCTCCCAGGGCATCAAGACCCACAGCAGCCGCGGTGCCCACCGCGGCGGCGACGGCGGGGCGGCCAACGCCGCCCGTCCCGCCAACCCCATCTCCGGAGGCGTGGCCGCCCACAGCAGCCGCCCCACCGGCAGCGGAGCCGGCGGCGGAACTGTCCCCTCCGCCGCACCCGCGCCCCGCACGAGCTCCAGCACGAGGAACACAGGAGGTGACGGGCGTTGACGACCCAGTCCCACCAGCTGCACCCGGTCGCGCCCCGCCGCACGTATCTCATCGGCCGCGCCCGGCCGAACGCGATCGTCGGCAAGAACCGCGAGACCGGCGAGATCGCCCTGATCATCGCGGGGGCGTTCCTCGGCATGATGAGCGGACTGCTCGTCCCCGACCTCACCCTGCGCATCGTCAGCCTCGCCGGCTTCCCCATGCTCGCGCTCGCCGCCGTGTACGTCCCCTACCGCGGCCGCACCTTCTACAAGTGGTTCGAGATCAACCGCAGCTACAAGCGCACCCTGCGCCGCGGCACCACGTACCGCTCCACCGCCATGGAAGCCGGCACCCGCGCCGCCGACGGCCGCGAGGTCGAGATCGGCCCGCCCCCCGGCATCGGCCGCATCAGCTGGCTCGCCGCCCCCTTCGGCCCCGACGAGATCGCCGTACTCCTCCACGCGGACCGCCGCACCGTCACCGCGGCCATCGAGATCGAGGGCCCCGGCGTCGGCCTGCGCGACAGCGAGGACCAGGAGGCCCTCGTCGACCGCTTCGGCACCCTCCTCAAGCACGTCGCCAACGGCGACGGCTTCGTCACCCGCCTCCAGATGCTCGCCCGCACCCTCCCCGCGGACCCCGACGCCCACGCCAAGGACGTCGCCCAGCGCGGCGACACCAACGCCCCCGGCTGGCTGCGCGACTCGTACGACCAGCTGCAGTCGATGGTGTCCACCTCCTCCGAGCAGCACCGCGCGTACCTCGTCGCCTGCATGCACTACTCGCGCGAACTCGCCGCCGAAGCCCACACCATCGCCCGCGCCGGCTCCCCCAAGGGCCGCAAGCTCGACCGCGACGCCGGCCTCGCCATCGTCATGGCCCGCGAACTCACCGACATCTGCGCCCGCCTCGCCGAGGCCGACATCCGCGTCCGCCAGCCCCTGGGCCAGGGCCGCCTCGCCTCCCTCGTGCACTCCATGTACGACCCGGACCACCCCATCGACCACATCCAGGCCATGACCAAGCGCAACGCCTGGCCCGCCGAACTCGACGCGGTCGAACCCACCTACCTCCAGGCCAAGACCCGCGAGTCCTCCACCCGCGCCCCCTGGTGCCACGCCACCGCCTGGGTGAAGGAGTGGCCGATGACCCCCGTCGGCGTCAACTTCCTCGCCCCGCTCCTCGTCCACACCCCCGACGTGATCCGCACCGTCGCCGTCACCATGGACCTGGAACCCACCGAGATCGCCATCGAGCGCATGCTCACGGAGAAGACGAACGACGAGGCCGACGCCAGCCGCGCCGCCAAGATGAACCGCACCGTCGACCCCCGCGACATCGCCGCCCACGGACGGCTCGACCAGAGGGGTGAAGATCTCGCCAGCGGCGCTGCGGGAGTCAACCTGGTCGGGTACATCACGGTGTCCTCGCGATCACCCGAAGCCCTCGCCCGCGACAAGCGCACCATCCGCGCCTCCGCCGGCAAGTCCTACCTGAAACTCGAATGGTGCGACCGCGAGCACCACCGCGCCTTCGTCAACACCTTGCCGTTCGCCACCGGCATCCGACGCTAGCTGGAGGGAAGTTCCGCACATGCGAGATCCCATGTCCGCGCTGACGGACGCCTTCACCAGCTTCCTGTTCGGCAAGGTCGAAACCACGCGCCTGCCCGTACGCACCTCCACCGGGCAGGCGCAGGCCGTCTACCTGCCCACCGCCGCGCCCGGACTCGGCGACTCCGGCGTCATCATCGGCCGCGAGGTCTACAGCGGCAAGGGCTACATCTACGACCCCTTCCAGCTGTACGGCCAGCAGCTCCCGGCCCCCCACTGGCTGGTCCTGGGCGAATCCGGCAACGGAAAGTCCGCCCTCGAGAAGACCTACGTCCTGCGCCAGCTCCGCTTCCGCGACCGCCAGGTCGTCGTCCTCGACGCCCAGGGCGAAGACGGCGTCGGCGAGTGGAACCTGATCGCCCAGCAGCTGGGAATAACCCCCATCCGCCTGGACCCGATCGCCGCCAACGACTCGGGCATCCGCCTCAACCCCCTCGACCCGGCGATCACCACGACCGGTCAGCTCGCGCTGCTCCGCACCATCATCGAAGTCGCCATGGGCCACGGCCTCGACGAACGCTCCGGCTTCGCCCTGAAGGTCGCCCACGCCTACGTCGTCGACAGCATCCGGGACCGCCAGCCCGTCCTCACCGACATCGTGGAACAACTGCGCCACCCCGAAGCCGAATCGGCCCTCGCGATGAACGTCGACATAGACGATGTCCGCGCCTGGGGCCTCGACGTCGCGCTCGTCCTCGACCGCCTCGTCGACGGCGACCTCCGCGGCATGTTCGACGGCCCCACCACCGTCGGCATCGACCTCGACGCGCCCCTCATCGTCTTCGACCTGTCCCACATCGACCGCAACTCCATCGCCATGCCCATCCTCATGGCGATCGTCGGCGTCTGGCTGGAACACACCTGGATCCGACCCGACCGCAAGAAGCGCATCTTCCTCGTCGAAGAGGCCTGGCACATCATCAACAGCCCCTTCGTGGCCCAGCTGTTCCAGCGCCTCCTCAAGTTCGGCCGCCGCCTCGGCCTGTCCTTCGTCGCCGTCGTCCACCACCTCTCGGACGTCGTCGACGGCGCGGCCGCCCGCGAAGCCGCGGCCATCCTCAAGATGGCCTCGACCCGCACCATCTACGCCCAGAAAGCGGACGAGGCCCGCGCGACCGGCCGCGTCCTGGGCCTGCCCCGCTGGGCGGTCGAGATCATCCCCACCCTCACCCCCGGCATCGCCGTATGGGACGTCAACGGCAACGTCCAGGTGGTCAAACACCTGATCACCGAGGCCGAACGCCCCCTCGTCTACACCGACCGCGCGATGACGGAGTCCTCGGCCCCGGTGCTCCCAGCCGACATGCTGGCCGCGGAACTCGAGGCGGAGGAAAGGGCCCTGTCGATGGAACGCCATCGCAACAACGGCCCCGGCTCGGCGACCACGGTGGCCTGACCGTGTCCAACGCCAGAGGTACGGAGCCCACGGCCCGGGCCGGCGGAATCCCCGACGGGGTTCTCGTCGGCCTCCTGGCCTTCCTCCTCGGCCTCGCCGTCCTGGTCTGGTCGGCCACCGGCCTGGCGGCCCTCTTCGCCAAGGGCACCTGGCCGGCCACGGTCACCTTCACCCGCACCCCGGGAGCCGTCCGCGCCCTGATAGCGCAACCCCACGACATCCCGGCCGCATGGCCGGACACCAACCCGGAAGCCCTCTCCGGTTGGGGACTCTTCTGGGGCCTGTTCATCAGCCAGCTCCTCATCCTGCTGGTCCTGACGATCTTCACGATGGGCGTCGTCGCCCGTACCAAGGCCCGCCGCACCCTCGCGAAACACCACCCGGCCCCTGTACCCGCACCCGCCCCGGCCGAGCCCCCGCACCCGGCCCCTTCCCCCACGGCTTCCGTACCCGCTCAGGCACCTGCCCCCGCCGAGCCCTCGCACACGAACGCGGCCCCCTCACCAACCCCGGCCCCGGCCCACGCTCCCTCGGCAGCAGTCCGCCGGCCCACCACGGACGAGGCCTACCGCTACGGATTCGGCTACGCCCCCGCGGCCACCACCCCGACTCCCCGCCTCGCCTACGGCGGACCGGCCGAGCGTCACCACACCGCCCTCCAGGCCATCACGGCAGCCGAGGGCGCGGCCCTGGTCGTCACCTCCTCCCCCGTCCTCTGGTCGGAGACCAAGGACGCCCGAGCCAAAATGGGCCCGGTCCTCCTCTACGACCCCTCCCACCTGTGCGACACCCCGGCCCGCATGCACTGGAACCCGGCCGAGGGCTGCGCCGACCGCGACACCGCCGCCGCCCGGGCGATCGCCCTCCTGGCCCCCGTACGCCCGCAGGCCCGCCTCGACGCCGCCCTCACCCACACGGCGGAAACGCTCCTGCGCAGCTGGCTCCAGGCAGCCGCCCTCGACGACCGCCCGTTCAAGCAGCTCCACCGCTGGACCCAGGGCAACAACGCCCAGGACCCCGTCCGGATCCTGCGCACCCACCCCCAGGCGGCCCCCGGTGCGGCCGGCGAACTGGAGAGCGCCCTCACGGCCCACCCCGAACGCCGCGAACAGGCCCTCCAACTGACGGCCCGCGCCCTGTCCGCCCTGACCTCGATCCACATCCGCGAGGCCTGCAACCCGAATCGAACCGATTCCCTGACCCTGGCTTCGTTCGTGGCCGAGGGGGGCACCCTCTACGTGGTGGGCGAACCCCTGGAAGACCCCCGCACCCACCCGGGTGCGATGCCTTTCCTCACCGCACTCGCCGCTCACGTGGTCGAGCACGGCCGCCGCATGGCCGCACGGTCATCCCACGGTCGGCTCGACCCACCACTCACCCTGGTCCTGGAGGACGTGGCGGCCGTCGCCCCGATCCCCCAGCTCCCAGAACTCCTGACGGACGACGCGCTCCCCCTCGTCGCCCTGTGCCGCAGCCGCGAACAGGCCCGCTCCCGCTGGCCGGAAGCGATCCTCCCTTAGCCGACGGGCACGGCCGGCCGCGTGAAGACGTACTCCCGCTCCTTGGCACCGGTCTCCAGCGGTACCAGCACACCACTCGACTCGAACCCGTACCGCCGGTAGAAGGCCTCGGCCCTGGCGTTGTCCTCGTGCACGAACAGCCGCACCCGCTCGGTCACCGGCTCCTCCAGCGACCAGGCCCACTCCAGCGCGGCATCGAACAGCCTCTCCACCAGCCCGCTGCCCCGCTGCTCGGGCCGTACGAACACGCCGACCACGTGGCCCTGCTGCTGCTCGACGACCTCCCCGAAGTAGTCGGTCGCGCCCTGTGCCTCGATGAGCACGGTCGCGGACCCGACCCAACGCCCGTCGCCGGCCTCGGCGATGAACTGCCTGGCACCACGCCCCTCGGCAGCCCCCGCAGCCCGCTGCTGCCAGAACGCGTCCTCCTGGGACAGCGCATTCTCCTCGGTCTCGAGGAAGGCCACGGCCGCAGCCGGATCCCGCAGCGCGACCAACCGCAGCTCCTTGACCTTCTCCCACTCGTCGCCCCGTACGGCCCTGATCACGTAGTCATCGCTCATGCCCGGATCCTAACGACGCCCACACCGCGGGCTCACTCCAATTTCCCGGCCGGGCATCCGACCCGTAAACGCAGAAAAGCCCCGCACCGAACCCTGAAGGGCTGGTGCGGGGCTTTCCCACAATGATTGTTCGGCGGCGTCCTACTCTCCCACAGGGTCCCCCCTGCAGTACCATCGGCGCTGAAAGGCTTAGCTTCCGGGTTCGGAATGTAACCGGGCGTTTCCCTAACGCTATGACCACCGAAACACTATGAAATTTACGAATGCTGGTGTGTAATCACAGCCGTTCGTTATTTCAGAACTAACACAGTGGACGCGAGCAACTGAGGACAAGCCCTCGGCCTATTAGTACCAGTCAGCTTCACCCGTTACCGGGCTTCCACATCTGG